>JACPDT010000095.1 GCA_016183865.1 Armatimonadota bacterium | reverse complement strand
TCGCAAAGGTCTCCTGAGCGAAAATAGGGGGAGATCCGCCGAGGAGGAGATCTCATCTCCGATCAGAGAGGGGCGACCTCCGCTGAAAGCGATTTTATCAGGGGCAACTAGACTAAGGGAGGAACCCCCAATTTCTTGCAGAACTCGCAGGACAAGATGGGAAAAACGATTGTTTCACCAAAGAATCTGCTGAATCGCAAGACGAAGCTCAGGCTCACCGGGGATCTCTCCCTGAAGTGGAACGAGGAAGGCCAACTGTTCGCACAGGCTTCCATGAACCGGAACAGCATAAGATTGAGCGCGGATGTCATACCTCTTCTTGATCAGTTCAAGCTTTTTACGGAACAGGGCAAGGCCATAGAGCGTTACCTTTCCAGGTACTCCGACAGAAAATGGAAGAAACCTTATCAAAGCTGGTTCGCTGTGGCATCCTGATACCCGAGAACCATAGGGACCGTACTTTGGCGCCGCGATGGTTCGGAGATGTGGCGACTCATGTCCGCATGCTGTGGGATTATACCAGAACCTCGGCATACAGAGAGGCAATCAGCAGGAACGTGCGCGGAAAAACCGTTCTTGAAATCGGATGTGGGACAGGTATTCTGGCCTGTTTTGCCGCGATCGCAGGGGCAAAACACGTGTATGCCATAGAGGAGAGCGCCATTATTTCTGTGGCCCGTGAAATAACAAAGGCCAACGGGCTGCAAGAAGTCATAACCCTGATTCCTGGAAACTCAACAGATGCGGAGCTTCCAGAAAAAGTGGACCTGATTTATTCTGAAATTATCGGAATAAATCCGCTTGAGGAAAGGCTGATTCCAACTCTCAGTGACGGCGTATCCCGTTTTCTGAAACCCGGTGGAACGACTATGCCAAGCCATTTCTCCCTTTGGGTGGCGGGGATCGAATCCGATCTCCTTGAGGAGCGCTACTTGCGCGCCGAAGAGCACACGGCTGTGGTGGAGCGTTTCAGCGAGGTGTATGGTCTGGATCTTTCTTCAATTGCCGACCATTACAGGGAATCCGTGATTCAATCGCTGGAGAAAGAAAAGTTCCACAGAAATGTAGGGGGAATGGAGCCGACTTCCCCTTTGAGATCAGGTGAGCGAATTCTCACTGATGAAGCTTGTATCCGGATGTTCGATCTCCTCCGCCTGCCCAGGGAGGCGCCTTTCAGGAAAGAACTGGTCCTTCAAGCCAGGAGATCAGGTACCCATAGTGGAACAGCGATGTTTTTCAAAGCCAGGCTCGATGAGCTGACAACCATAAGCACTTCTCCTTTTGCGCCTGTGCAGCCCAAGTCCTGGGCAGGCCAGGTGATACAGGCAATGCCGCCGCTGGCAGTCAGCCGCGGCGCCAGGATTCATCTTGAAGCCTGCTTCGATCCCTCCGTGAGTCGGGACATCTTTTTTCATCGTGTGACCGGCCCGACATAGAGTACATCAATGAGGCCCAAATATGCGGATATGACGGAAAAACTGGAGGAATCCGGACATGCTTCTGGAATTCCAAAGGGTGTATCAGCGTTGGAGGTAGTGCGCCCGCCGTGGGGGACAAGTACGATTCGCTCAGCAAGAACCTTATAGGGGAACTGGAGAAGGCTCAAACCGAGCTTGAGCGCAAGGCGTTCCAGTTGGCTACTTCTTTTGAGGTTGCCAAGGAATTGGTCTCCGATCAGACTCTGGAAAATCGCCTGAATCTCGCTCTTTACAACTGCATGGGACTCATGGGCGCCAGGTCAGGAGCGGTTCTCCTTCAAACTCAGGATTCGACCCTCGATCTCCGGAGCTTCAAGGGGTTTTCCCCCGCCTCCTCCGACCCATTCACTCTTTCCCTGAATGTCTTCCTCGAAAGAGATATCGTGAAAGAACCCAGGAACCTGCACCCGGAGCAAGTGGATGGGATCTGGAGGCCTTTTTTTCACGAATACAGGAACAAGATTCAGGGGTTCCCTTCGAAGATCTGGATTCCCCTTGTGGTAAAGGAGCGACTCATCGGGTTCCTTTGCCTGGGAGAGCGGCTGAATTCCCAGGGATACAGCAAAGAGGACCAGGAATGGCTTGCCACAATAGCCAGTCAGGCAGCGGTAGCCATACAGAATGCGATTCTTCAGGATCAGAACAAAGAGCTCCTTTTGGCCACCATCCGTTCCCTGGCTGCCGCCATTGATGCCCGGGACAGGTATACGGCGGGCCATTCAGGCAGGGTCGCGGCCTCCTCCTTCAAGATTGCCCGGCTGTTGGAGGTGGATCTGGCAAAAGCGCGTTTGATAAAAGAGGCGGGCCTCCTGCATGATGTGGGAAAGATCGGCGTCTCCGAGGCGATCCTGAACAAGCCCGGAGCCCTCACTGTCGAGGAATACAACACCATGAAAAAGCATCCCGTATGGAGCGCCCAGATCATCACCCCGTTGAAGCAAATATTGCCGATCACTTCAGGGGTGCTCCACCATCACGAGTGGTACAATGGAAACGGCTATCCCGACAGCCTGGCGGGAGAGAATATACCATGGGAAGCAAGAATCATAACCGTTGCGGACTGCTTTGATGCGATGACCTCAAATCGTTCATACAGACCGGCGTTGACTGTGGAGCACGCGATCGAGGAGTTGAAAAACGGGGCAGGGAGTCAGTTCGACCCATACATCGTAGAGCTGGTAACAGCGGCAATCAATGACGGCAACTTTCCTTTCGTGCTGGAAGGACAAATTGTGGACCTCCAACTGTAGCGCCCAAAGGAACAAGGCCGCAAGGTTCTCTGATCTCTCTGTGGTGAATTGGGGTCAATGTCCTCCGGCGCCAAACAATGCCTTGCCCAAAGTGAGAATCCCCACCAGCAATATCAGAATCGGGGTAAACCGTCCCACGCGGCTGCCGAAATTGGCCGCCCCCAGGAAACGTTCCGCAAGGGGAGCCAGTTTCACGAAAAAGATTCCGATCAGGGTCAGCACACATCCCAACCCGGCGCTGAAGACCAGAACATAAAAAAGGCCGCCCGTCATGTGACCCGCAGCCACCGAGGTCAGGAGCACCGCCATTGCGGCCGGACATGGCACCATTCCGCCTGAGATACCCAGGGCCAGAAGTTCGAGGAACCCTTTACCAGACTTTTCGCGGTCCTGAGTGGCCGGTGATGCGCAAAGGCTCTGCTGATCCGGATGATCGTGGTTGTGAGGGTGCTCATGGTTGTGGGGATCGCAATGATTGTGAGAGTGACCGTGGCTGTGAGAATGGTTCTCTCCCCTGAAGAACAGCCAGCAGGCTACCGCCATGATGAGAAGGGATGCAGCGATCTCAAGACCTTTCACCAGGGTCTGAGTGCTGAGGGTGGAAGAAAGAAGCTTTGCCGCCAAAGCGAGACAGATGATGCTGAATGTGTGCGTGAACGTGACCACGACTCCGAGAAGGACCGCATCCAGGATCTTGCGGCGGTTCCCCACCAGATAAGCCGCAACGAGTGTCTTGCCATGGCCTGGCTCCAGTGCGTGCAAGGCACCCAGGAGAAATGCGGAAATTACGTAGATGGAAGAAAGCCTGTCCACTATTTCGTGAGGTATGGCGCCAAATAGCTTTTCAGCACATTCAGGTCAAAGGGCGGAGGCTCGGTGAATCTTACCCCATAGGTTCGCCCTCCCCCTTCCTCCTTTCCCCAGATAACCGTTCCGGAAAAAACAAAAGGAGGGGCGATATGCAGCATCTCGATCTGGATGGTGATCCGAACGTTGTCGCGAAGGGCTGTGGGCGCCCACATGCGGACTCCTTCCACGCTCAAGTCCCGAATCTCAGCCTCCTGCCAGGTGTCGGTTCCCCCCAGGCGATATCTGACCCTGGGCGCGGCTTTCACTCTGGGCTGTATTCTCCGATCCGGTTTCGATGGGTCAAGTTCTTTGTCCGGCAAGATGCTCACCTCTTATGTGAGTACTATTGGCCAACATGGCGGGGACTCCTTCTGCAGGACTTTCAGGCAGGATGGCTAAGATCCGCATTGGATGGACGGTACAGGAAAAAACAGCTCCGATCGGGCGCCTTTCGGCCTCCTTGTGGGAGTGTTTCTGGTGGCATCCGGAATACTCGCCCTTGAGATCGCCCTTACCAGGATTTTTTCGATTTCTCTCTGGTATCATTTCGCCTTTATGAGTGTGGGCATCGCCATGCTGGGTCTGGGTGCAGGAGGAGCTTTCCTGTATGCCTTTCCGACCTGGAACAGGGGCGCCTATCTTTCATGGTATGCCGGCGCATTCGCCCTTTCCATCCCCCTCTGCGCACAACAGATTTGCTCCTTCACGGCAGACCAGTTCGCATTAAGAAGCATGACCGACTTTTTGCACACGGCATGGTTCTATCTATCCATTCTGGCGCCGTTCTTTCTCGGAGGAGTCACATTGTCGGCAGCCCTTTCCTGCCAGGAGTTTTCCTTCAGCAAACTGTATTCCTGGGATCTGGTGGGAACGGCGGCGGGCTGTATTCTGGCGCCATGGGCCCTCTCCTATTGCGGTGCAGCAGGCACGCTGCTCGCGAGCAGCGCATTGGGGCTCCTTGCTGCGCTCGCTTTCCCGGGCCCCTCCTTGATAAAGAAAGCCTGCATCGGCTGCGCCGGCCTCCTTGTAGGGAGCTGGAGCGGGGCGTACGGCGCTTCACAAGCACAGCGACAGATACGAATTCCCTCCACCAAAGCTCTTTACTACTATATGAATCAGGCGACACCCAGAGCGGACATTTTGCTGAGCCTATGGTCTTCCCTTGCCAGAGTGGATGTTTTCGCTCCACTCCCTTCCACGTCCTGGGGGCTTAGCCCGACCTTTTCCGGAAAGATTCCGCCCCAGATTGGGATTACTCTGGATGGGGATGCTTTCACGGCGATTGTCGAGGAATCCCCCTCCGGCCCGAATCTGGATTTCCTGGACTATTTGCCCGCAAGTCTCCCGTACACTCTGCTCCATGAGCCGAAAACGATCGTCATAGGCGCAGGGGGAGGCATGGACGTTCAGGCGGCATTGAGAAACGGAAGCAGGTCCGTCAAGGCGGTGGAGTTGAATCCGGTCGTCATGAACCTGGTCAAAGAAAGATTCCGCCACTTTTCCGGGGATCTCTATCGGAAACCTCGGGTGGAGGCGATATGCGGAGAAGGCCGCCATTACCTCAACCGCTCAGGGGAGAGGTTCGATCTTGTGCACATACCTCTGGTGGACAGTTGGACCGCCGGCGCCGGCGGCGCCTATACCCTCTCAGAAAACTATCTCTATACGGTGGAAGCCTTTGAGGAGTACCTGAATCATCTCTCCGACAACGGAATCCTGGCGATCAACCGCTGGGAAAAAGACAACCGCTTTCAGGGAATCAAACTGTGCGGCACATTCAACGAAGCGATGGCCGGTCGGGGAATGGACGACACCCGGTCCTGCTGCCTGGTGGCGCAAAGCGGAATGCTTTCCGTATTCCTTTTCAGAAAAAAACCCTTCTCACCAAAGGAGATCGGACTTCTTCTCCACAAAATCGCAGAGAAGCAGTTCCGCCTGCTCTATCGGCCGGGGCAGGAGGACTCCCTGTACGCTCGTGCTCTAAAGAAAGATACCAGGATTGCCCTTGTCCGCGCTTCCCCTTTCGATCTCTCTTCTGCGACGGACGATCGCCCATTTTTTTACAAGACCTTCCGCTGGGAAAACTTCTCTTACTACCTGGGTCAGATATTGAAAGGTGAAAGTGCGCCGCCCTTTGTCACTATTTTTCTTGTTCTTTGTCTCTTCTCCGGACTCTTTTGCGGCCTTTTCCTGATTCTCCCCCTCACCCTTCTCCGGGGGAAGCCGGTCGTGAATTCCGTGACAGTAGCCGGGCTCGTCTATTTTGGATGCCTGGGAACGGGTTTCATGCTCTGTGAGGTGGCTCTCCTGGAGAAATGGATCCTCTTTCTGGGCCATCCTCTTTACGCGACCGTGATCGTTCTCTTTTCCCTTCTCCTTTTTTCGGGATTGGGGTGTCTCGCCACCAACGCCCTGCCGGGAGAGAGACCGGGCCGCTTCCTCCGAATGATCCTCCCCATCATAGCCCTTTTGTGCATCTTTCATGGATACCTGTCGGGCGGCCTTCAGGACTCGTTGTTTTCCTGGACAGGGCCTGCGAGGACTCTGGTTGCCTTTCTGGCCGTCGCGCCCCTGGGGTTCCTTCTGGGAATGCCCTTCCCCCTCGGGATCTCCGTTCTGGCAGGGGATCAGCGCCTGATCCCCTGGGCTTGGGGCGTCAATGCGTGCCTGAGTGTGACAGGGTCTGTGCTGTCCGTTTTCCTTGCATCTTTTCTGGGGTTCTCCTCCGTTCTGGGCATCGCTTCCCTGGTCTATCTGGGAGGACTTCTGTTCATCATACGAAAACTGTGACAAGAGGGGGGATCATGTGGAGGAAGCAGTGACCGCACCGGGCAAGAAAATCATCGTGGTGATGCCGGCCTACCGGGCGGCCAAAACCCTGCGGGAGACCTATCTGCTTGTCCCGAATGAGCTGGTTCACTCCGTGATTCTCGTGGATGACGGGAGCCCTGATGAAACCTTTGCCCTTGCAAGAGAGCTGTCCATAAAGGCAATCCGGCATCCTCATAATGTGGGTTACGGTGGGAATCAGAAAACGTGCTACATGGAGGCGCTGAGAGACCTGGCGGATGTGGTGGTCATGTTGCATCCTGACGGGCAATACGATCCTCAATTGATCCCTGAGCTGGTGCGGCCGGTCCTGGAAGGCGAGGCCGACCTGACCCTGGGCTCACGGTTCCTCATCCCCGGCGCAGCCAAAGAAGGAGGGATGCCTCTATACAAGCGAATCGCGAATCGGATTCTTTCCGGAGTGGAAAACGTGACCCTCGGCCTGCACCTGTCCGAGTATCACACAGGATACAGAGCCTATAGTCGAAAATTCCTCGAAACAGTGCCGTTCCTCAGGAACTCCAATGATTTTGTCTTTGACAGCCAGGTGATCTTTCAAGCCGTCGCCTTCGGTCTCCCTGTGAAGGAGGTTCCCGCCCGATCGCGCTACTTCAAGGAAGCTTCCTCGGTCGGCTTCCGCACAAGCGTTGTTTACGGCATTTCTACGCTCTGGTGGCTCACGCGATATCTTCTCCACCGCTTCCACATCGTCCGTTGCTCGCTCTTTTCCAAATGACTCACCAAAGCTCTTTGGTAAGAATCTCTTTGAGCTTGGAAAGACCGCCCTCCAGCAACCTGGAGACTTTCTTTCTGGAAATTCCCGTATTTTCTGAAATCTCGGTCTGGGAAAGATCATAAAAGAAAAAAAGCTCTATGACACGAAGCTCCAATTCTCTCAGCCTTTCAAGGGCTGCGTGAAGGGCAACTTTGTCCTCTACAGGCAACTGAAAGCTGAGATAGCGCTGACTCTTGATTTTCTCCTGGATGGGGCGCAAGTCACCCGTTTCGTCCGTACTGTCAAGGGAAGCGGTGGAAAGAGCCGTGCCTGCCTTCATGATTTCAAGCACACCATCTTCCGTGATGTTCAGAAATGCGGCGATTTCGGAAACTGTCGGCAGTCGGAGGAGCCTCTGGCTCAGTGCTTCCACCGCCCGATTGAGCTCTGAAGAGAGCCTCTGAAGCCATCTCGGTTTCCTGATTGCTCCGCTCTTGTCCCGAAAGAAATGGCTTATCTCTCCTTGAATGCAGTGAGTTGCATAGGTCGTGAATTTTGCGCCCCTGGAGGGGTCGAACATGTCCACAGCCTTGATCAGGCCGATGTACCCGACCTGCACGAGATCCTCACTCAGATGAGAGTCCACGGCATATCTGCGAACAATGGATTCCACCAGGGAGAGATGAACACAGATCAGCTCCTCCCGGAGGGCCGGCTGCCCCGTGTGGGAAAACTCCTCAAACTTGGCACGGATGCCGTCGGCATCGGATGGTGCTTCGAAATTCTTTGGAATCAGAACGATCAACCCCAAAGCAGTCAGCTTACAGCTTTCGGCCCGGACTCACACAGGAGGCCTGGCTGATCGCTGAAAGCTGACTGCTGAATGCTTGCCTCTGCCCGCTGGAACGGGCAAGGCGACTACCCCAGTTGACCGATGAGCTGATAGAGCGGGAGGAATACCGCGATGACGATGAAACCGACGATTCCACCCATGGCTACGATCATGATCGGCTCGAGCAGCGACGTCAGGGATGCCAGCAGGTACTCGACTTCGGTGTCATAAAAATCGGAGATCTTCGCGAGCATGGCATCCAAATTTCCTGTTTCCTCACCCACTCCCACCATCTGGGTCACCATCGGCGGGAACAAGCGACTTTCTCCCATGGGGACAGCGATGCTTTCACCTTCACGGATGCTGTCCCTGATCTTGGTGACGGTAAGGGCCACGATTTCGTTTCCCGAGGCCCTCCCTACGATCTCCAGCGCCTGCATGATGGGGACGCCGGAGCTGAGCAATGTTCCGAGGGTCCGACAAAATCGGGATATAGCCACTTTTTTCGTCAAAAGGCCGAAAACGGGGACACTGAGCTTCAACAAGTCAAACTGCTTTTTCCCCACAGGGGACTTTACGTACTGACTGAGACTGAATCCGCCGATCCCCAAAACGATGAAAACGGGGACGACGATTCTGAGGTCTCTGGCGCCTTTTGTAAAAGTTATCAGTATCTTGGTGGGGAGGGGCAACGTCAGTTGCATCCCTTCAAAGAGCGATACAAAGGTGGGAAGGATATATGTAACCAGGAAGAAGACGATGCCCAGGGCCATGAACAGGATGACCGCCGGATAGGTCATCGCAGATTTCACCTTCTTCTTGAGGCCGAAATCCTTTTCCATGAAACCCGCAAGCCTGTCCAGAACCTCGTCCAGAACGCCTCCCATCTCGCCGGCCTTGACCATGCTCACATAGAGAGTTGAGAAGATGTCGGGGAACTTCCCCAGAGCCGCCGACAACGTAGAGCCGCCCTCCACATCCCTGCGAACGCTGATAAGAACTTCCTGGAGCTTCTTGTCTTCCGCCTGCTCGGCAAGGATGTCCAGGCAGCGGACCATGGCGAGACCGGCATTGATCATGGTTGCAAATTGCCTGGAAAAGACAACGAGGGATTGCTCATTGACTCGCTTCAACTTACGGAGCCAGGACATGAGATCAGCTTGGGCGACCCCCGTCGTTTTTTCAGTTATGTTGGTAATGGTGCATTTTTGCTCCCGAAGCTTATTGATCACCATGCGCTGGTTGTCTGCCTGCATGGTGCCCTTGAGCAATTTCCCTTCGGCGTCTCGCGCCTCATAAACATAGGTAGGCATCCAATGGTCTCCTCCCTCAGATTTTTCCCGTGTTACCCACAATGATCAAAGCCAGTACGAGTAGCCACCACCACATATGTCTCACCCCCTATCCGCTAAAAGTTCCCAACAACTGATAGACAGGCATGAAGACGGAAATAACCACAAAAGCCACGATAAGTCCCATTCCTGCTATCATAATCGGTTCGATCAGGGATGTCAACCCCGAGAGAGCGTAATCCACTTCAGTTTCGTAGAAATCGGAAATCTTGTGGAGCATGATATGAAGATTGCCTGTCTGTTCGCCGACCGTCACCATTCCGACTACCAGCGGAGGGAAAACGCGACTTTCCTGCATGGGTTGGGAAAGATGCGACCCGCCCCTCAGACTGGAACGCATAAGCTCAGATGTCTCATTGATCACTTCATTTCCCGAGGATTGCCCCACGATCTCGAGGGCGTGCATGATGGGAACACCGCTCGCAAAGAGGGTCCCAAAAGTGCGGCAAAACCTCGCCACTGCCACCTTTTTTGAAATCGGGCCGAAGATGGGAACTCTGAGCAAGAGAGCATGAAACTGGCGCTTCCCCACCGGTGTCTTGACATACTGCGCGAGCAGAAATCCCAGAACGCCGATCAATGAAATAGCGGGTATGAGGTAAATCGGATTGCGCACCGTGTTGGTCATGAGAATCAAGAGCTTTGTCGACAAGGGCAGCTTGACATTGAGTCCCTCGAAGAGAGCCACAAAATTCGGAAAGATGAACGTCACGAGCAGGAAAACCAGGACAATGCAAACTCCGAAAATTACCAACGGATACGCCATGGCTGATTTCACTTTCTGAGCCAGGGCAAAGTCCTTTTCCAGGAAGGTAGCCAGGCGTTCGAGAATCTCCGACATTTCTCCGGAAAGCTCCCCTGCCTTGATCAGGCTCACATACAGTGGAGAAAAAACATTGCCATGCTTCGCCAGGGCGTTTGACAGGGACACGCCCCCGGAAATGTCCTCTTTGACCTGCCTGAGGACCTCGGCGAGCTTCCGGTCATCCCCCTGATTCATGCACACATCAATGCAGCGCGTCAGTGCCAGACCGGCGTGGACCATGGTTGCGAGCTGTCTCGAAAAAATCGTCAACGACTGCTGGCTGATCCGGGAGAGAAACTGAGGACGAAACTGGAATTCCCGTTTCTCCCGAATATTGGTGATCGTGTAACGCTTGTCCTTCAGCTTACTGATAACTGCCCGCTGGTCAATTCCCTGGAGAGTCCCCTTGACCAGTTTTCCTTCGTCATCCAGCGCTTCGTAAGTGAAGGTCGGCATCCGTGTCTCCCTACCTCTTTTCGCCGGATTCGACAAGACGTCTCAAATCATCGGGGTGCATGGAGCGGTTCATGGCCTCCTCATAAGTAATCTGATTCTGTTTCATCAACTCGTACAAGGCTTGATCCATGGTCTGCATTCCGTACTTGGAGCCTGTTTGTATGGCTGTATAAATCTGATGAGTCTTCCCTTCCCGAACCAGATTCCTGATGGCTGGAGTCGCCTGGAGAACCTCCACGGCGGGGAGCCTGCCGACACCATCCGATCGCAGCACAAGCTGTTGTGAAATCACTCCTTCCAGGACGGAAGCCAGTTGAACCCGAATCTGCTGCTGCTGATGAGGCGGGAAGACGTCAATGATGCGGTCCACAGTTTGTGGAGCATTGGCCGTATGGAGAGTGGAAAAGACCAGGTGACCGGTCTCGGCGGCGGTCAATGTGCCTGATATGGTTTCCAGATCCCGCATCTCTCCGACCAGGATGACATCCGGGTCTTCACGAAGAACCGCCCGCAAGGCATTCGCCCAGGACTGGGTATCCTGGCCCAACTCACGCTGGTTCACCATCGCCTTCTTGTGGTAATGAATATATTCAATGGGATCTTCGATTGTCATGAGATGGCAGGCTTTGTCGTTGTTGACGGCATCCAGCATGCAGGCAAGTGTGGTGGACTTGCCTGCCCCCGTCGCCCCGGTCACCAGAATCAAACCCTGCGGCCTCCTTGCCAGATCATCGAGGATGCCGGGAAGATTCAACTCCTCCCTGCTCGGGATGCTTCCCGGGATGGCCCGCAATGCGGCCCCGGTGACGCCCCTTTGCCTGTATGCGTTGACTCTGAAACGCCCGAACCCGCGGACGCCATGGGAGCAGTCCAGCTCCCACGTTTTCTCGAATTTCTCTTTTTGCTTGTCGTTGAGTATACTGTAAATAAGTCTTTTGGAGTCATCCTGACTCAGACGAGGAAACTCCGTGGGCTGAATTTTCCCATTGATTCTGAGCATGGGAGGGAGGCCCACAGTGATATGGAGGTCGGATGCACCCCGTTCAATCGTTGCCTTAAGCAAATCATCCATGGAGAATTTGGCCGTTTCCGCCATCGGCAATGGAACATCCCCCTAACTAGGCTCTTCTACACCCTCGACAGACACTACTCGGAGACATTCCTCAATGGAGGTGACCCCATCGAGGACTTTTCGCAGCCCATCTTCCTGGAGTGTTTTCATGGACTCCCCTATGGCCGCAGATCGAATTTCGGTTGATGAGGCTTTCTGAAGCGTAAGCGAGCGGACCTTGTCGGTCATCATCATCAACTCATAGATACCCACTCTACCCTTGTATCCGGTCTGTTTGCAGTGATCGCACCCTGTTCCGCGATAGAACACGATCTCTCCTTCGGTGAGGCTTGTCAGGCCCAATCGCTTCACAGACTCGGCGGGAGGAGTATAAGGCTCCTTGCAGTTCGGACAGATGACGCGGGCCAGCCGCTGCGCCAATACCCCGCAAATGGCGGAAGAGCACAGGAAGGGCTCGATCCCCATGTCAATCAAACGGGTAATAGCCGACGGGGCGTCATTGGTATGCAGGGTCGAGAGAACCAGGTGGCCCGTCAGAGCGGATTCCACGGCTATCCTGGCCGTCTCGCCGTCTCGAACCTCACCCACCATGATGACATCAGGATCCTGCCTGAGGAAGGCGCGGAGAGCTGTGGCGAAATGGAGCCCGGCCTTCTCATGCACCATCACCTGATTGATTCCCTGAATCTGGTATTCCACAGGATCTTCCACGGTGCAAATATTGGTAAGTCCCGTATTGAGCTTATGAAGGCATGCATAGAGAGTGGTTGACTTGCCGCTTCCCGTAGGGCCTGTTACCAGGATCATCCCGTAGGGCCTTGATACAATATCTTCAAGCTGGCCTTGAATCTCCGGGTAAAAGCCCAGCTTGTTCAACCCCAGCATGACGGAGCTCTTGTCGAGGATACGCATACAGATCTTTTCACCATTGACGGTGGGGAGGCTGTTCACACGAAGGTCATATTCCTTGTTGTCGTGACGGAGATGGATCTTTCCATCCTGAGGAACTCGCCGTTCGGCGATATCCATGTTCGCCATGATCTTGATTCTGGAGATCATGGGTGCTTGAATGTGCTTGGGGGGCTGCATTACGTCGTGAAGGACGCCGTCAATTCTGTACCGGACCTTAACGTTCTTGGGCTCGGGTTCCACGTGGATATCCGAGGCTTTGTCATTGATGGCCTGCTGGATGATGAGGTTCACAATCCTCACAATGGGCGCCTCATTTACCATCGCCTCGAGCCGGTCCGGGGAGAGCTCCTCTTCCGCCTCTATAATGTCCATGTCCGCGGCACTATCCACGGCGGACAGATCCTTCACCTGCTCCTGCACTTCCACCAGATCAGTGCTTCCGAACTGGCGGTTCAAGGTGCGGACAATACTTTCTTCCGTTGAAATGACGGGCGCTATGTCGAATCCTGTAATCAATCGAATATCATCTATGGCTACGACATTCAGGGGGTCCACCATGGCAAGGGTCAGCTTGTTATCATGCTGCCCCACAGGGATGACTTTGTATCTCTGCGCCAGATGCTCGGGGATGGAACGAACCAGCTCCGGGTCAAGGTCAGTCTCATCCAGATCCACAAAGTTTACGCCCATTTGTTTTCCGATAACCTCGGTGATGTCCTTTTCCGAGAGAAACCCCATTTGCAACTGCCTCTCGGTAATGAGCTTCTCATCAACAAGGAGCTCCGGAAGCTCCTTCCTCGAAGGCCTCATCGTCATAAACACTCACCTCAATATTTGATGGCCAGGGTCAGCACTTCTCTTTTTTTGTAAAAAAGTCCTTTAGCATGCCCTTCTTGCGAAGACGAAAAAGCACAAGTTTTTCAGCGGTGCGAAAAAGAATCGTGGTAAAGAATTCACGCTTGTCAACAGGGCGCACCAGTATGGTAAAACTGCCCAAACGGTTTCCGCCGAGAACATCCGTAAAGACCTGGTCCCCGATGACTACTACCTTTTGGGGATGAGCGTTCAAGATGTGAAGGGCCCTCAGAAAAGGCCTCTGCATCGGCTTTATCGCCTTGGGAATTGCCGGAATTCCCAGAAGCTCACTGAACTTCGTCACACGGCGGACCAGGCTGTTGGAAACGATGCACATCTTGAATCCAAGGTCTCCCGCCCGCTCGAGCCATCGAGTCACATCCTGGGGAACCGTCTTTGCCCGCCATCCGACCAGAGTGTTGTCAAGATCGAAGATGATCGCATCATAGCCCGCCTCTCGAAGCTCCTCCAGATTGACGTCAACAACCGATTTCTTGACCATGTCGGGGCAGAGGTTCCTGAGAAACTGCCTTCTCATAATCCCGATAAATCCTCCCTCCGCAGCCACAGGTAGAGGTTTCCAAAGAATTACGACCCCACAGGGCGCCATTCCTTCACACGGTCAAGAGTCCCCTGATTTTCAGCGTCCCTGTGGCTTGATTTCCAGCCATTTTCGGTATTTTTCCACGGCCTGCAGATGCCCTTCATAGGTTCGGCTGAACATGTGGGCACCAGAATCCCCTTTCACCACATAGTACAGGTAATCCACTTTAGAAGGAAATAAAGCCGCCTCAAGACTTCTCAAACCGGGGTTGCAAATGGGACCCGGCGGCAATCCGTCGTGGAGGTAAGTATTGTAGGGCGATGGGATCGAAAGGTCACTGTAAAGAAGAAACTCCTTCGGGGACGAAAGAAGAAATTGAATGGTAGCGTCGCATTCCAGCCTCATTCCGATTCTCAGGCGATTATGATAGACAGCAGAGATGATCGGGTACTCTTCCGGTACCCTGGCTTCCATTTCAATCAAGGAAGCCAGGATAATCGCCTCCCTGAGACGAAGCGGCGTTGTGGGCTTTCGAGCAAGGAGGGAAAGAAGCAGCTCCCTGAAGCGATTCGTGAGCGTGCCAATAACGTTTTCGGCGGGGGTGGCAAGGGGGAAGAAGTAGGTGTCAGGGAAAAGGCAACCTTCCAGACCGGGAAGGCTTTCAGTCCCCTCAGGGGTCAGGAGACAACTCCTTCCGGCCAATGCCGTCAAGAATTCGTCCTTGGGAGTGATTCCGCTTTGATCGAGTAATTCCGCAATTTGCCGATTATTGTAACCCTCAGGAATCGTCAGGCGGTGTGTGACCACTTCTCCCCTCATAAATTTGTCGAGAATCTGGGCAGGACTCATGTGAGAGCCGATCCTGTACTCCCCTGTCTTGATCCTGTTCTCTCCCCGAGCCAACCGGGCGGCAATTCGAAAGTACAGGGCAGACTTGATGATTCTCCGCTCCTCCAGCTCCCTGGCAATGGAAGCTGAAGGAGCGCCGGGCATGATGACAAAAACGACCGGTTCCCCCTGCGGGTTCAGTGGACGATGGATCGCGCCTGAAAGATACGAGAAGCCCGCCCCTGCTATGATGCCGGCAGCCAAAAGAAAAGCAAGCACACCCTTGACCCATTTCCACATCATTTCGCTCGATTCTGCTTATCGAGGTATTGCTGCAATATCAAAACAGCCGAAAGAGAGTCCAAACTTTTTTTCCGCTTTTTTCTGGAAACATCTGCATAAATCAATAATTTCTCGGCCTCCTTTGTGGAAAGCCGCTCATCCACGGTTTCTACGGGCAATCTGCACGTTTCCCTGATTCTCTCGATCATCTCCAGAGCCCGTTGGGCCGAGGGCCCACAGGTCCCGTCCATGTTGAGAGGCAACCCCACAACGATCTTCTCAACCCGGTTCGTTTCGATGAGATCGAGAATCTCTGATAGAAACCGGACCGTATCGCGAAATGCGAGGGGGGGAAGAACCTGCGCAATCCGCCCCAGGGGATCACTCAAGGCCAGGCCGACTCTGCGCTCCCCAAGATCCAGGCCCAGGACGCGCCCTACCATCTATGATTCTCACGCAGGACGGTCTGCCGCAGGAGGGAGGGACTGTCCAGAAGCTTTCCTGCCCCGTTAAGAACGGCGAAAAGGGGGTCCGGCGCGAGTCTCACGGGAACACCCGTTGCGCGACCAATGACCTCCGGAAGGCCGCGCAATAGGCCGCCCCCCCCGGCGAGCACGATTCCACGAGCCAGGATGTCGGAGAGAAGCTCCGGCGGAGTCTCCTCCAAAGTCATTTTGACGCCATCCACAATGGAACGGGCGATCTCCAGAAGTGATTCGCGTATTTCGCCCGTATTGGTAAGAATGCTCCTGGGCAATCCAGTCAGGAGGTCCCTTCCCCTGACCTGCATTTCCAGAACCCTGGCCTCCGGATCAATGCCGGCTATTGCGATCTTGATTCTCTCCGCCGTTCTCTCACCTACGAGGAGATTCCTCATTTTCCGGAGATAGTAGACAATGGCCTCATCCATTTCATCCCCGGCAACTCGGAGAGAATGGGACACGACGATCCCCCCCAGAGCAATGACCGCAATTTCGGTGGTTCCTGCCCCGATGTCTACAATCATGCTGCCCACAGGCTCGACAACGGGCAGATCGGCGCCGATCGCAGCCGCCAAGGGCTGCTCAACCAGATAGGCCTTGCGCGCCCCTGCACAGACCGTAGCTTCGCTGACGGCGCGCCTCTCCACAGGCGTCACATCAGAAGGAACACCGACAATGACTCTGGGAGGAATAGAGTTCTTGAGACTTGAGACTTTGCCCAGAAAGTATTTCAGCATCTGGTAGGCAATCTCAAAATTGGCGATAACCCCGTCCCTAAGGGGACGGATGACGGAAATATGGCCCGGCGCTCTGCCGTGCATTTCCTTGGCCCGGGCGCCCACGGCGACAACCTTGCCCGAGACATTGTCTATGGCCACATAGGAAGGCTCATTCAACTGCATGCCCTTGCCCTTGACATAGACAGGAGTGTTCGCCGTGCCAAGGTCAATTCCGATGTTCCCTGAAAGATAGCTCAAAACTTGATCTAAGAAGAAAAACTGCATGGCCCCTGTTTCCGTTGCCGGGCGGCTAGTGCAAAGAGATCTACTCCCAGAGCAGCGCAAAGCTCGGCCAGCTTCACTACGGGAAGTCCGACCACATTGTAATAACAGCCCGAGATTTTCCTGACCAGGAATGCCCCTATACCCTGTATTCCGTACGCGCCCGCCTTGTCAAGAGGCTCTCCGGTCTCCACATAGCCGGCGATCTCCTCGCTGGAGAGGTCGCGAAAAGTCACTTCCGTTCTTTCGTATCCGGTCTCCTGGGGACCGGATGGTCCTGATCTTACTGAAACCCCTGTGAAGACCTCATGGGTTCGACCCGAAAGCTTCTCCAGCATCTGTCTCGCCTGAAAGGGAGTCTCAGGTTTGCCCATAACAAGGCCATCCAGGACAACCACAGTATCGGCACTGATAATCAGAACGTGGGGAGCGGAGACAGCGGGAGATACTCCTTCCACCTTCGACGAAGCATTCCGGCAAACCAGCAGCTCAGGGGCTGTTCCTTCCGCGGGTAATTCAATTGCAGGCCCGACCAGGATTTCGCAGGACAAGTTCAAATGTTCCAGAATTTCCCTGCGCCTTGGAGAGGAGGAGGCCAGCACGATCTTCGTCAGATTTCCTCCTCATACCGGCTAACCTCAAAACGCAGAAGGGTGTAAGGTTCGTCCGGACGAATTCCGCCCTTTTGAAGAGAGATCATCACCTGCTGTCGCGGAGAATCCACTCCTTCCAGGTCGGGAAGAAGCAGACCGGATCTGTGCCCTGAACGAACGATCACTCCATATCGTTTCGGATCCAGAAAGGACTCGTCTGAAATCGGCTCAGGGGCAGTCAGAATATCCACGGTAAAGTGCAAATCGGGAAGTTCGCGCAAGGTAACGGGCGGGAACCTGGGATCTCGGGTGGCCGCGCAAACGGCGTTGCGATAGGCTTCAGCCAGAATATTTGAAGTCAAGGGGTAGATTGTGCCCATGCATCCCCGTAGCCGTCCATTCTTCTTGATGCAGACAAAAACGCCCGCCTTCCGACTGAAGGGTTCGGGAACATTCCCGTCGGCGACCTTTTCCTTCCCCGTAGTCAGAGTTTCGGTCAAGGCTACTCTGACAGCCTTGCAAAGAATGTCCGGCCCCTCAGATCACTCCGTTCGTGTCATTCGTGTTCTCCTGCGTAACTCGCCTATCTAATGACTCTTGTCGGAAAGAAGAAACACATTGTATCCCTTTCTCTGAAGCTCCACAGCAGCTTCCTCAGCCTGTTGCTTGGTGCCGTAATAGCCCATCTGCACGCGGAAATACTGCCCGCCGTCCTTTGTGATTCTCTGAACCTGGACAGGGTATCCCTTGGCGCCCATCTCGCGGGCGAACTGATCGGCATTCTTGCGATCAATGAAAAGGCTGAGCTGAAGAAAATAGGCACGGCCGCGCTCCCCTTGAGCTTCCGATTCCTTCGAAGAAGAATCTTTGGCGCCACTGTCTTTTCCTGCGCTTTCATCCTCGCCGGCCTCTGCCTTCCCTGTCTCGGATTCCTCGTCCTCCTTTGTCGCGGAGGTTTCACCACGTTGCTTCCTCTCCTTTCTGGATTCATCCGCCTTTGGCGGGTGGGTGATAAATCGCAGTGGGTCCAGATCTGTTTTCACCTTTACAATCGGCGGCACGGTGAGGATTTCTTCCTCAGGCAGGCTGGAAGAGGTCGTCCCTGAACCCGGACCGGCTCCTTCGATTCCCTGCTCCGCAAGCTGATCCTTCTCCGCCCCCGATGAAACCACCCGATGAGCGATCAAGACAGGTTCTTTGTTGAGCCCCTTGGAGTTGAGAAGCTTTCCCCCCAGGCGATCCCCCACGAGGACAGAACCGCTCACAATCAGAAAGGAAAGGAGAATAAACAGAGTGCCGCCTCGGGGAAACCAGTGAACGTGCGTCCTGGGGTGATGCGCCTCGCCGTCCCCTGCGCTGAGTTCTCCATTTTGAGCGGGAAAGCCGATTTTTTGCATTTCCGTCAATATCAAGGACCCTCCGATGAGCGTTCCCTGAGCCTTGTGAAGGGAATCCTCATCGGGGCCCGGTCCTGGTACAGGGCAAGATAGCGCTGCCCTGTTTTTTTCCAACTGAAATTCGTCATAACATGGGGGCGTCCGTTTCTCCGTATCTTGTCCACAAACTCCGGGTTTTTCCGCAGGAGTCGCGCCAGATCCGCCATCCCTTCCGCAAGAGCAGGGCCATTCCTGGGAGGCACGAGATAACCGGTCCCTTGCTGCCCCCATTCCCTCAAGTCGAGCACCGTGTCCTTTATGCCGCCCACCCGCGTTCCCAGAGGGATGCTCCCGAGACACATGGCTTCCAATTGGACCAGACCGAAAGGCTCAAAATTGGACGGGATCACGCATATATCGGCAGACGCGTAATACTCCCGTGTAACCTCCCTTTTCACGTACCCGATGATTCCCTTGATATTGGAGGGAAACTGCCGTTCCAGCTCGGCTATCCTTTCCGCAAGTTTCGGGTCGCCCGAGCCCAAAATTACGAAACGAAGGTCCCCTCCGCTCCAGCCGGCGTTTTCCTCACACCCGCCCAGAATGAGTCCGACAGCCTCCAGCAAATGGTCAACCCCTTTTTGCTCTGCATCCAAACGCCCCACGTAGAAGTTCAGCCAGCCGTCTTCCATGCCGATTTGCGCAAGAAGTCGCTTCCGTCTTTCTTCCCGTGGAAGCCCGGGGTTTTCAAGAAAATCGGGATTCCAAAACGAATCGTCAATGCCGTTCCAAATGTGAGTGACCTTCCCTGCGAAGTTTCCGAAAAAGGAATCCCACTCTTCATTCAGGTACGAGAAGCTGACGGTATTCAGGGCATCGCAGTAATCCGCTCCAAAAAGCTCCAAATCAAATAAATCGTTCTTGATATACTTGTTGTCGAGAATGTCGGAAAAACCTTCCCTCGACAGTGCATCTACCTCGATTTTCTGCCGGCAAATCCTGTGTATGGTGTACACAACGGGAATGCGAAAATATCGTTTCACAAGGTTTCCACACAGAACAGAATGCCAGTCATTGCAATGGAACACCTCCGGTTTCTTGCCCTCCTTCTCCAAAAGAGCATTGAAAAACGGCGGCACGGCCAGGGAGTAAGTGAACACCTTCGAGAACAACTGGTCCCAGGGCCCATACACCGTCTCGGCATCCAGGAAGTCGCCGGAAAAGAGAAAAAGCCTTACTCCCGAGGGTCTCCTGGCTTCATAGACGTGTATATCTCTCCACTCGCCGCGAAAAAAAATCTGAAAATCGCAATAGGGACTGCTCATCGTGATCACCGGCCAGGGACTCTGCTATGGAAGTCACAGCCTCGGCCAATCCCCCGACCCTCACGGGAAGATGTTCGAAAGTGGCCAGAGTGATGATCATTTCACACCTCGCACGGCCCATTTCTGGAACTCTCCGACGATTTCCTGCAAAGGGGGAAGGATTTCCCGCAGGTCCGTGGAACTACTGGCGGTAGTGACCATTGGTGTCAAGTTTTCAACGCGGCAAAACGGCGCTGTAGTACTAAACACGAGGGCCTGGGGCTGCCGCAGGCGGCACTCCGAAGGAGTGGCGCAGGCCCGTCGAATACCGGGAAGGTTAATGACATTGGGCGTCCGCGGTTTTTTCCTCCTGTTTCTTCTTTTGAGCTTTTTTGCAGGCTGTACTCCTGGAGATGTTGGGCCAAGAGAGACCTTGATTTACGGTCGTGCGGCCGACTCAATCCACCTCGACCCCGCCCTGATCAATGACACGGAATCCACCCGCGTCTCGGAACAGATCTTCGAGGGACTGGTCCGATACAAGGAAGAAACCACAGAAGTTGAGCCCGCCCTGGCCGTTTCGTGGGAAACCAGGGACAACGGGCTGACCTGGGTTTTTCATCTGAGGAAAGGGGTGCTGTTCCACGATGGGACTCCTTTTGACTCGGAGTCTGTGAGGGTCTCTTTCGAGCGCCAGCTCAAGAAAGGCCACCCCCTTGCACCGGAACAGCGCAGCCCCTATGCCGATTTTGCGCTGGGGATGATATCTGAGATCGAAACTCCCGATCATGACACGATCCTGTTCAGGCTGAAATATCCTTATGCTCCCTTTCTTTTCAACCTTGCCATGGCGTCTTCCTCGCCCATCGTAAGTCCGGAGGGACTCAAGAAATACGGAAGGAGTTTTTCCGAGCACCCTGTGGGCACAGGGCCTTTTGTGCTTGAAAGCTGGAAGAAGAACGACGAAATTGTGCTCAGGAGAAATGGTTCGTACTGGGATGAGAAACCGAAAATCAAGCGACTCGTCTTCAAAGTGATCCCATCCAAGGAGGACCGTGTTCGATATCTCCTGACTGCGAAAGCCGACCTGATAGACGGCATACCGCCGGAGGAGATAGAGCCCTTGAAGCAGTCTCCACAGATCCGCCTTGTGGCCGAGCCCGGTATGAGCCTGAACTACCTGGGTTTCCGATGCAACAGAAAGCCCTTCAACCGTAAGGACGTCCGCATCGCCGTTCACAGTGCGATTGATTCCAAGGCCCTTGTGGCGAGTCTGTATGGAGGAGGGGCCCTCCCTGCCAACAGCCCCCTTCCTCCAAAATTCTTCGGATATAACGGAGACCTTCCTTATGTGACCTATTCCCCTGAAAAGGCGAGATTGCTTCTCAAGAAGGCGGGATATCCCCATGGGTTCCATACGGAGATCTGGTGTTATGACAATCCCCGCCCATATAACCTCGTAGGAAAGCGCCTGGCGGAGGAGATCTCCAGATACCTGTCAAAGGTCGGCATCAGGACGCGCATCATAGAGAACAACTGGAATGATTACCTGAAGGCCGTCAATGAAGGAAAAGGGGACCTGTTTCTCCTGGGGTGGATCGGCGACAATGGAGACCCTGATAATTTCCTGTACATTCTTTTCAACTCCAGTCAGATCAAGACATCCCAGAACCTCTTCTATTTTTCGAATCCCGCTGTTGACGGGGTATTGCAGAAGGCGCGGGAAACGGCGAATCTCCGCGAGCGTTCGCGACTTTACTATGAGGCCCAGAATCTCCTTTACAAGGAGCGCCCCTGCGCTTTCCTGAGCTATGGAATGGATCTTCTTGCGCATCGAACCGATCTCTTCGGAGTGCGCTTGAATCCCGCGGGCCGGCTGAGGCTTCAGAGAGTCTCCAAGATGTAACTGGAGATCAAGAACGCACCAAAGCGCCACCCCGATTATAGTGTTGCGCGTTGCAAACTGCACGAATTTGCTGCAGAATGACGCGCTACGGGGTCCTGCCGCCGCCTCCGGCGTCACCCCTCCGCGCTGACATTACTGCAATTTGCAACGCGCAGAAGAATAGAGAAGACCCGGGAGTTCCCCGGGTCTTCCTTATGCGGGGCGCGAGACCTGGCGCCGTTATTTTCCCATATTGCTTTCAGCCACACCGGGTGCGGGAGTGGGAAGCTTCTTGAAGGACATCACGCGGGTGATCTCGTAGTGGGTCGTCCCGTCTATTTCCACATAAGCGGGATCAAGACTGGCAGGCCGCTCCGAGACTTGGGCCGGGCAGCAAAGAATGTCTCTTCCGAGGAACAAACCTACTCGATCCGGATACCACCATCCCCAGATGAGCTTATCCCGTTTCGTCAACTGATCGGTCTTGGAGTTATCCTTGTTATAGGCATCCTCGCATTTCTTTGCTTCCGACAGGTCTGTGGGATACCAGCCGATACCGGGAATGTAGGCTTCAGCCCAGCAGTGATAGCCGTTTTTCATGTCCTTGCCTTCATCGGAATCCTTGAGATTGTGCCCCAGGGTGTACCTGGCGGGAATTCCGAGGGAACGACAGAGGGAGATAAAAAGAGCGTGGAAGTCCTTGCAGCCTCCTTCACAGACGGTCAGCGCATGTTTGGTGCTCCCTTCCTTGGATGCGTTCTTCTTGTCGGGGGTGTAGTCGTATTTCATCTTCTCAAAGGTATATTTGGCAATGGCTTTTGCCTGAAGAAACGGGTTGGTCTCCCCTTTTACGACCTCTTTCGCCAGCTTGAGAGTCGTCTCATCCACAATGATGTTCTTGTTGGGGCGGAGAAAAGTGGCGAAATACTCCCTATAATTCGCCGGCCAGGGGGTGACCTGGCCTGGATCCGCTTTGGTCAGATCAACCTCATGCCTGAGGACTTTGAACTTCACTTTTACCTTGAATTTCGTCTCCTGAGGGTTAAATATGGCCATATGGATCATGGGATTTCCATAATCCGAATCATGCGTGATATTGACCGGATACGGGGCATCAACGGAAACATCGGTCACTCTCTGGTATTCGTCACTGTCGGGATAGGGCATCCAAAGCTCCACCTTTGTGGTGTTGGCCGGAATGTCCTTGATCTCAATGGTGTTGCTGACCTCCATGTACTTGTCGGCCGCAAGCACCAGAGTCCCTGTCACCGCAAACAACAACGCCAGTATGATGCAGATGGTCGCGATTCTCATTGACTTACCCACTATTCGCTCTCCTTTCGTTTTGCGGATTCAACTAAATCGTCTTTCTCTGGGGATTCTCCGGTTGTCACCTCTTTCCATCTTGAACTGTAACACTTTTTGGTATTACTTAGATCCCTAATATCATAACCTATGTTCATTAAAATCAGGTAAAGCGAAGATTAAGGATTCTCTAAATTCCGGTTAAATTTGAGCTAAGAATCCTGCCCATTGATCTCCCTCAAGAGAGTCAAAGCCCGATCTTTCAAAAAATACTCCAGATTCTCCGTAGGAATCTCGGAAAGCTCCTGAAAATCAATAGGAAGGGAGTGCAGGATGGAAAGGCCCAGACGAACCTGAAGACTGAGAGAGGGCCTCTTGCCGCACCCTTTGTATACTTTGCTCTGAAACAGGTGGATTGCCTCCTGGAGCCTCTTATCCACCCGAAAAGTTCGAATGGTCTGGTACTTGGTAGATAAGGGCAGGGAAAGTGAAAACCTTTGGTCCGTGTCCATGGCAACATCTTTCTCCGACATGGAGTCCCCTCCTCCCGGGTATTACGAGATTCCTTATGACCTTATCATACAAGATGAGGTGGGGGAAGGGACCACGGACTCTCCGTGGGGCAGTGCAATGGTAAAAGCGGTTCCTTTGCCTTCTTTGCTTTCCACGATTATGGTCCCGCCGTGGGCTTCCACAAAGTATTTTGCGATGGAAAGACCCAGACCGGTGCCTCCCTGGGCCCTGGATCGTGCCTTGTCCACCCTGTAGAAACGCTCAAAGATCCTGGGGAGGTCATCCTGCGGGATTCCTACGCCTGTGTCCGAAATCTGGATCTTCACGACCCCTCCCAGCTCCCAGCATGCGATGGACACTTTCCCTCCTCCCTGGGTGTATTTGATCGCATTGTCCAGAAGATTTATGAGCACCTGATTCATTCGCTCTTCATCTGCGCAAACCCAGATGGATGACGGGAGAAGGTCCGTCTGAACGGCGACCCCTTTCTGATGGGCCTGGGGAGAAAGCTTCTGCACAGTCTGTCGGATCAGGTCGGCAATGACGAAAGGAGTTTTTTCGAGGCGAATTTCTCCGGAATCGAAACGGGAAATCTCAAGCAAGTCCACAATAAGCTTCCCCAGACGCTCCGATTCGGATGCGATGTTTTTCAGGAACTGCTCTGCCACCGAGGGGTCCTCCTGGGCGCCGCCCAGCAGGCTTTCGGCCATCACAAGAATCGTCGTCACCGGTGTACGCAGCTCATGGGATACATTGGCAACGAACTCCTGTCTCATGCGCTCCGACTGATAAATCCTGGTCAGATCGTGCAACACGGCCACTGCACCCGCCTTCTCTCCATCAGCGCCCTTCAGGGCGATGCCGTGCACGTGCAGGTACTTGACCTCGGAAGCGTCCGTCTCATCGGAAATTTGCAGCTCGCTGGAGAAACTTTGCTGACGACACATCTCTTCCACAAGGGGACGGATCTGAGAGTCGGCCGGCAGGTCCTCTTTTCTCCTGCCCACGAGTAGATCGGGGTCAAGGTTCAGGATATCGGCAAATCCGTTGTTCACCAGCAGTATCTTGCCTCCTTCGTCCACCAGAATCACGCCATCAGCCAGATGTGAAATGATCGCCTCCATCTTGCTTTTCTCTTGCCGTATCTCTCCGATTGTTTCCCGAAGCTTTCCCCTCATTTCATCAAAGGATTGCACCAACTGCCCCAATTCATCATTGCTGCGAAAGGGAATGGTCCCTCCCCAGTCCCCTCGTACGATCCCCTGAGCCATGCGGCTGAGCTCCCGAATCGGACTGGAAATTGCCTGAGCCATCTTCATGCAAGCGGCAAGCGCCAGGATCAGGGTCAGGGCGATCCCCCACAGAAGCATCACACGCATCTGGTGCAAAGACCCTCTTACTTCCGTTAGGGGAGCGGCAACCCTCACCACGCCTTTGATTCGTCCGTCCTGCTTGACGGGCATAGCCACATAGAAGAAAGGAGTGTCCGTTCTGGGGGATGTCCGGACAACCCTCCCTGTCTTGCCTTGAAGGGCTTCCAGGACTTCCTTCAAGTTCATATACTCCGACGGGTTCCGGGTGCCTTCCGAATCTCCCAAAAGCTTGCCTTTCTCATCAAAAACACTCACACCCACACGTACCTCTTCACCGATGCATTGGCTGACGGCCTGGACGGAATCCAGCGGCTTGCCCATCTCCAGATACCCGATCACACGGGTCTCGAGGGCTGAAATGTTTGTGACCAGTCGTTTCTCGAGGTTCCGCTGGTAAAAATGCTCCAGGGAGTTGAGGAAAAAGAACCCAAGGACCGCCATGGAGCAAGCCAGAAGGATAATAAAGGTGATGGTCAGTCTCCACTGGATACTGCGGAACATTCCCCTACCCCTCGAAGCGATATCCGAGACCGCGAACGGTCTTGATATAAAAGGGCTGACCGGGATCGGGCTCTATCTTCTCCCTCAGCCATCGGATGTGCACATCAACAGTCTTCGCATCACCGTAAAAATCAATGCCCCAGACCGCTTCCAGCAGTGTATCCCGTGTCAGGACCTTACCCGCATTCGACATGAGCAATTTCAGCAGTTCGAGCTCCTTGGGAGAAAGCTCCAGGACCGCGCCCTTGAGCGATGCCTCGTGCTTCGGGACATTGAATGCCACATCGCCGATCTGCATGAGATCGGATGCGGGTTTCGACGACGCAGACAACCTGCGGAGCATCGCCTTGATTCTGGCAATCAGCTCTCTGAGGCTGAACGGTTTGGTCACATAGTCATCAGCGCCGATTTCAAGCCCTACGACCCGATCCACCTCCGTTCCCTTTGCGGTCAACATGATGATAGGGGTGCTGATGTGCTTCTCCCTTAGCGCCCGGCACACATCCAAACCGCTCATTTGGGGAAGCATGAGGTCAAGAACGATCAAATCAGGCTTTTCCTGTTCGGCCTTGGTGACTGCGGTTGTCCCGTCATAAGCGACTAACACGGTGTAGCCCTCTTTCGTGAGGTTATAGGAGAGAGAATCCACCAGAGGCTTCTCATCATCAACAAGCAGAATCTTAGACATGGCGCTGCTCCCTTCGATCAATGTGTTCGCTGTCCAGGACCAGATCCCTCGCCAGAGCAAAGGCATCTACTCGTTTTGCCCCTGCCCGCCTCAAAACAGAGGCGCATTCATTTACTGTGGCCGATGTCGTAATAATGTCATCCACAAGAAGCACGTGGGCGCCGGAAAATGAGGGACCACACGCGAAAGCTCCCCTCACATTGGCCCCTCTCTGTCTGCGGGAAAGACGCCACTGAGGAAAGGTGTCCCTTTTCCGAGACAAGGCACTGGTGTCCA
Organism: Armatimonadota bacterium; assembly: GCA_016183865.1. Lineage (GTDB taxonomy): Bacteria > Vulcanimicrobiota > JACPDT01 > JACPDT01 > JACPDT01 > JACPDT01. The sequence goes on along the minus strand of JACPDT010000095.1, from coordinate 8,979 downwards.
ACTGTGCCCCCAGTCCCGCAGCGACGGCGGCCCCAAGGATGACTGCCTGATTATAGCCGCGTTTTCTCTCTCGCTGTGGATGCAAGGGTACCGGCACTACCACATCAGGCAATTCCACATCTCCGAGAGACCGGGCATATTCGACCATGAACTCTCCGAGTGTTTCACCCAGATTCCCGGGGCGCCGGTACTTCAATTTCTGAATCGCGGCTCGCACATTTCCTGCATAAGGAGACACACAGATCACCCTGTTCAACTGGCGAGAGCCGGCGATGCAATGGACGGAATAGTGAAACTCCTTCGATGTGCCGCAGGAGGAGCACAGGGGAGGAACAAATCTGGGAAGCTGAGTCAGGCAATTTCTGCAGATCGCGCCGCAATCATACAGCCCGCAGCGAATGCACCGCACGGGAAAGAACAAAGTCCGCAGCCACTGCCACATGACAGGAAGATTCCCCGGCCGACTTCGGGAACCTTCTTGGTATTACGGAGTATTCACCATAGAGAATACGGAGAGTTCCAGGATTACAGGGTCTGAGGACAATGAGTCTTGTGCGACTCGGTGCCTCTGTGGTATCTTTTTTCAGGCCGCCACCAGCCACTCAGGAGGCTCGCCCGGTTCTCCTTGCGAAGGTGGAGGCGGGGGGGGCTGCGGCTCTACAGGAGGCTCAGGCGCCGGCGGTGCGGGCGGCAGGAGGGCTTCTGCTTCCGCAACTGCCTTTTCCGGCATTCCGACACCAAAGCCCTGCCTTGTCACATCCACATCGGCGAGCTTTTCCGCAGTCCGGGTCTTGATTTCTTTGACCTGCTGCGGAGTCAGGTCCGGATTCACGGAAAGCATCAGGATGCTCACACCGGAGCCATAAGGAGTTGCCATGGAGGTTCCGGAAATGGTAATGTACTTGTCCCCAACGTGGGGAATGTCGGGAGAGTCAAGGGCCGAGCCCGGCGAAAGGGCTGCCGTGATCTTTACCCCGGGGAACAGAAGATCGGGTTTCTGCAATTTGTCCACTTTGGTGGGGCCCGTGCCCGAGAAGCGCGCAACGCCGTCATCGCTGCGGTCCACGGTTCCCTTGTCATCCAGGGCGCCGATGGTTTTGGCGGAGGGCGCGATGCCCGGGGTCGAGACGGTTCCCTGGGAGGGTCCCGAATTCCCTGCGGCGATCTCGGCCACAAGCCCTGCTGCGACAGCCTTCTCAACGGCTTGAGCCACAGGATCGTTCTTGTAGGAAGAAAAAGAGGTCCCTCCGAGAGACATGTTGAAGCCGCGGATCCCAAATTCGTCCTTGTGTTCCACCACCCACTGGATTCCCTTGATCACATCGGAAAAACTCCCTGATCCGTCCGCATCCAGAACACGCACGCCGACCAGCTTCGCCTCAGGGGCGACACCGACGAACTTGCCGTCAGAGGCCTTTCCGGTGCCGTCAATCGTGGAGCCCACATGGGTGCCATGTCCCTGAGGGTCCACAGGAGAATCGGTAGCCTCGATGAAATCCTTCCAGCCGATGACCTGCCCTTCCAAATCGGGATGGGAGGCATTGATTCCCGTGTCAATCACGGCCCAGGTGATCCCCTTCCCCTTGATCCCTTTCTGGTGCAGCTTGTCAACACCCAGTGTCGGAAGGGCCACATCCAGCTTCGCAGGCTGCGAACTCTCCCCATTGTTGGAGGCCAGCTCCTCGGGCTTAGGGACCAGGACCTCCCCGTCCAGTGTGACGGAGACCCTGTCCGATACCTTGCTGAAGATGTTCTGATAGGCTGCGGGAGAGATCTCCGCCGAGAACCCTGAAATGAGTGAAAGGAGACCTGTCACTTTGCCGCAATCAACGCATTCGTGCATCAGCCTGGCCAACAGTTGCTGATCCGAAGTCTGGACAATGAGCTTCAGGTTGCCCTCGGGCGTCAAATCCGTTGGGGAGAAACGGAAACTGTCCTCTTGAACAGATGCTCGCTCCCCCTTGCGATCAGGCGATTGGGCTATAGTGTATGGATTTCCTGCGATATTGGTGTGGCTGTTTACCGGCACAATCATTGAAAATGCCTCCCTGTCATTTTAGTGTTCCCTGATTTCCCCTGCTCCTATATCATCTTGACTTGAACTTGACCGTCATAGTAGACTCTCTTTATTCCAGGGGACAGGACCAGCAGAGGGATTGCACTGGCAGGCATGTCTGCGGAGAAAGCACTGATGATATACAAATCATCCTTGACTGTTCCCCCAAGAGAACGAACCACCGTCTCATGCCTTGGCGTCAGACCGTCTTCAGTCTGCACAATGACAGGCAGGGTCCGCTCCTCGTGAGATTCCAGCATCTTAAGAAGTGCCTGATCCACTTTTGCGGAGACCCTATCGTCCAGTGCGTCTCCTTGAAAAAAGAAATCCCCTGTTCCCATACAATGCCATGGTAACACGGGTGAAGGAGGAACTCAAGCAAACTTAGGGCCTGAATCCTTAACGATTATTTAACTTTCAGGAAAGCCCCGTCCAGATCAGACTGGAGATCAAGGCTATTTTCGATGCCTACGGACAGACGCATCAAGCCATCACTGATGCCGAGCCGCTCCCTGAGCTCCCTGGGAATGGAGGCATGGGTCATTGAAGCAGGATGCTCTATCAGCGACTCCACTCCACCCAGGCTCTCGGCGAGGGAAAAGAGCTTTGTAGCGCCCAGGAAGGAGCGTGCCGAATCGTAGCCACCCTTGAGCACGAAGCTCACCATCCCGCCGAAGCCCTGCATTTGTGTCCTGGCAAGGGAATGAGCAGGGTGGGATGCGAGTCCGGGGTAGATGACCCGACTGACCTCTGGATGGCATTCAAGATAGTCTGCGACTATTTTTCCGTTTTCCTCGTGGGCCCGCATGCGGCATGCCAGGGTCTTCAGACCGCGAAGAACCAGCCAGCAATCCATGGGACCCGGAACCGCCCCCACAGCATTTTGATGGAATTTCATGGTCTCATAGTATCCGTCATTGGATGTGATGACAGCCCCGCCCACTACATCGCTGTGGCCGCCAAGGTATTTCGTGGTGCTGTGAACCACGATATCCGCCCCAAGAGACAGGGGCTTCTGAAAACATGGGGTCATGAAAGTATTGTCAACAACTGAAATGATGCCTTTTTCCCGGGCCAGGGAGCAAACGGCCCGAATGTCCACAAGTTTGAGAAGGGGATTCGTAGGACTTTCAAGCCAGATCATTCTGGTATTCTTGCGTATTAGAGGTTGTATCAGGAACGGGTCCGAGGTGTCCACAAAATCGAAGGAAAGTCCGTATTTCTTCATGACCTTCTCAAAAAGACGATAGGTTCCGCCGTACACATCGTCTCCGCAAATGACGTGATCTCCTGCCTGCAAAAGATTCATGCAAGTGAAGACGGCGGCCATGCCTGATGAAAAGGCCAGACCGTATTTCCCTTCCTCCAGGGAAGCAAGGCAGATCTCCAGGGCGGTTCGCGTGGGGTTTCCGGTTCGGGAATATTCGTATCCCTTGTGCTTTCCCAGCTCTTCCTGAACATATGTGGAGGTCTGGTAGATGGGCACGATGATCGCCCCTGTGGCGGGATCGGGATCCTGTCCGACGTGAATCGCCCGTGTCTCGAAGGCGAAAAAGGCTGCGTTTTCCGGTACCTGGGACATGTTCACACTCCCTTCTGTAACACGAATTCCCGTTTCGAATTCGACGTTTGCAAGCATCCCACCCTCCAAGTGGTCGTTAAGGAGGAATTCGTACCAAAGAGGTCCAATATTAGAAAATTGCAGTTGAGAAGCACCAACAACGAAAGGAAGTGAAGTAAAATGAAAAACGTCGCTTTCATCACACTTGCCGCAATCCTGCTTCTGGGTTCGGCATCTGTGCTCGCTGCTCCCTTCGGCGATCTGCCGGCATCCCACTGGGCCCTCGATGCAGTCAAGACCCTGGCTGAGAAAGGGCTCATGGAGGGATATCCGGATTCGTCGTTTAAGGGCGAGCGGGCGGCAACACGGTATGAGCTGGCTATGGCCGTGGCGCGAGTTGTAGCCAAAATCGAGAAGATCCCACAACCGGATCTTTCCAAATACGCCACAAAGGCGGATCTGGAAGCGCTCCGCAGGCTGGTCAATGAGTTCAGAAACGAGCTCGATGCCCTTGGAGTTCGTGTAGGCGCTGTAGAGGACAAATTGAACGCTCTGGAGAGCCGGGTCACGGAACTGGAGAGGGTAAGAATTCGCGGGAGCTTTGAGACCGTGGGCGGAACCATGGGGGTGACCCCTGGAAATCGTTATCCACTGGGGGTTGTCTCAGCCTATGATTTCACGACAGGTCGTCCCCTTTCTTTCAATACAGGGGGGGGGCAGCAACTGGGAAACACCTTCCTGTCAACGGCAGGGGATCTGGCCGTCAATGCCCGACTGTCCGACACCTATCAGGGTGAAGCTCTTTTCAGGGCATACAACCTGGTGGGAGACCGGCAGGCAGGGGGCGCCGGATCATACTGGGGCTCGACCCCTCCGACTCTCAGCAACTGGTGGCAGGGGTTCCCCGGAGGCGGCTTCAACGCGACTCTGGACCGGATCTGGCTTCAGGAGATGAGATCCGAGACCCAACTGGCCCTGGGAAGCTACAACTTGAACCGCGCCGAGCCGTTTATGCTTAAGGGCGAGCCGAACCCCACCTTCTATGGACCCAACTATCTGCCCTGGTACGGGGGAGTCATATCCGGTCCTCTGAACTACAAGCACGCCAATTACATCAATTACGAGCTCTTCGCTTCCCGTGTTGCCAGTCAGTACCCTGGAGGCACACTCATGTGGGGAGGAACGGTTACATCGGACTGGGGGCAATGGAAGCTCAACCTTGGCTTCCATCGCGCATTCAACGAGGGAGTGCCTGGAAGCTTTGTCCTCGGCCCTGCCATGAACCCGTGGGGCAGCCTGGCCCCTATCGCGGGGGCGCTTGCAGCGGGAAATCCAGGCATCCAGGACCAAAAGCTCATGGGTGTGAAAGTGCAATATGATTTTACACCGGCAAGGAGTCTCAAGGTGGAGCTGGGATCATCCACCTATGACCCTGATCTAACCCGGGTGCAGGCAACAATCGGCGCCAAGACAGGAACTCTCCTGCGCGGCCGATTCACCTCTGATTTGTGGAAAGGGAATGTCGGGGTGGAATACCTCTCCGTTGAGCCGACTTATGACCCATTTATTCTGGGCTTTCCGGGACTTGCCATCACAAGAAACTGGGCGATCTGGAACAATTTGCCCAACTTCTATTGGCTCCACGACACGGTCACCTATCCTCACAACCGGGAAGGGTGGCGCCTGGATTACGCCCATCCTTTCAACTGGGGCGGGTTCAACATTTACGCGGCTTCTCTCCAACAAAAGACCGCCTCGGGTCTCCTGAACACAACGGCTAACCCTGTGTACGTGGAAACCGTGTTCACAAACGGGCTGGGCGCGGGCGCAGCCAACGGCGTTACGAACAGAGGCCAGATGACAAACATCGGCGCATCGGTTTACTACACATTTACGCCTTCGAGGCTTAGAGGCGACTTGACGTACAATTCCTGGCGACTTGACAGAGGTGAGGACGCGGCCATCGCCGGTAACGACAACTATGCAGCTACATCGGACATCTGGGGCCTCCAACTCAACTATCCCACCACCGACAAGATCAATCTTGAAGGAGGATATCATTCTGTGGGCTTCAGAGGAACTGCAGGAGGCGTCCCGAACCTGAGCCTCCAGCAGGGTGTAATCAATGTGGGTGTGTCCTATGCGATCACTCCTGCTGCAGGAGTGGCCGTGCAATACCGGACATTCACGACCAAGGACGACACATCACCTGTGGGAACATTCCTATACGGTGATTCCACAGCAACCCAGGCCCTGGTAAGGCTCAAAGTGAATTACTAGAATCTGACTCAGACTCAGTCCGGACTTCGGACAAAATCCAAAAGAGGGCTTGCCCGCCGAGGGCAGCCCTCTTCCTGTTCCGATCCCTCACTTGCTTGTTTTTTACCACTCGCTCTTTTCACCGCCTTTTTCAGGGGGTTTAAGAACAGGTCCGGCGGCACTCGCTCGACTCCCACGCAGGGGGCTTAGAGAAGTTCGGGGGCTTCACGGGGTACTGGACCCGGGGCAGGTTGAGGCGGCTGCCGGAGGAGTCTCCCGATGGAGTCTTTCCGTACCGCGGCGAGCTTGAGAGCAGGTGGCAAGAAAAGGGGCTGACGTCCCGAAGGAAAGTCAGCCCCTCTCAATCTGAATCGTCTGTGAAAGTCTTCCAGCGCCCCTGCCGGATAATGCTCCCTATTTAACCTGTGCTCCCTGGCTGTCCAGGCTGCTCGGTGATGACTGGGAACCGCTGCCGCTGATCGGCTGGCCATCGGGATATTTGCCCTGAAAGGACTCGGGGAAGACTCCAGAGCTGCCCCAGGTGGAGAACCCTGCCTGAGCAGGGGTGTATCCGTTTGATACGGCGCCGTATTGGAGCGTACCGTACTGGTAGGGATTCACCAATGCGGAGGACCTCACGCCTGGTGCAGGTTGAGCGGAATCCTGTCTCATGTGCCCCACGCCCTGCGAATCCACAACTATGCTCTGGTAAGGGCTGATGAATGCCGGAGGCTGTCCGGGCAGCACATAAGCGGAATTTCCTGCACCCACGAGGAGCTTCTTTCCCCCTGCCTCAAAGAGAACGGAATGGTCATAGACATCCAGCAATGTGGAGCCATCATCAAAGACTGTGCTCTGAAAGAAGGTGCCTCGGGCGGCCATGGTGGCGGAGGGAGTCATTACATTGATCCGCTCCTCAACCCCCACCTTTTTCCCAAGAACCCTGACTTTCATCCTTCCCGCAACTTGCTTCAGGATGGTTGTCTTAGTTTTCTCAAGGTAGTCCAATTTGGACATCTCTACCGTGGTCTTCTCGTAAATCCTAATGTCCTTGTCTTCCTCCAAGAGGATCTTTCCCTCCGACTTGGCTTGAGTTCTCGCTACATCGCCATTGGAAAGCTCTCTGGAAACGATGATCCTTTCCCAGGCCCCTTTGCCGCCTCTTTGATCCTCCAGCGTGCCCGCGACCCTGGAAACGATCTTCTCACCTGCGGCAAAAACAGCAAGTGGAGCGCCAATCGCAAAAAATACAAAGGCAACCATAATCGTCAAAAATGTCCAGTTTCTCAATTTTTCCACTCCTTCCTTCTGATAAGTTTCTTATTGTTTCGTAATTCCCGACAAAACTCCTCCCTTTGGAACATTATTCCCATCTTTCGCAGCTTCAGGCGAGAGAGCGAGAAAAATTTGGATCGGATCTGTTTTCCCTTTCACCTTGACCGGCTCTCTGGGCTCCACTCCTATGGAATCTTTGCAAAGATCATAGGTGTAGCTGCTTATGATTACCTCGCCCCGCTCTGCGACGGAGCACAAGCGGGCCGCCAGATTTACCGTGTCTCCGATAATGGTGTACTGCACTACTCGCGCGGCCTTGGCGCCGATGCTTCCCACGGTGACATCACCTGTATTTACCCCGATTCCAATGTGAATATCGAGAACCCCCTGTCTGCGAAGGTCCTCCACGGCTTCCTGCATTTCCAGTGAGCAGAGGACCGCATGTTTTGCGTGCTCCGGATCAGGTATGGGCGCTCCAAAATACGCCAGCAGTGCGTCTCCCACGAACTTGTCATAAGTACCCTCATACTTGAAAAGAATGGGAATCATTTTCTCGAAATAGATATTCAATCTCTGTACGACCTCTTCGGAGGTCAACTTTTCGGACATGCTGGTGAATCCTCGAATGTCCGTTTCAATGACAGTTACGAAACGAGTCTCCCCAAGGCTTCCGGCTGTTACTTGCTCGTCAAAATCCAGCATGATTTTGTCTTTGACCTTGTCGGACATAAAATGTCCAAATACGTTGTCAATTCGCTTGTGCCTCTTCTCGCTCACATGGTGGAAGTAAAAAATCAGGATTACAAGGTTCCAGGCGATGCCCAGCATGGTTTGGAAGGCGGAAAGGTGGTAGCCCCTGTAGTAAAGTTCGCGATATGTGAAAAAGATCGCCAACTCCAGCACGCAGGCAATGCCGATGCCGGGCCACGGGGAAAGGCGGGAGAGAATGAACCCGAGCAGGCAGCCCATACCCAGAAGCAGAGCGGTGTCGGCACCCGGCAGTTGATGAACCGGCGCCTTTGAAAGCATTGTAGTTATTGCGTGGGCGTGCGCCTCAACACCGGACATCAAACCGAAAGGTGTCACGACATTATCGGCCAAATCCCGCTCCGTGACCGAGTGCCCAACCAGTATAATACGACCCGCGTAAGCCTCTCTGCAATAAGCGATGAGATCCTTCTCCGGGATACCGGAATCCAGGAAGCTCAGAAAACTGTCCCTTTGAAAAGCGAGATCCCCAAGGCCCATTTTCTTGCGGGCATAATTGATTACCAGCAAACCGGTATCAGGGTGTACTGGAAGCCGAATGGCGCCCAGGTAAATACAGCCATCTTCTTTCGAGAAGAATACCTGATCGGAAGACAGGCCCAGGTACTGTCTGGACAAATTGAGGGCAAAGGAAAGACGAAGCTTCTTCTCCAGGTAGTACTTGATGGGTATTTGCCTGACCACATCGTCTGCATCGGGGCGGTCATTATTGACGAAACCGATCTGATCATCGTGGATGAATGCCACCACGTGGGCGCAAGTTCGTTTGACGCGATCCTCAAGCGGGTCAGGGCAAGATTCGTGCTTGGCCTGACCGCCACGCCGATCCGTCGCGATGGCCTTCACCCAATCATCTTCATGCAATGCGGGCCGATCAGGCAGACGGCGGCCAAACCCGCCAACGCACCACATGACCTCACCGTGACACCGCAACTCCATACGGCACGCATTGAATTGCCGACCGAAACCGGCATCCAAGACGTGTTCCGACACATCGCCAACGACCAGAGCCGCACACAGGCCATCGTTTCCGAGATCGTATCGGCGTTCGGGCAGGGGC
>JACPDT010000110.1 GCA_016183865.1 Armatimonadota bacterium | reverse complement strand
GAAAAGCTCACGTACGGTTTGAAGTGGCGGGGGCTGGAGACGGGACAGAAGCCATAGATTACAGTAGGCGCGTGCGCCGAGATATCCGGAGGCTGACCTGTTACCGCGCCAGTCCTCGACCCTACAGAAATGCGAGAGGGCACCTCATTCAGGGTTCATCCGGCGGATCGTCAGGGAAGACGCCTGCGGCACTGGCTTTGTAAGTAGCTCGAAATCTACCGCGATGCCACTTCAGTTGATCCTTGATTTGCTTGACGAGGCACGCCATTCCCGGCATGAGAAGGGCGAAACTCCAGTATAATGTGATTCAGTTATCAGCTTTTGGGGTTTGCACCCAATCAAGACTTACGCGGCCTGGACGCTCGCTGAACACGAATCGCAGGAATGTGCGAATTTCACGCACATGTCTAATGAAAATTCAATTGTTCAAATTGCCAAAAACGTTAACAAACAAAGATCAGTGTTTTTGTTGCGAGGGTCAGATATTGGTCTACCTGGAAGTGTAAAGCAATCAATAAAGTAAAAAAATGACTGGGTATCTGTATTGCGGGAGACCCCTGGATAATCCGGGGTTTCGTAACAGGGGGGGCTTGCAGGTGCTACTGTCCAATTTCCTTGAATAGTATACACTTTTGAGTTTTACTACGCGGGGGGGCGCGCTCGCCCAATTTGTCCGACCCCGCCGGAACCAGTAAAGAAGATTCAGGCAAGGGCAAAAGATTGAAGATACTTGTTGATGCTGATGCATGTCCTGTTAAAGAAATCATCGTAAGGGCGGCAAAAGAATTTCGTCTGCCGGTGATCATGTTCATTGATACAAGCCATGTGCTTGATGACGGCTATTCCAGAGTTATTCAGGTAGATAAAGGAAGAGAGTCGGCGGATCTTGCTCTGGTGAATCAGACTGAAAAAGGCGATATTGTTGTTACTCAGGACTATGGCCTGGCTTCAATGGCTCTTTCAAAAGGCGCCGTGCCTGTTAATGAGAACGGCAGAATTTACAGCTCGAAGAATATAGACCGTCTTTTGTTTGAAAGATTTTTTTCAAAAAAGATAAGGCGGGCGGGCGGCAGAACTTCCAATCCTCCAAAGCGCAAAAAAGAAGACAACCAGGAATTTGAAAAGGTTTTCAGGGAAATTTGCAGCAAAGCTAAAGCAGCCGCCGAGGATTGTAAATAGAAGAATAAAGAATAGAAAGAATAGTAGGAAGACTGATTTCTCCATTTTGGCCTTTGTTTTGCAAGTTCTGGGAGAAATCGAGGGGTTCCTCTCTGGATTGTGTTTTTTTTTCGCCTTGCCCAGGTGGTTCTGGAGAAAAATCGGAGGTGTGAGGGGGGAGTTGAGTTGTCACACATTTCGTACTGATGGTCCTGGCACCAGATACCCCAGGAAGCGTTCTGATCTACCACATAGGAACTGGGGGTTCGGGTGTGCCTTGCAAAAGATGCGTGCGCCTTTCGTTCCGGTAAGCATTCGGCTGCAGTTTTTCTTGTACGGGAAGGGGGATTTTCCGGGGAGGCGCTCTTTTGAATCCGACTCAAGAGATGAATTGGAAGACGCTAACTGACAGTCTTTCGGATCGTGCCGCTTGCGTACGGTCCTCCCGCACCTTGTCTTTCCCCCCCCCTCTAGCGCAATCGCCTTCTTCCCCTTCGCACTGTCGCGCAAGATCATGCCTTGCTGCACACCCAACTGCAGCGACATGTCTTTCAGAGCCAGAAATAAAGGATCCTTCAAGACATCCAGGTGTGACCTGTGACGCGCATAAATTAGAGATTTAATGCCAAACGCAAATCCATCAAATGTGAGCCAGTTCACGTTTCGGTGAAATTTCCTCAGGGCCAGGCTATAGAATTTTTTTCTTCATTCGTCAGACCATCCAAACTGATTCTTGTCCCTGTTTCCAAATTCACGTAATTCATGTTCAATTCTTCTCCCAACAGATTCTTCAACTGGGATAGCACTTCCTCCTCAAGATGGATTGAGAAGGAGGCTGCGCGTTTCATATGGCAGGATGGGCAGAAATAACGGGTCTCCAAATTTACAGGAAAAATAGGGGCATGGTTTATTATAATATACGTATGTATATTTGTCAAGGGCAAACTTTTGGACGGCGTACACGTTAGGAAGCAAGAGCCAGCTCAAAGCAAAAGTTGGGTTGATGGAATAGGGGGGTGTTATGAGAGTACTTCGGATGACCGTCAAGGAGGAGCTATGAGCATGGATGTATCTCGGATAGGACCCAGCCTTAACCTCTGTAGTACTACCTCCAGTCCCCGGTCAGGACGAAAGGCGCCCAGTGAAAGGGCGAAGGGTGCTCCTTCTTCAGCTCCAACTGGGCGTTTCGAAGGGCCCTCCCTTTGTCCTCTCCCGATTTCAGGTGACGGTAAAAGGCGATCATGAGTTTCGCTGTGGAAGCATCCGATACGGACCATAGACTGGACAACACGGAAGAGGCCCCTGCGAGAAAGAAGGCCCGGGTCAAGCCCACGATTTCATCCCCCTCTTCGAGCTTTCCCAGTCCCGTTTGACAGGCGCTTAAAGTCACGAGGCTTGCCTTGAGGTCCAGGAGCATCGCATCCTTCACCGGCATCGAGCCTTCTCCAATAATGATGGAAGACTCCATGGGGGAGCGGGAATTGAGAATGCCGTGAGTAGCCAGATGGATCAAGTCTTTGTCCCTGGCACGAAGCTTGAATTGATCTGCCGCCAGGGTTTTTTCCGTGAAAAACACGCCATTCTTTGCGCTGAAGAGTGTCTTGAGATCCTCGATTTCCCTGGCTGTCCCGGGAAGCGCTGGAAGACCCTTGGAAGCCAGGTCGCCCAGGGCATAGGCCAGGAGTGTGTCGGCCTTCCCTGGTTCCTTGGGACGACAGTGTTCGAGCGTCGTCGCCGATGGAAGGTACGAGATGTCCCATTTCTCCAGAGGATTTGCACCCTTGCCGTCCTCCAGAGCCGCGAAAGGAAGGAAATAGAGAGGACCTTGGGGGACGATGACCAGCCTCGTCTTCCCCTGGAGCAGGAATTCCACCGGCGTCAGCAGCTTCGAATACAAGTCCCTGGCCTGCTCGTGAACTGCGGAAGGATCGGATTCCGGTGAGGCGAGGAGGCGTCTGAAGCGCGCAACCGCCTCTTTCATCTCCTGTCCGGAACAGGGCAGCTCTAGAACGGTCGGCGCACCTCCGTGGGCCAGCGTCTTTCCCTCGGCGGCAAAAAGGAGAACACCCTTCTCTTCTTTGCCGACGAAGTACTCGGCCAAAAGCGTGTCCGGTCCCAGGAGGTCGCCAAGCTCCTTGAAGGCTGTCGGCTCTCGGACAGCCATGGCGTCGGAGAACGCTCCGCCAGCCCGTTCGGCTATTCTTTTCAGGTTCGTGAGCACCGCAGGGAGCTCAGATGCGCTCTTCTTCAAGTCACTGCTTCCAGGACTCGGCCCTCCACGGAAAGGAGCGCCTGTCACTTCTTCCTGTGCATTCGCCCGGTCTGAATCCAGGTCCTTCAGTTTGGAGTCCAACCTTTGATAGTCGTTGTTCAGCTTCTCCAGGGTTTCCCTGCTCACAGAGGGATTCTTGGAAAGCTGCGCTTCAAAAAGCTTGGATTTGTCAAGGTTTGTTCCCAGCAGGTCCAGGAAGGTGCGAGCCTTGGCTTTCTCTGCGTATTGATAGGAGGAGCCGGGCTTATTCAGCTTCTTCAGGACTCGGATTATGAGATCATAGACTTCCATTTTGTCGGTGAGAAACGTTCTTCTGTCCTTCTCGAAACGCATGAAAGAGCGCGTTTCTTCTATGATTCTTATGGCTTCTTTCAAGGCTTCGTATGATTCCTGGTATTTTTGCTGCTGCTCAAAGGTCTTGCCCTTTGAAAGGAGGGCTTGCCAAAGGATGTTTTCGTCCTGGAGCTTTCTGGCTATGGATTCCGCTTTCTCGGCATCTTTGAGGGCCCCTTCCGGATCTTTTTCCCTGGTCAAACGGGCGATGTTCACCATGGCCACAGCCTCCCAGGACTCTCGATAAGCAAGAGGAAGAGATTTCGCAAGGGCAAGGCACTGCCTGTACATCTCCAGGGCTTCCCCCTTCTTCTTGAGGCCGTCAAGGCTGTAGCCCCTGCTGTTGTATACCGCCACCCTCTGGAGCAGCCCATCCTTCTCGGGGAGAGCGCGCAATGCCGCGTCGAGTTCTTTCAAAGCATCCTCGTGCAGTCCCAGCTCGTTGAGGAGCGCTCCGTGATTCATGTGGTAAAAGGATGGAATAGTTCCCAAGTATTTCCTTACCAGCTCTATCAGGGCCAACTCAGCCGGATCTGTGATATCGGGGTCACTTGCCCGGAAGTCGCTCACTGAACCGAAGAACTCAGTAAGTGCCTTGAAGGACTGCAAGTTGTAAATTTCCGCGGCCCTCTGCAGATCCCTGAGGCGAACTGAGTTTGATGCCGCCATATCGTAAAGTGTCCACAGGGATTGCATCTTGCTGAGGAATTCCATTTGTCTCAGGGGGCTTGTTTGGTTCAGTCTTTCTCGAAGATCCCTTGAGTTCAGTTTCTTATCGGTCGTGAGGGATTTTAGATACGCTTCCTGCCGCGTCAGAATCTGGTCGAAGATCAGGGCCGCGTCAGAGTATCTGTGTCGTGCCGTTTCGAGCTTAGCTTGCTCGTAAAGACATGAGTCTTGCAACTCCTCCTTATCCAATTCTTTCGTCAGTTCCACCGCCCTGGACAGGGCAACCCCTGCCTTGTCGAACTGGCGAAGGTTAATTCTCGATGAGGCCACATTGAGGAGCGACTTGATCACCCCTTCCCTTGCTGACTCGATGGTCGGCGCAAGCTCCTCCTGCTGTTTCTTCGTCATGCCCCGGGTCATGGAGAGGATCTTTTCGTAGGTCTCGGCAGCGCCCGAATGGGCATCCGCGGCTCTCTGAAAATCGTGCGCTGCCCCTGCCATTGTGGCTTCTTGCTGGAATCGAACTGCCTCCATCTGGACTTTCATCACATCCATGAAGGTCTGTGCCCGGACTGATGAGGCATGAGAGAGCAGAAGACAAGAGAGAAAAATGATGGCACAGAATCTTCGCACAGGGACACTTCCTTTCCGTGGATCAATGGATCGGGGGTTTTTCTATGCGTTTCTTCGGAACCCCTCCAATTGAAACAGGCGCTCATCAAGAGCCGCCCGGGGCCTCGAAGGAATCGCGGAGAGCCCCACGGAAGCATGAAGCGTCATGAATGATCCGAGCGCCTCTCTTTCCCCTGCCCTCGAACGGCTGGCCTTTGAGATCCCCAAAGTGGAGCTCCATCTTCATTTGGAAGGGGCCATTCCCCTGGAGACCTTGTTTTCTCTGATTCAGAGAGCTGGAACCGAACCGGGGATCAATAGCGTGGGGGACTTACGGAAAGGGCTCGCATACACCGATTTTGGTCATTTCATCGAGGTTTGGACGTGGAAAAACACGTTCATTCGCAAGGAAGAGGATTTCGATGAAATCGCATATAAGGTCTTGCTGGATCTCGCGAAACAGAACGTGAAGTACGTCGAGATGTTCTATTCCCCAGGCGACTTTTGGAGACAGGGTTTGTCCGTATCAGGGATTACGGAATCCATCCTCAGGGGAAGGGAAAGAGCAAACAGGGATACGGGAATCCTGTCAGGGCTGATCGTGGATCTCATCAGGGATCACGGGCCGGAGATCGGCGCCAGGAGACTGGACGAAGTTGAGCCCTACCTTGGGAAAGGCTTGATCGGAATCGGTCTGGGCGGCAGTGAGCAGACCTTTCCTGCGGATCCCTATGCCCCCATATATAGAGAAGCAAGGAAACGGGGCTTCAGGCTCACGGCCCACGCAGGGGAAGCCGCAGGGGCCGAGTCAATCTGGACTGTGATCAAGAAGCTCGGTGTCGAGAGGATCGGTCATGGACTCAGGGCTTTTGAGGACCCGGGACTCGTATTTTATCTTGCAGAGAAGCAGATCCCTCTGGAGATGTGTGTGACCAGCAATGTCAAGACTGGGGCTTGTCCGAAAGCCGCTGCCCATCCCATAGGAGATTACGTCCAGCGAGGCCTGTCAGTAACCGTGAATTCGGACGACCCTGTCATGTTCGGCAGCTCGATCACCGAGGAGTATCTCTTCCTGGCCCAACAGCTCGGCTTCACAATGGAGGACCTGAAACGCCTCAGCCTCAACGGAATCTCTGCTTCCTTTCTGACGAAGGCCGAAAAGGAAGAGATGAGATCCCTGTTTGAGGCGGAGTGGCAGGAGATCCTTGCAAGGCCGTTTGTCTCGACCCACTAAGTCCCCGCGCCTCTCCCGTCAGGTTAACAACCTCGAAACATTTGTGAGGTTTTTTTGCAAACTCCGCATGCTATCATTGGAACAGAAGACGTAAGATACCATATTTCTTAATCGAGACGGAGGATGAGGGAAAATGATCAATCTTGTCGGGAAACAGCATCTTCAGGAGTTTGAAAGACTTGCCAGAGTCGCGAAACTGGCGGATAATTCCGGCCTGGATTCGAATGTGTACAGTGACAGTGTGCGAATGAGTCTCTCCGATGACACCCAGTTGACGGCGGAGTTCCGCCAGGACAAGGTAACCGTGACCACCAGCACAAAAGTCAAGGAGAGAACTCTTGCACCTTCCTCCAAGCCCGACGGCAGCGCCTATACGGAAATCGAAGACGTCGTCAACACGGCATATGTTGGCACAGATTCGACCTTGCTCGTTCGACACAGAGAGAGCCATAGCTCCCGCTATACCGATTCCGCGACACAGAAGTCGGACTTTTCGCGACAAGATCAGAACTATTTGATACTGGTTGATCGGATGACCGGAGTCATTACGGAGATTGTGCAGGAAGGCGCTTCTTCCGTTTGATAGAGCAATAGACAGGCATCTCTTGTGGTGACGATGCGCGAAGAATGCTGATCTTCGGCATCGTTTTTCTTCTGCGCTCATCGGTTCGGCAGGCCGTCAACGCCTTGCAACGGAATCATTCCTCATAAATCAGGCCCTGACACCTTGCACCATGTTGTCGTGTGTGATATAATTCGCTTCAGGGATGAGCAGGTTTAACATGTCGGCAACAGAAAATTAACATTTTGGCAACATGTCCCCCCTTTCTATGACGGTTTCTTGAGGGCGGGGCGCAATAATGGGTAGCAGAGGATCATGGGGGACGGGCCGAATTTCGGCAGGGGAGGGAAGAACATGGCCGGTACAGCCAGCGGCGATATCAAGCCTGTTGAATCTGTTGACCAGAAACCGAAGCCGGAACCTATTCAAACACCAACAACCGTAGAAAAACCAGGGGGACCTTCTTCCGTCGGCGCCACGCCGACAACACCGGGGAAGCCGTCGGCGACCGCCACCCCCCCCGCCGAAACCTTTACACCCAGTGCCCTCTTAAGCTCTGGAAACCATGATGATCCTGACGCAGACTGGCTTAACAACCTTGATCCGCAGACTCTCGCCTATGAAGCGACACCTACGCCGACCCCGATGCCCACCACGACTCCATCGCCCACGCCGACATCCACTCCCATGACCACCCCGACGCCCACGCCCACTACGACACCAGCACCTACCTCGACACCTGTGCCGACTTCGACTCCTGTGCCCACATCCACACCTGGTCCCACTTCCACTCCTTCTCCGACGGGAAATCCCACCATTGAAGCCGTTGAACAGATCAGACAGGATCACCCTCCCGTCAATGGAAGCTATACCACCACCAATGCCCAGGGTCAGACCGTATGGGCTAATGACGGAACACCGGTCTCTTCTAGCGATTACCAGACAATGGTCGCCGCGTCACAGATGGTCAAGCCCGGTGAAAACGAACCCGTCCTTGCCACAAGAATTCCAACTCCCGATCCGACGATTCAGGAAAAATGGGCCAATGAAGCGGATCGGATTCGACAATTGGATCAAATGAACCTCCGCTACACAAACGAGTTCGACAAAGATATAAAAGCCGTTCGGGAAAACATGATGAGCCAGTACGACGCAGCCAGAAACGGTCTGAATGATGCCAGGGCAGCGGCTGACAGGGAAGCCGAGATGTACGGGCGCTTCACCGAAGAATACGGATCTTATCTGACTCCAGAGCAGCTCCGGAATGCCGATGCAACTCGTGATAACTCTGCCGCCCACGCCTCATTGGAAGCCGCCTCTCAAAGGTATGCCCAGATGCTCAACGATCCCCTCTTCAAGACTGAATTCGCCGACTTCAGTCAGGATCAGAAAGCTCAAGTTATAGCCGATATCGCGAAAATGGGCGGCACTCAGGCTGGAAAAGATCTCCAGGAAGGGATTCTCGGTGATCTGGAGCGCGTAGGGAACCAGGGAGCAAGCGCAACCAACCCTTATGCCAAAGCGATCGTAGATTCTCGGAACTGGGAGAAGGGAGCAAAGGACATCGTCATAGGCGGCGTGTCCAACATGCTGGCTCTCGGGGTTCTCAACGCCCGCACACAAGACGCCGCTCTCAACATGATGCAAGGCGTGGGCCGCAGCATCTACGGGAATGAAGCCGTTGACGAGACCATGAGGCTTTTTCGGATCATGGAAAACGCGGATTCCGCCGCCTACGGGCCCGCACGGGACGCACTGACTGAACATCTCAATGGCCTCAGGAAAGATGGAGCTGCAGGTGCCGCGAGAGGCCTGCTGACCGGGGCGATGCTTGCAGCGGATGTGGCGAATCTCTTGACTCGCCCGTGGGGTGAAAACGTTCTGACAGACGGGACCGCCCTTCTCAATACTGCAAAAGATGCCACAGAAAGTATGACTATCCTGGCCGGCGCTTTGAAGAATCACGTCGCCTGGTTAGGCTCAAAAGGCGCCACAAGCACTCTCGGTTTTCTCGGCGCAAGGGTCGTGCCGGGACTGGGCGCTATAGCCGGCGCCTTCAGCATGTTGGATGACTATCAGCGCGGACAGGGAGGGGAGTTCGTCGGCGACTTGATCTCGACTGCCGGATATGCCACCATAGCGCTCACAGCGCCCACAGGAGTCGGTCCCCTTGTCGGGGGTGCAGCGGTCGCTGTGGGAACAGGCATCAAGCTCGGCGCCATGGCCTGGAACTGGCACCAAAATGAGCAGGCATACCGGAATTACTCAGAGGGGATGCTGGAGGATGTGATGGGCCAGGGAAACCCCAGAATCCAGGAGCTGATGGGCCTGGACAAGGGAACTGTCGCAAGTCTTGCGGCCAAACACAATAAGAGCCCACAGGAGACATACGATACGATCAAGGCCTCCTGGGAAAGATACAGGTCTGCCCCATACTACCTTCCTTACTCCTACAATGAATTCATGAACAGATATGGCGCCGATGTCCTGGAGAATCGCCCGATTCCTGTTCCGAATCCGGGGCCCACTGTGACTCAGACACCGGTTCCCACGTAGCTCTTACAGCAGCTCCTCGGGAAGACCCGTGACATCTCAGGAATGCGGGTCTTCCCTTTTTCTTGCGATTGAAACCCATTGCACATGGGAAGAAGAATCTGCAGGAAGATGCCCTGTTTTCGTGAAGAGGTTACTCTGGCGCTCTCAGTCTGCACACAATCTTCATAGTTTTTGAGGATATTTATCATAATGAAGAAAGCTCTGATCTGGATCGTTGTTTTCCTGGGATGGATTCCTGCCCCGGCCTTTGCCGAAAGCACATTAACCCTTCCTCAAGCCTTTGAGCTGGCCAGGAAAAACAACATCGCTTTTCAGGCCGTGCAAAGAGAAGCCGAATCGGTGGAAGGGGATCTCATCCAGGCAGGATTGATACCGAACCCGACGTTGGAATTGGAACAAAAGAGCACACCCTTTCCGGGGTTCCAGGAAGGGGAGCGGGGGCTGTTCTTGAGCCAGGAGCTGGAGCTGGGCGGAAAGCGTTCGGCTCGTGTGTCCGTTGCCCAGAAGGCCCTTGAGGCAGCTCAGTTCAAAGTAGCCGAAATTGCCAGGCAGTTGCGGCAAAAAGTGCGCGTATCCTTTTATGAAGCCTGGGTCGCCCAGGAGCGCATGAAAGTCCTGGAGGAGATTTCGGCATCCCAAAAACTGTTCCTGGACCTTAGCAAGGCTCGCGTAAAGCTGGGGGACATTCCAGGGGTCGAGGTCAAGCTGGTTTCCGCCGAATATCTGCGGATTCAGCAAAAACTTGAGGGCGCAAGAAAAGATGTGCAGACGGCTCTGGCCGACCTTGCTCAGCTTCTTGCCCTTCCACTCGACGAGAAGCCGGCTTTGCAAGCGCCGGACAAGGGGCCTGCCGATTTTCCTGATCTGAGCGGTCTTCTTTCACAGGCTTTCCAGAATCGGCCTGACCTGAGAGCGCAGGAAATGAACGTTCAAAAAGCTCTGGCCCAGGTTCGTCTGGAGAAGGCCCTGGCGATTCCCAATCTTACCGTGGGCGCCGGCACGGTTCTCGATAAGCTTCTTATTCATGGCGAAGATGTGAGCCCTCCGGGGGCCATCTCCGAAATCAATGACTCGGACCGTCTTTACCAAATCCGTTTCAGTTTTCCTCTCCCCCTATTTGATCGAAACCAAGGAAACATCTTGAAATCCGAGCGTCTTTATGAGTCTGAGATTCTGAAAGAGCAGGACCTGAGAAGAGCCATTCAAACCGAAGTGATGACAGCCTGGCAAAAGGTCGCGGCAAATCTAAAAATTCAAGAACGCTTTCAAAAGGAGCTTCTCCCTGTGGTCAAGGAAAATCTTCACATTATTGAGAAAGCCTATCGCCTTGGTGGACAATCGGTTTTGGCCGTCATCCAGGCTGAGCGAACCTTGTTTGAGACCCAGCTCGATTATCTCGACAACCTGCGACAACTGGAAGGATCTATTGCGCTCTTGGAAAGCGCCGCTGGGATTGAGCTGCCATGAGGAAAACCCTTTGCATTCTGCTTCTTTCCTTCTTGACTGCCCAGGCTTTTGCCCATGAGGGGGAAGTGCATGAGGAGCCCGGGAAGCGGAAGCCGTCAAAACCATCTACCCAACAGCGGAAAGCGCCTGAAACGACAAGAACCATCACCCATAAAGCCACCGGGCGGAAAGGGGCATACAACCTGACCTTCACCATAAAGCCTGCTCAGCCCCTGGTCAACGTGGAAACCGAAATTCAAGTAAAGGTAGCGAAGCCTTTGCCGAAGCCGGATCCCCTCCTGGGAACCGAGACGCCTGTAGAGGAAGCCACGGTGATCGGAAAGTTCACCGCCCCGGGCTATACCGGCCCGCCGATCACAGCCCATCAAGAGGAAGAGCCCGGCGTTTACGGGATTCACGCCAGGTTGGAGAAGCCGGGCCGATACAAGCTTGAGATAAGCGTGAAAACGGAAGATGATGCCCTCACGGCAAGCCTGCCTCTCGATGTCAAGCCTCTTCCCGGCGTTGCCCTCACGCAAAAGGTTGATATGGCTGTTCTCGTCCTGGGGACGATCCTGATTGTCGGTGTATTTGTTTCGCAGGTGCGGAAAGGCAAAGCTATGGGAACCGCGCTTCTTCCCTCGGCAGGAGTTGTCCTCATGGGCGTGGCCATTGCCTGGCTTGTCCACAGCATTGTGGCGCCCCGGATGAATGCCCCTTTCGAAGGGGAAGTAAAGACGCCTTCTCTTCCCCCCGCTGAGACAAGGAGTGCTGAAGTTGTACAGATTTCCGAGGACCTGCAGAAATTGCTGGAAATCAAGACAACCGTTGTCCGGGCGCGGCCCTTCCAGTCCTATCTGGATGTTCCCGGGAAGGCAACCGCTTCTCCTGAAAGGGTTCATGAGGTCCATTCGCCTGTCATCGGACGTGTTGAGGCCTGGGCCCATATTCCCACAGTGGGCGAACGGGTATCCGAAGGCCAGGTCTTAGCGGTCGTGAATCAGACGCTTACCGCTCCCGAACAGTTGCAGATACAAATTCAAGGCCTGGATCTGCAGAAACAAATGGTTCAGGCGGCATCGCACCTGGCCCAGACCCGAACCGCCTTGTCCTTGAAAGAAAAGGAGCTTGATCGGGCACGAAAGCTCTATGAAATTCAGGCTCTTGCCCAGAAGGACCTTCAGTCTGCGGAGGCCGGGCACAGGGATGCTTTGCTTGAATATCAGGAGGCCCAGCGGCAGGTGTCCCTTTATGAACGCTATCGGCGCCAACGCGAGATCAGCCCGCCCATTCGCCGTTTTCCTATTTTATCGCCTGTTTCCGGTGTTGTGACTGCCATGGATATCGCCCGAGGGGAGCTCGTCAGTCCCGAAAAGCGCCTCTTTAACGTCATGGATCTTTCACTTGTCTGGGTGCAAGCCCACATCTATGAGAAAGACCTGGCCAAAGTAAGCGTGGGTGACAGGGCCAACATCACCGTTTCGGCTTACCCGAAAGCGGTGTTCCAGGGAACATTGAAGACCCTGGGTTCGGTCGTGGACCCTCAAACCCGAACCATCCAGGCCATCTTCGAGATTCCCAATCCTCAAGGAAGACTCAGGGATGGAATGCTGGCCATGGTTCACCTGAAAACGGAATCCCGGACGGTTACCGCCATTCCTTTCTCGGCCATCATTGAAGAGGAAGGAAAATCTTTCGTCTTTGTAAAGGAAGCACCTACCGCTTTCCGAAAACGATCTGTCACGCTCGGGGAGCGTGCGGGAGAAAGTTTGGAGATCGCCGGCGGGCTTTCTCAGGGAGAAGCGGTGGTCATTCAGGGCGCCCACAGTCTGGCTGCGGAAGCGAAGAAGCAAGGGAAAGCCAGTGCTCAATAGGGTAATCTCCTTTGCGCTTCAGCAACGGCTTTTTGTGGCGGCAACTGCTGCTTTTCTCCTGGTTTACGGCACACTGGCGGTTATCCACATGCCGGTTGATGTCTTTCCCGACTTGAACCGCCCCACCGTGACCGTGATGACAGAGGCGCCCGGCCTTGCCCCCGAGGAAGTGGAAGCCCTGGTGACTCTGCCGCTGGAAAGCCTCTTGAACGGATCAACCGGCGTACAACGGGTCCGTTCCGTTTCAGGGATAGGCTTGTCTATCATCTTTGTTGAGTTCGGTTGGGGAACCAGCATCTACACCGATCGCCAGATTGTGGCCGAGAAGCTTCAAATGGCGCAGAGCCAACTCCCTTCCGGCGTTGCGCCGGTCATGGGTCCGATCTCCTCCATCATGGGAGAGATCATGCTCCTGGCCGTTCACAGCAAGACCGGAGAAACCGGCCCCATGGAGCTGCGCACTCTTGCGGACTGGGTGATTCGGAGACGGCTCATGTCGGTTCCTGGCGTCTCCCAGGTGATCAACATCGGGGGACAGGTGAAGCAGTATCAGGTTCTGGTGAATCCGACGCTACTTCGCGGGTTTGGGGTTACCCTGGATCAGGTAGTCGAGGCGGCGGAGGAATCCAACAAGAACACGGCCGGCGGATTTTTGGAATCGGCCGGCCAGGAATATGTCGTCAGGAATGTAGGACGGGTCACTCGACTCGATGATCTCGCCAATGGAATCGTGGCCTATCGCAATGATGTCCCCATACGCATTCGAGATGTAGCCCGCGTCACTTATGGGGCCAGGATCAAGCGTGGAGATTCTTCTCTCAACGCGGCGCCTGCAGTTATTTTGTCCCTCCAAAAGCAGCCTGGGGCCAATACTGTCACATTAACCCGTACCGTTGAGAAGGTCCTCGAAGAGTTGAAGCCATCTCTTCCAAAAGATGTCGCTATTGAGCCGGTTTTCAAGCAAAGCAATTTCATAGAAGCTGCTGTCAGGAATGTCGAGGAAGCCTTAAGGGACGGGGGAATCCTGGTAGCCATCGTTCTCTTTCTTTTCCTCTTGAGCTTCAGAACAACCTTCATTACATTGACCGCCATCCCTCTCAGCTTCATCACCGCCGCACTTCTGATGAAATCATTTGGAATCAGCATCAACACCATGACTCTTGGCGGCCTGGCGGTAGCCATCGGAGAGCTGGTGGATGATGCCGTTGTTGATGTGGAAAACGTATTCAGGAGGCTTAAGGAAAACCGCCATGCCGAAAAACCGAAGCCTGCCATTCAGGTCGTTTTTGCCGCATCAAGCGAGATTCGAAACTCCATCGTTTACGCAACCATCATCATTGCTCTTGTCTTCATGCCGCTCTTCTTCCTGGGCGGGGTGGAAGGACGTCTTTTCATGCCATTGGGGTTTGCGTATATCGTGAGCCTTATGGCTTCACTTCTTGTAAGCCTGACAGTGACTCCCGCTCTATGTCTTTACCTGCTCCCAAAAGCCAGGCTCGGAAAGGAAGAAAAGGATTCTCCCCTCGTTCAATGGCTGAAGGAGCGCTATCGCCGTTTGCTCACTGCCGTCCTGGAGCACCCCAGGAAGGTTCTCGTTGCGACTGCAATCTTTTTTCTTGCGGCTCTTTCCCTTTTTGCGCTCATGGGGCGGGAGTTCCTGCCGCCTTTTAATGAAGGCTCCTTGACCATCAATATTCTGGCGGAGCCTGGAACCGCGCTGAGTGAGTCAAATCGCCTGGGAGCAATCGGGGAAAAATTGCTTTTGACCATTCCGGAAATCAGGATAGTGGGGCGGCGGACGGGCAGAGCAGAGCTGGATGAGCACGCGGAGGGGGTCCATTACTCGGAGATCGAGGCCGAGCTTTCGCCTTCCAAGCGGTCCAGGGATGAAATTCTGGGAGAGATTCGCGACAGGCTCTCGGTCATTCCCGGAGTCGTCCTCAATATCGGGCAGCCCATCTCCCACCGTCTGGATCACCTCCTTTCCGGAATCAGAGCCCAGATCGCCGTAAAACTCTTCGGGACCGATCTTGCTGATTTGCGGAAAAAAGCCACGGAAATTGAAGCCCTTATGGGGAGCATCCCCGGAGTTGCCGACTTGAGCATCGAAAAACAGGTCCTTGTGCCCCAGGTCAAGATTGAGGTGAAGCGGGAAGAGGCAGGACGATACGGCCTTGAGCCGGGTCACATCAATGAAGTGCTGGAGCTTGCCTTAAACGGAAAATCCGTCTCCCAGGTGCTTGAGGGGCAGCGTACATTCGATATCTTTGTGCGGTATGATGAGCCTTACCGGAAGAACCTGGAAGAGATCAAGGAAACCGCGGTTGATCTCCCGAGCGGAGACAAGATTCCGATTCGGATGGTGGCTGATGTGAAAGCCGTGAAAAGTCCCAATCAGGTCTCCCATGACAACACGCAAAGGCGAATCGTGATTCAGTGCAATGTTCAAGGGAAAGATCTCGGCTCTGTGGTGTCGGAAATTCAACGAAAAATCAAGGACCACGTCACTCTTCCGGAAGGATATTTTGTTACCTACGAAGGCCAGTTTCAAGCCCAGCAGCAGGCGAGCCGGCAGATCCTGCTGTTCAGCCTGGTCTCCATATTCGGCATTTTCCTCATCCTGTACAGCCATTTTCGTTTGGCCCGCATTGCCTTGCAGGTCATGGCCAATCTGCCCATGGCTGTGATCGGAGGCGTTATCGCCATCTTCCTCTCGGGCGGTACAATGTCAATTGCTTCCTTGCTCGGATTTATCACTGTCTTTGGGATTGTGTCGCGAAACGGCATCATGATGGTTTCACACTTCCTGCATCTCATGCGCCACGAAGGGGAGGAATTCACCCTGACAATGATCACTCGGGGCGCCATGGAAAGGCTGGTTCCCATTCTCATGACCGCTTTGACGGCCGCCCTGGGGCTCATTCCCCTCGCCTTTGCAAGAGGCGCCCCGGGAAAAGAGATTCTTCAGCCCCTTGCCGTAGTTATCTTAGGGGGCCTCATCAGCTCCACATTCCTGAATCTGCTGGTCACACCGGCGATCTTCTGGCTCTTCGGAAAACCGGCCTGGCAGCTAATTCAACAGGAAGAGCAGGAGATCCAGGCCAAAGCTTGATGTTATCACGTTTT
>JACPDT010000108.1 GCA_016183865.1 Armatimonadota bacterium | reverse complement strand
TGAGATTCTCCGAAACCGCCCCAGGCGGCACCACGACTTGAATGGTCTGGGTGCTGTTCCAGTGGGTGCCGCCGCCTGGACCGATCACGGATCTTGCCGTGTCTTTGGGGATCAGGTAACAGGGGGGAACGGATGCATCCAAGCCCTTTCCAACGGTCGCCTTTCTCTGGGCATAAGTGTATCCGGGAGCGGTTATGGTAAGGTTGAACGTCCCCCCAGCGCTTGTAGGGAAAAAGAATCTTCCGTCCGCGCCGGTTGTCGCCACATACGCCTCACCGGCGCCGCTGACCTTTGCTCCCGCAATGGGCGCCTTTGTATTGACATCAAAGACATACCCGTTTATTACCCCTCCGGTCGTGGGTGCTGGAGGAGGTGGCGGCGGAGGCGGCGGCGGTGGTGGAGTGATCTTTTCCCGCACCTCAAGGACGATCTTGAGCGTCTCGGGGATGGTGCGTTTTTTGCAGCGGGCATGCAGGGTTCCGTCATAGATGCCGGGTGCCGTGGTTTCGGGAACCTGAAGGATCAATGCGATTGTGAATGGCTCTCCTGGAAACAAACGGGGGATGGGATCCGGTGAAATCTGGGTGATGAAGGGACGCAAGGATGGGGTGAGCCATAAGTCCACCTTCTCCAGAAGACAGGATGAAGTGATCGTGACTTGAAGGGTGGCCGCCTCTCCCTGATGAAGGGTTTTAAGAATTTTCTCCTCAGGCCCCCAATCGAGCTTAAAGCCATTGCGGGCACAGACCAGACAGGGATGTCGGTGAAGTTTCGGACAGTTCAAGGCAGAATGGCTGTGGCCATGGCTCTTGCAGGGTTTGAAGTGCTTGAGGCGGTGAGAGTGTTTTGAATGGGAAGGAGAGATAGCGTACGATGGGACCGCGAGAGATACACAGAGAAAAGCCAGAACAAGAAGACTCCGGAACTTGCAGCTTACCACACTCCACTTCATAAAGCCCCTCCCCTCGGTCTTAAAGACACGAACCGACGATATGAAGATGACACAGAAAAGCTGGAAACAGGAGCGGAAATGTTTAGAAATCGAGTCGAATCCATCCCTCCCCGGATGTTTCACCACCAATCAAGGTTCTGGTGGATCTGCATTTGGCGGTACAAAATTTATTATACCAGAAGGAGAAAAAAAGTTGTTAACAATTTATTAGTCTTTGATCTCTGCGTGGGGCTGGGGAATGTTGTTTTTTGGCCCTTGGTCAGTCCAGGATTGCCTCTTCCCTTACTTCCGGAGCGGGTTTGTCTGACTTTGTACAGGGCTCGGATTTGACTTCCGTCCCGATGCCTATCGGAGCCCAGGTATGGGTCATGCTTCCCGATTGTTGGAACGTGGTTTCATCTTCGTAAAGGAGGACCCCGTTTGCTTCCTGGACTGCCGTCTGAATCTGGGGGAGGGTGTCCTTTAGCCACGGATCGCGACGTTTGTAGTCTGCCTTTGCCGGCTGATGTTAGAGAATTATGCAAATTGAGATCCGCAGGAGAATAACGTACCATATCTGTTATGGCGACAGGCAGCGCCTGGAAGTGATAGACGTCTTCGAAAGTCAGGCCAAGCTTGAAGCCTTCGGCGCGAAGCTGATGCCGATCCTGCAAGAGATGGATATAAAAGCGAAACCAACCATCTTCGAGGTCTACAACATCATTGAAGGGCAACAGGGCAAGGCGGCCGAACGAGCGGTTGCCGCTGACGTCGCTTCGCGGCTCCGCCACTGAGCTGGAGCCTCACCTCGCGCAAACGACGATGTTGTCCAGTGCTTCCTCTGCCTGGTGGCGGACCATGGGGGAGGGATCGGAAAGAGCCAGTCGCAGCGCGACCTCGGACTCGGGATCGCAGAGTTTCCCTAGGGCCCGGGCTGCTTCCATCCTCAATTCCCGCTGAGTGTGTGTGAGAAACCGTACAGCCGCGGCACGCACCTCCTTGCGGGCGAATCCCAGATTTCCTAGAAGCTTGATCATGGGCTGCTGAACTTCAGGTGCTTCCTTGTCGAGTCTGGAAAGAACGTGTGGGATGCACGCCTCTGCCGCGAGGCGATCCAGAGCCCTCACGGCCGCGATTCGCACATCCTGATTGTGGTCATCAAGACTCCTGAGAATGCTCGGAAGCACGTCCGGAGTTCCCACTTCCGCAAGAACTTCCAGGGCGCACCTTCGGCCCCACGAAGCCCTGCCGATCATATACAGAGCTTCCTCCGCTTCCTCCGCGATCTCGGAATCAGGATCCCGACGGAGTGCCTTCAGTAGAGGAGATGCCTTGGAATCCTTCATCTCTGCCAATGCGCGAATGGCCCGTATTCTCAGATGTCTGATTTCACCGTGGAGCCCTTCCTCCTTCAGTGGGGTCAAATCCGCTTCCGATTGGTGGAGAAGAGTCCCGAGCTTTGCGACGATCTCAGGGGTGCCGATCCGGCACAGGGCCCTTACGGCGGCCCTTCGCACGAGATAATACGTGTCCTCCAGGGCTTCCACAAAGAGATCCGCCGCCTCCCGAGCTTCCAGGAGCCCCAGGGCTTCGACAAGAAACTTGCGGAAATCTTTCCTTACGGCCTTCTTCAGTGCAGTCATTAGATGCGGAATGGCCGGGTGGCCGATGCGAGCCAGAGCCTGAACGATCAGACGACAGAAGCGGGTGGACCGGGACGCTGCCAAAGCGCGCACCAGGGGCTGCGCTGAGGCGGGATCCCGCAATTTCCCCAGGGATATGACACAGGCTTCCCTGACGGAATGGTCCGGATCTCTCGGCAGTCGCTCTGCGAGGGCCGACACAGCGCGGCCGTCTCCGAGGAGGCCCAGAGCCAAAGCCGCGCCTCGCCGAATGAAATGGGAAAGGTGTCCCAAATCCTCCAGAACGGACTTGAGCCAGATCTCCCTCAGGCGGGGAGATTCGGCCCCACATTTCCCAAGAACCTGAGCCAATTGCTCCTGTATGTGGACATCCGGAACGCAAAGAATCCGGAGGACCACGAGAGAGGCATGACGCGGGGTTTCCCTTACGGCATGGTCCGCCAGGGAAAGGAGGCCCTTCCTGGCTTCTTCCCGGACCCTCCAGATCGGATCCTGTGAAGCCGAAAGAAGCGCGTCCAGAACGGCGAAAGGCGCCTTGTCCACAAACACCAGCTCTGCCAGGGCACTGACGACCGATCCCCTCACCGAAGGGTCCGGGTGCTGGATCCATCTGGGAAGAAGAAGAATCGGCACTGCCTCCCGACGCCTCAGTTTGCCCAGACTCTCGATCGCCGCCTGAAGGACATCCGTGTCTTCGTCAACCAGGGCTTCTGTCAGCGCCTGCAATGCCAGGCTGGAGAGGTCCGGCGCCGTAAGCTCCCCCAGGCGATGGGCAGCCCGGCGCCGAATCATCCAGTCCGTTTCGGTCTTGAGACTTGAAATGAGATCCAAAACCTCAGTCTGATTCATTTGGCCTCAATAAATCCTTCACAAACTCCGTCTTCCTCAAAATTCGTCACTTCATAATGGGCGTCAATTCCGGTCAGATTCAACACGGCAGCCCGAAAACAGCCGATTCGCGGGCATGTTAGATTCTTTACGGAAAAACCTTCCTTCACCATGTCCTGACAGACTTTCTTATAAATGCACCGAACTACGGTGACATTCAGCTTGTCCGGGGTTTCCTCCTTTAGCACGAACTCTCCCGGATCATGAAAGAGTCCTGCCTCTACTCCGATCTTGATGTGGCTTTCCACACCCTCCTTGATCGTAGATGCGGGATCGGGAACCATTCCGTATTCCTCTTCCAGGATTCGGAGCCAGGTTTCCGTGGCATGCTCATAAGCGCGCCGACAAAACTCCTTAGGTTTGGGATAAAAATCCCGGGCTGTTTCCTCCAGGGCTTCCAGCCACACGCGAGGCAGCTCACGGGATGAAGTCTCTTTTTGAATGCTTTCCAACATGACTCTCAGTCTCCTTACTCATTGCAAGGCTGGTTGCGGGACGGTGATGTCGCATGGACCCACAAGCTTAAGACACTCCCTCGCGATGACCAGCTCTTCATTGGTGGGGATCACAAGGACGGCCACGGGCCCCCTTCCGATTCGGGTTTCGTCCGATCGGTTCATCTCAGGATCCACGGAGATTCCCAGAAAGTCCAGTCCCCTGCATGATACTTCCCGGGTCGCCGCATGGTGCTCTCCGATCCCTCCCGTAAAGATGAGCGCATCCAGCCCCCCCATCACTGCCGCGAAAGCGCCGATATAACGCTTGATCCTGTGACAGAAAACCTCGAAAGCGATCTGTGCCCGGGAATTTCCGGAGGACCGCGCTCCATCCACTTCCCGCATGTCCCCTGATGTTCCCGAAAGTCCCTTGAGACCCGAATGCTCATTCAGAAGAGCCGTAATCGCTTTGGGGTCCAGTTTCTCCTGGTCCATCAAGAAGGGAAGGATGGCGGGATCCAGATCGCCGGAGCGGGTCCCCATGACCAATCCTTCAAGGGGAGTGAAACCCATGGTCGTGTCCACCGACCGACCCCCCGCGATTGCCGCCATGCTGGCGCCGTTCCCGAGGTGACAGGAGATGATCCTCAGGTCCGAGAGAGAAGATCCGAGGATTTCCGCGGCCCTTCGGGAAACGTAGTGGTGGGAAGTGCCGTGAAATCCGTAGCGACGGATGCCGTGGGTCTCATAGAAAGAATAGGGTATGGCATAGACAAATGCAGCTTTGGGAATGGTTTGATGAAAGGCAGTGTCAAAGACGGCAACCTGAGGGACCCGAGGAAACTTTTGCAAACAAGCCTCTATTCCCTTGAGGTTGTGAGGATTGTGGAGCGGCGCCAGGCGAGTGCATTTCTCGATTTCCTCCATCACCTCCCTGGTGATGAGGACAGACTCGGAGAAACATTCCCCCCCATGGACCACACGGTGTCCGATACATTCGAGCTCTTCCTTCCCTGTAAGGGCCCCGTAACCGGGATGAAGGAGGGCGGAAAGAGTCTTCTCCAATGCTTCATCGTGATTCCTGATTTCGCTCGTGATCTTGATCTGCCCGCCGTCTTTAGGGGTATAGCGCAAAATGGCGGCAGTGCTGCCGATTTTCTCGACAATGCCCCGAGCGAGAACCTCCTCGCTCGTGGCCTCGATGAGCTGAAACTTAATGGAAGAGCTACCGCAGTTAAGAACGAGAACCTTCATCAGTGATCCTCCGATATACGCACTTTCCGTCCACAAAGGTCATGAGCACCGAAAGCTCCTTGATTTCGGAGGCTCGGGTCGTTAAGGGGTTGCCGGAAAGGACCACAAGGTCCGCCTCTTTTCCGCACTCGATGGTTCCTTTTCTCCTTTCCTCAAAACCGATCCTGGCGCCCTCGACCGTAAAGAGCCTGATCCCCTGTTCCACGGTCAACTGTTGAGCCCTGTTGGGATGGTTGATTGCCGCATGCAACCCGAGAATGGGATCAAGTGGCGTCACATCACTGTCAGATCCCCCTGCAAGCAGAATTCCCTTGTCCAACATAGAGGCAAAGGGATTCGTTTGGGCAGCCCTTTCCTTCCCGAGTCGTTCCGCATACATGCGGTCAGGGCCGCCCCAAAGCTGCTCGAAAGCAGGCTGAACTCCAAGGGCGACTCCAAGCGAGCGAATCCGCTCAATCTGCTCGGGTGTCGGCAGCTCGCAGTGCTCGATCCGCAATCTTCCATCCTCCCTTGGAATCTCGCGTAGAACCCTTTCATAGGCGTCCAGAACCAGCTCGATGGCGCGGTCCCCGATTGCGTGAAAGGATGTCTGAAGTCCTGCCTTGCGGGCATCCGAAACCAGAGCGTACAGCTCCTCTTCTGAGAAATAGAGGACTCCGCTTGTGGATGGGTCATCGTCGTAAGGCGAGGAAAGAGCAGCGGTCCTGGAACCCAGGGAACCGTCTATCAGGAGACATCCCCCGATCCGGGAAAGTCCCAGTCTCTGTACGGCCCGCACGTCCCGGGTTTGCCAATAAAGGAGGCACTTGACCTCCAACAGGGGGATGGCCCTGAGAAACGCCTCGATATCCCTGTCGGAGAAAAGGGTTCCCCCTTCCAGAGCGTGAAGTGTCGTGACCCCTCGTTCCACGGCAAGGCGGGAAGCAGCCCGAATCGCCTTCCACCTGGCCCCGTCGTCCAGGTCCTTGTACACCTTGCTTCGAACCACATTGTTCGCCATTGCACGAAAAATCCCGAGAGCCAGGTCACCTCCCTCCAGGTCGGAGGGAAGCTCCAGGGTCTCCACGCCCTTGGAGTTCAACACACAACTGTGGTGATCTCTTCGGGAGATAAAGAGAGGGCGATCTTTTGAGACCTGATCCAGGTCCTCTCGTGTGGGAAACCGCTTCTCTTTGAGCAGGAAGTCATCGAATCCATGGCCCAGTATCCAGCCCCCATCCTTGCCGTCGGACAAAGATTCCTGGATTTCGGCAATGGAGCTGCAGGAGGTCAAGTTCCTTGCGGACAGATTCAGGCCGGTTTGGACAAAATGCACGTGGGAATCTATGAAGCCGGGTAGCACCGTTTTTCCACCGAGGTCCAGAATCTCCGTGCGGGGTCCCCTGAAGGACTCGAACTCTCCCTTTGGTCCGAAGCCGACAATCCTGCCGCCCCTTACGGCCAGGTACTCGCCTCGGGATTCAGAGCAGGAGAGAAAAGTCCCATTTATGAAGATCAGATCCGCAGGCGCCATGGTTCATCTGCCCCTTTACCTATTGCCGCTTAATGGCTTCGCCGGGAAGGACGGCTCTCCTTCCAACTGTGTGTCGAGCGTCCATATTCATCCCTGAAAGTATCACCATCATCTAGCAAAACCATGGCGTCAAGCGTCAAGCGTCCAGCGTCTGGAGGCCCGGCGGATGGTTTTAATTTCCGCGAGAACGGCACGGGCTTTTTCCACGTCTTCCCCGGTGACGGAGTGGTCGCTGTACCGGGCACTGAGATAGATGTCTTCCAGCTCCCTTGTGGATACGGCGGACCAGGGGGCCGGTATTCCCGACAAATACTCCGAGGGGGTCTGGGAGGGGAAAGAAGGATACTTGTGACGATTCAGATACCGTTCCAGGGAGCGGAAAACCTTGCGAACCGCGCCTCTATTGTCCTCAGGGGCCTTCCGAAGAAGGCCGGCCAGGGAGGGAATCCCTTTCCGGAGGTTCCGACTCCCAAAGGCGAATGCCGTTATGGTGAGCGCGAGAGCGATTAGGAGGAGCGATACCCACAATGCCTTGAGCCCGGCAAACCGAAAATGGGCCGCCGTCCAGGCCTCCCGAAGCCTCTTTCGAAGGGACTCCGGCACAAGGGAGGAAAGGGCGTTCTTGAGGTATTCCGCGACACTCCCGAGAATCCAGGTCTGCTTCTGGAACGTGGGTCCCGGATTCTGGGTGTACCCCGGCGAAGGATCAAAAGTCACCCAGCCGTGGTAAGGGACAAAGACCTCCACCCATGCGTGGGCATCGTTTCCCCTGACCTCATAGTAGGAAGTCAGCGGATTGAACGTGCCGGAAGCAAAGCCCGTGACAAGCCTTGCGGGAATTCCCGATGCCCTGCAAAGGACGACCATGGCACTTCCGAACTGCTCGCAGTACCCTTTTCTCTCCTCGAAAAGAAAATGATCCACTGCATCGGAATTTGGCGGGGGCGGCGGAATATTCAGATCATAGGGGTAGTGATTCTGCAGGAAGAAACAGATGGCAGAGGCTTTGTCGTAAAGTCCTTTGTAATTCGCTGTCACAAGAGCAGCCAGCTTCCTGACTCTCTCGGGGAGGGTGGTTGGTAACTGGAGATAGCGTTCCGCCAGGGCGGGAGGGATGTCATAGGGTGCCGATCTCAGTGTCCGGACATTCAAGGGTTGTACCCTGCTCACAACGGAATAGACCATGCCCCGCTCCAGGGTGATGGGACTGCGAATTCCCCCATAGGGATCTCGAAAGACGCTCTCTGTGGGAAAAAACAACTGATAGGGCTCGTAAGCGGCAAAAACTACGTTCGGCTGCTCCTGCTCGATGTAGAAAATCTGCACGATCTCCCTGGAATCCGGGAACTGAATCTCCTGGGGGAGCACGATCGGAGGATCCTGGGCCGAGAACCGCTCTGTGTCCCTGGACGTCATGTTCCAGCCCCGTCCATCATAGGAATCGAAGGCAAGGCCCCTCCAATAAGTCGGCTCTTCACTCCTCACTTTCAGCACGATTCGGTCGCTCAATCCGCCTCGATAGGTGAGATCAAGGTACGAGGCAAATCCGAAGTAGAAATTGGGATTAAAGGCGCCCCAGGCTTGACGGGGTCCTTTCCACTCGACCCAACCCATGTCCCGGGTCGAGGGATAGCCGGGGTTCATCACCCTCCCGTCATAAAAGGCGGGAAAAGTGATGCGGAAAGAGACGGGAAGGTTGCGAATTCTCATCCCCCTGAATCTCGGGGTGACCGTGAAAATCCCGATCCCCATGACAAGGATGGCCAGTGACAGACCCAAAGCCTTCCGCAACAAAGCAGGCGCGGGGGGCAGGGCTTTTTCTCCCCCCGGGTGAGAGGAGAGATAGTTCAGTATCAAAACGGCACAGGTAACCACAAGGTAAGGGACGAGAAGCAGGAGAAAGGTGTTGTCCCGACTGAGCACGGAGGCTATGCAGACAAGAATGAAGCCGACGAGGATAGAGTACTGAAGGTCTTTTCTCGCGGGAAGATCGAAGCTGTGAAGCATTTGAAGCCACAGCAACAGCTTCGCGAGAGGGATCCTTGGGTCATAGATATTCTTGGAAAGATTCCAGAGAAAATCCCCCAGACAGATCAGCATCAGGACAGCCAGTCCCAATAACAGCCACCAGTTCTTGACATGCCGGTACTTCCAGCTCACCCAGAATGCGAAAGGGGTTCCCAGAAAGATCACCCAGGAGAAGAGAGGCCAGCCCTCTTCCTTCAGGCAAGCCGCCGCGCCCAGCAGGACCGATGCCAGGGTCAGGATGCGCAGAAGAGCGTAGTCAGTGACTTCCGGCAATGGTCGAGGATATACCCCGAAAACGGCCACGACCGCCATCCTCCATTTCTGCCGACCAGGGAATGATGCGGAGTCCCCCTGAGCTGAGGGATTCCTTCAAATGGTCTGTTTGGGGACTGAGAGATCCGTTCTCAATAAGGAGAACCTGAACCGTCATTCTCCTGCAAAGAGGGGCAAGGCCGAGAAGACTCCTGTCAAGCTGTGGAGTGATGATAACAAGAGCGGAGCACTGCGGACCCGGAAAAGCGTCTTGAGCGACCGTGGAATCCACAGAGATCGTTTCCGTCAAACCGATAGAGGCCAGGAAAGTCAGGGTCTCTTCAAATGAAGACTCGCGCCACCCTCCCCCTTCCCTCTGGGGAATGAAAAGGCTCAGGCCTTCGGCTGCTGCATCCCTCGCAGATCCTGCTGCGAGCCGCACGGCCGTCTCGATGGTGCAGTCCTTCCCCTCTCCCCTGTGGAGTTTTCTTCCTGTCTCCACGAGGAGAGCGACTCCCCCTGCGCCGGGGCGGGAGAATTCCTTCGTCATGAGCCTTCCAACCTTCCCTGTAGAAGCCCAGTGGATGCTTTTCAAGCTGTCCCCCGAAGCATATTCACGTATTCCGAGAAATTCATCGCTTTCTCCGCGAAGGGGCGCCGATCCGGCAGAAAAAGGACTTACCCGGGAGGACGGGTCGAGGAGATGATCCCTTGAGAAAAGAGGGGCAGGATAGACCACGAGAGCGCAAGGCGCGGGTATGTGCCGTCGAAAAGTGAAGAAACCGAAAGGCGCCGCACAGGACACGATGAGATCGGGAAAAGAGAAACACCCGCGCCTCTCGCACAACTCCTCATGATCGCCGCACCAGCCCTGGGGAGAAGAGCCGGCACCGGGAAGCTCCCATATCAGGAAGTGGGCTCCGGACTTTTTTCCCCAGGCGGCGGGAAAAGGATCCGTGAGTGACAGGAGAAGCCTGGCAGTCTTGCCCTGGTTGCGGAGGGTGAGATATATTCGAACCCGGTCTCCCACAGTCGCGGATGGCGCCACCTCACGTCGGGCCGAGAGGCCCCTCAGCGTCCATAGAGGAAGAAACAAGTTCAGGACAAGACTTCCCCAGAGGAGAGAAACCAGAACAAAAAGCCACCCTGCCTGGATATTCGTGGCAACCACGAAAAGAAATGCGGAAAGGGCGATTATGAGGAACGAATTCTTTCCCGGCATGGGACTCCACCAATACTTTCACAATACTATCGCCATATTGACGCAAATCAGCAACTTGCAGTATGATTGTATCATAAGGTTTTTTTTATGTAAAGGTGGGAAATCATGGGTCCCAGGGTGATCGTCGCGATGAGCGGTGGGGTTGATTCCTCCGTTGCCGCCGCGCTTCTCAAGAATGATGGTTGCGAAGTCATAGGGGTTACCTTTCAGTTGCACGAGGCTGGAGGAAGCGGGTGCTGCAGCATCAGGGACGTGAAGGACGCATTTCGCGTTACCAGAGTCCTGGACATCCCGCACTATGTGCTGAACCTTCGGGAAGAGTTCGGCAGAAGGGTTGTGGCGGATTTTCTCGGTGAATACAGGAAGGGCCGAACTCCCAATCCCTGTATTCGCTGCAATGAATGGATCAAATTCGACGCCCTCTCACGGAAGGCGAAGGCATTGGGGGCGCAGTGGATCGCAACAGGACATTATGCCCGTATTCTTCACGACGGAAGGACAGGAGAACCGGTTCTTGCCAGGGCAAAAGACCCGTCAAAAGACCAGAGCTATGTGCTCTATGTCCTGAAACGGGAGGACCTGTCCCGCATTTATTTTCCTCTTGGGGAATTCCGGAAGGACGAAACCCGCCGGATGGCCTGCGGCTGGGGACTTCCGGTCGCAAACAAGCCGGACAGTCAGGAAATCTGCTTTGTACCCGACAATGATTACAGAAAGTTTCTGGCCGGCCGCCTTCCTGGAGACGCGGCATCAGGCCCGATTATTGACATCACAGGGCGTATCCTTGGGGCTCACAAGGGAATTATCCATTATACGATCGGCCAGAGGAAGGGTCTTGGGCTTTCGGCCCCGGAACCTCTCTATGTCCTGGAGATTGTCCCTTCCCGAAACGCCGTCATTGTTGGGAAAGAAGAGATGTTGTATCAGACCGAAATAAGGGCATCACAGGTCAACTGGCTCACCCGCCCCCTCCGGCAGGGCGAGGCCCTTGAAGTAGAGGCCAGGATACGTCACAAAGCCCCGTGGGTTCGCGCAGTCATCGAGTGCGAGGAGCAAAACTTCGTGCGCATCCTCTTCAAAGAACCGCAGCGAGCGGCTGCTCCGGGGCAATCCGTGGTGTTCTCCAGGGATGAGAGGATTCTCGGCGGAGGAATCATTGAGGAAGCCGTCATTTCTTCTCGTGAACAAACAAGACCAGAGATCCCCGACTCCCCAGAATCGTGAAGGACATCCCGGTTCTCGCCCGGAGCCTTTCAAAATCTTGCGCTGTTGCGAGTGCAAAGGTTCTCCCAGGGGAACGAAGGGCCCTGAAGAAGTCAGGTCCGGCGCCTTCCGCATCGAGATGGTGGCCCGAATAGAAAATGAGGCTGGGCGTGCCGCTGAACCCTGCCGAGATCAGGCGGTCTTCAGCTCGAATGAATTCGGCGAGCTTCTTGCTCAGGGGCTTCACCGGCTTGTAGTGCTCCTCAAGGACGGCGCCGAGTCCGTTGGAAACGTGGAGATAGAAAGAGGCAGCGGTGCAGGCCAGAAGAATGAGAGGACTGGACCTGAGCAGGCCTCGTGGAAGATGGCTCGTCCAGTGAAAACTGATCATGGCGCCCAGGGCGCCCAGGGGAAGAAGAAAACCGTAAGGGAGGAAGGCGAGAATCGCCGCCCTGCTTTTTCCTGAGCTGAAATATCCCACGGAATACGCGGAAACAGCCCCTATCAGGAAGAACGTCATCAGCAAGGTGGTCACAAGAGACAGACGGATGCGTACAAATTCCGTCACTGCCTCTCTCTCCGTCAAGTAATCCTCCAAGAGCTTCGCCGTCAGAAGACTGAGGGCAGGATACAGGGACAGCACATAATTGGGAAGTTTAGTGCGAACAAGGGTGAAGAAAAGAAAAGTGAACAGAATCCAAACCATGATGAGGATTCCGCTGGGGCTGCGATAATAGGACCGCCACTTCGCCAATGCAAAGGGAAGAAAGGAAATCCACGGAAAAAACCCGAGGAGGATGATGGGCAGATAGTAATACCAGGGCCCGGCCTGGTTCATGATCGGCGAGACAAGCCTCTTGAAATGATAGAAAAGAAATACTTCATCAAGAAACGGGCGCCCATGTCTCAGGGTTTCCATCACATACCAGGGAGCGCCGATGAGCAGCATGACAGCCGACCCTTTTGCCCACGGCACTCGTCTGAGTTCCGCCAGCCGCCCTGCGCAAATGAGGAAAAGACAAAAAACAGCCCATGGGTAGAGGGCTCCAAAGGGGCCCTTGGCCATCACTGCCGACCCTGCGGCGACAAATGAAGCCAGATAGAGTTTCCGACTCACTCTTGAGTCCTGGCTCCGAAATCCCAACCACAGAAAGAAGAGGCAGGCAAACATGAAGAAATTGAAAATCGTGTCCATCGTGGCCAGGCGAGCTTGAAGAAAGACCTGGAGACTGGTAGCACAGATGAGCCCTGCCCAGAACCCGGTCCTGGGAGAAAAAAGGACTCTCCCGAAACCGTATGTGATCAGGATCATTCCGATTCCAAAGAAGGCGGACCAGAATCGGAAGGACCATTCGGTCCATCCGAATACCGATGCGGTCAGGGCGGAAAGCCACATATAGAGGGGCGGGTGGCAAAACCAGGGCTCGTGATTGTAAGTGGGAGTAATCCAGTCCCCCCGCTCCACCATCTCTCTGGCAATCACGGCATAGGTGGATTCATCCCTGTCCCAGAAACTCCCCCTCCCCAGGCCCCAGAGAAACAGGATGCAACTGAAAAGCAGAAGGGCCAGGAAGTATCGGTCGCGAAAGGCTCTCAAGAGAGGGCGCAAGCTACTTCACCGTGAGCAGGGCTGTCGGATCTTTTCCCACCGTAAAAGTGTAGCGGACAAAGTTCCCGTAAGGATCAATCATCGCGATTTTCGAATCATCGCAGGAGACAAAAATGCTGTCCCCTCTCGGAGATAGCGCCATATCCCGGGGCGAGATGACGGGAATGTGCGATTTTAGCGTATCGCTCGCCGTGTCTACGGCAAGAACCTGGTGGCCTCCCGTGTCGGACACGTACAGAGTGTACGTGGCGGAAAATGAGAGGATATGATAGGGACCCTTCCCGTCCAGGAAAACACTCCCGATTACTTCTTGAGTGCCCGTATCTATGACGGTCAAGTCGTCCGAGTTTTCGTTGGCGACATAGATCCTGGTTCCATCAGCATTGCTTGCCAGGCTCTGGGGCCCCCTGCCCACAAGAATAGTTTTCTTGACGACCTTCGCGGTGACATCTATGATGGAGACCGTATTGGACGCTGCATTGGCCACATAGGCAAACTTCGAATCTGATGTAATCAGAATATCCCGTGGGGTATTTCCGACGGCCGTTATTCCCACGACTCTTACTTCGGGTCCTGTCGCAATTATGGAGATGTTGTTCGTGGCGCGGCTCGCGACGAGAATCCACCGTTGGTCCGGGCTCACGGCGAGAGCCTCCGGATTGCGCTCCACCCTGATGTGACTCATTACCACGTCGTTCTGAGGGTCAACAACAGCCAACTCGTGCCCCTCATAGTTGGACACATACACCGTTCCCTGCTTCGTTGCCGCGAATCGTGCAGGGGTGGTCCCGGGACTCCACTTGTGAATCGACTTCCTGGTGTTCGGGTCAATGGTCCAAACCTCGGATCCGCCGCACGCAGCATACAGAACAGGGCCCATCTTCACGTAAGAAGGCGCTCTTGGGGAAATCTTGTTCAAGCCCACAAAAAGAACAATGACGGCCGCCAGGACCGTAAAAATGATGCTGGGTCGCCGAAAGGACCGGGCCATTGCCGCCAGGATCAGGGGAAACCTTCGGGTCAGCGTTCGGGCGCCTTCAAAAAAATCGGTCAAGGGCGACGGTTTCGGGGCCGCCGAAGGGACCGCGGATGGAGGAAACAGGACTTTCTCAATATCTGAGCGGATCTCTGCGGCGCTCAGATACCTGGGTTCCGACGACTTGTCAAGAGCGCGAAGAACGATCTTCTCCACGTCCGGTGAGACCTGAGAATTATATGATTTCATCGGAGCGGGAACCAGAGCGGGCTTTTCCTTGGTGAGCATGAAGTACAGAGTGGCGCCTATGCCGAAAAGGTCGGCACGGGAGTCGGCCGTTTCATCGAAGGCATCGGGAGAACAGAATCCGGTCGCCACGGTTTTCATCTGGACGGCGTCGAAAATTCGATCAAGGCCGAAGTTGACGAGCTTGATGTTTTCGTCCTTGTCCAGCATTATGTTTATGGGGCGAAGATCCCGAAAAACGATCGGGTTGTTCAGGCTGTGCAGGTATTCCAGGGCGTCGCAGATCTGACCGACCCATCTCAGGACCTGCTTTTCGGGAAGAAAGGTGACACTCATTTGAAGAATTGCCTGGACGCTGGCGCCATCCACAAACTCCATGACGAGGTATTCCCGCATGCCCTCTGAAAAATAATCTATGACGCGCGCAATATTGGAATGGGAAACCGTTTTTAGCCGTTCCGCCTCTGCCCTGAACTTGTCCCTGATCTCTGTTTGCTGGGCAAGGGGAAGGGGAGGGATCAGAAATTCTTTGATGGCCCAATTTTTCGCAGTGATTTTTACATCTTCCACAAGATAGATGGCGCCGACTCCTGTAGACGCCAAAACTCTCTTGATCTTGTACCGGTCCTCAAGAAGGACCCCTGCAACCAGTAATTGGGCCACTGTCAATCCCCGCTTCTGAAAATTTGTACGGATATTCGATAACGAATTACGTTATCCTCTTTGCGGCACCTACAGGGAATGGCGTGAGGACAAGGAAAAGCCGCATCATCAGCGAATCTCTTTCAATTGGAGATCTTTTTTGCTCGTTGCCGACAGTCAGGTGGAGGAGGACATCTTGGGAAAGAGATTATCGGGCAGGACCGCCCGACCGATGACAGAAAGAGCACTGGGACCGGTAAGGGAGCAACCGCATGCAACGCTCTCTTCCGATGTGACCAAACGGGTCCTGGACAATGGTCTTACCGTTCTCGTAAAGGAAGTATATCCCGCGTCCATCGTGAATCTTGCCATCTGGGTGAAAGTCGGCTCCATTCACGAGGAAGACAAGGAAGCAGGGATTTCGCATTGCATTGAGCACATGTTGTTCAAAGGGACCAGGAAACGGGCTGTGGGGGAAATAGCAAAAGAAATCCACGGGGTCGGCGGCTACCTGAATGCGTTTACGAGTTATGATTGTACGTGCTATTGGGTGGTCCTTCCCAGCAAGTACTTCGATATCGCCCTGGACGTGGAAGCGGATGCGCTCCTGAATTCGACTCTGGATCAAGAGGAGCTTGAGAAGGAAATCCGAGTCATCCTGGAAGAGATCAAGATGTACCAGGATCGGCCGGATTCACACTGTTTCGAAAAGCTCATGGAGATCGCCTACACCCGGCATCCATACCGCCGTCCGATCATCGGTTATGAGAACGTCCTTAAGTCCGTGACTCCACAGGATCTTTTCGACTACTGGGAGAGATTCTATCGGCCTGGCAACATGTTCGTCACTCTGGTGGGAGACGTGCATGGCGAGAAATGTGTGGATAAGATATCCAGGTATCTTGGTTCCATGAAACCTGGACTTGTTCCATTGCAGGAGAGGAATCGGGAGCCCGAACAGCGTGAGCGGCGTGAAATCTCTCTGAATGGCGATATCCAGAAAACGCACGTGCAGATTGCCTTCCACATCCCTGACGCCCTTCACAAGGATACGTATGCCTGCCAGATTCTGGCAGGCATACTCGGGGAAGGGCGAAGCGCGAGACTCAACCAGTCTCTCAAGGAAAAGAAGCGGCTGGTTACCGCAATTGATGCGGGATTGTTCTCCCAGAAAGAGCCGGGGCTGTTCTTGATCCAGGCAGTCCTGGATGACGGGGACCCGAACCGCGCAACCTCCGGAATCAGAGACGAGATTGAAAAGCTTATTGATGAAGGCGTAACAACAGATGAGCTGAACCGAGCCAAGAATATCGTGGAAAGCTCGTATGTCTTCGGGCAGGAAACCGTGGAGGGGCTGGGAAAGAATCTGGGCTTCTATGAGATCCTTGGAGATTACGCCCTCTCGGACCGGTACATTGAAGAATTATACAAGGTAAAAGCGGAAGAGGTATGTAAAGCAGCCGGAAAATACCTGACCGATTCGAACTGCAGTATTGCCGTGTACCGCCCGAATCGCTAAGAAAAACCCACCACAGAGAGACTATAGGAGGTGTTCGATGAAATTCCTTCCCAGGATCTTTCTTGCCATCACTCTTCTCTCCATTTGCACCGTTCTGTGCCACTGCCAGAAGGCGCCGCCCTCGTCCTCGGGTGCCCAACCCGGACGCGACGATACCGGCATTCTCAAGCCCCTTGAAGATGCCAGGAAAGCCGCAATTCTGGAAGCTTTTCGGACCAATCCCGAAGTCCGCGTGCAAAATCTTGCGGTTGAGGTGCGAGGGGTAACTGTGACGATCTCAGGAACGGTCGCATCCCCTCAGCAGAAAACGGATGCCGAAACCCTGGTGCGGCGGGTACCCGGCGTCGAGGTTGTGGACAACAGAATTCAGGTCAGCAGTCGGTAGATTTTACGATGTGATATGATAAAAGTACTCAGCAATCAGCCGTCAGCGTTCAGCCGGACTTGCAAGAAAGGTCTTTGCTGATCCCCTGATGCTCCCGGCTGAATGCTTATTTGGGAAGGGAGGCGGAAGAGTGGGGATCATAGACAGGATCTTCCCGGGTTCCGCTCCTACTCCCCCCCCGACCCCGGTTCCACCGAAAGCAGGGGAAACCGATTGGACCGTGCTTCTTTACGTGGATGGTACATATCCGGACCTTGAGCCTGTTATGGCTGAATCGGTTTCGAATCTGGAGACACTTGGCTCCGATGATCGTCTTCGTTTTGTGGCACAATTCGGGCGGTCTTCCCAGCAGAAGGCCCATCCCGACGGCACGACAGACGGCATTGACGGGGATTGGAAAGGGACGAAAAGGTATTACATCGTAAAAAACCCTGCTTTAAGCCGGCTCGAGGTGCCTCTTGCAACCTGGGAATCGGTGGCCGAAGCCATACCGGAGAACCCCCTTGCCCACTATGCCCTCGCAGAAGCCTATGCCCAGGAGGGGTCCCCCTTGCTTCGCACGAGAAACATCCTGGATTGGCCTGGGTTTCTGGAGAGTTTGAAAAAGGCAGGGAATCCCGATGGACCTCCTATTTTGCGGCAATTGCGGGATAAGCTCACTTCCGGAAGCAAGGCAATTATTGATGGATACATCCCTGGTCAGGTCGTGGGAGATGATTCGAAATCAAGAATCATCGAAAATCTGAACGACCTCCTGGAGGAAAAGGATCTCTTCGCAAGGGAAGACGCCCAGAGCATCCCCATCGGAGATGATGCCAAACTGCTTCTCGCGAAAGAGAAAAGCAAACTCACCGAGGTCGAGACCCTGCTTCTGAACCGCTACCTCCTCGAAGGGCTTTATCAGAACGAGATATCAAAATGTAGGGACAAGGAAATGACGGGTCCATCGAAAGAGGAGTATGCAAAGGCCGAAAAGCTCGGCTACATGAGCATAATACGGGAAGAGAATCCTGTGCTCATCATGAGGTGGACTCGCAGAACTTACAAATCGGAGCTTCTGGCAGATTTGGGGAACACTTCCATGCAGAGACCCGAATCTTTAAGAGACTTCATCGCATCATCCATGAAGCAATTTCCCTCAAAACACTACATGGTGGTCATGATGGGTCACGGATCGGCATGGCAAGGCACTTCGGAAATATCCCCCAAATCCATCGCCCTGGCCGTTCGAGACGCAGTCGTGGAGTCCAATAGAGAAACAGGGCGTGGAGATAAGGTGGATACCCTGGTTTTCAATTCCTGTTATATGAGTAACCTGGAGGCATTGAGGGAGTTCCCAAAGGCCGCCCAGACTGTGGTAGCCTCTGAAATGGCCGCACAGGCCAATGTGTTTCAGCATTGGGCCTCCCTGGGCAAAGTAATCGGCAAGACCATGGACTCGGACCCGGATGTGGATGCCAAAGAGATGGCGGCCACTATTGTCAAGTACTTCAAGGAATGGGGCGAAAAGAACAAGACAAACCCTGACATCATTCGTCTCTCCTATGAGGGATATCGCACCCTGACGGCTGTTGATATGGAGAAGATTCCTCTTGTGACAGAGGCCTTCGACAAGCTCCTGGCGGACTGGAAGTGGGAAGGGGCCGGTGTGAAACAGTTGCTTCAGCATGTGGATTCCACCAAAGCCTATCCGTCCAATGCGTATAGTCCGGCGCCCGGCGATTTCTACTCAGACATGAGGGATCTGGGTGATCTCATGCGCCGCATCCAGGAGGACCCCACCGTTCCAAAAGTACTGGCTGAAGATGCCCGGAAAGTGCGTGCAGCGATTTCTGAAGCCATCCTGGATGAACAGCACACAGGGCAGGGGATGGAAGGATCCACTGGTATGACCTTCTGGGGACCGAACAGGGTGGGAGAAGTAAGAGGGCTGGGGAAGCTCTACAAGCAGTCCGTCCCCACATTCGTTCAGGAGACAAGGTGGGAGGATCTCCTTGAGGAAGCCGCCCAAAGGATTCAAAAATTAGGCGACAACAAGCAGACTCCCACCTGCCGGCAGAAGAGCGCAGAGGCCTCCTGGAAAGAGCGCACTGGGAGCTGGACCCCAACGAGCTTCCCCTGTACACGTAATCCCCCGATCCCCCGGAACTTCTGATTTCCACCTGCTGTTTTTTTATTTATAATACTTCTGTTTCCGAGGAGGAAAGAACCATGGCTACTGTTGCTGTGATCCAAAACGGCGTCAATGTGGACCAAATGACGGCAACCATCAATGCGATCAAGGATAATCCGGACCTGGCTCGATTCAAGTTCAGGTCTACGACGGAATGGGTTGATGGGGGACATTCCAGAACGAAGATTCAAAGTTTCTATGGGGCCGGTCAGGAAGATACCTCAAGGGCTCAACCCTTTATCCTGGAAGGGGATGAGCCGCCGGTCCTG
Organism: Armatimonadota bacterium; assembly: GCA_016183865.1. Classification (GTDB taxonomy): domain Bacteria; phylum Vulcanimicrobiota; class JACPDT01; order JACPDT01; family JACPDT01; genus JACPDT01. The sequence continues at coordinate 6,860 of JACPDT010000108.1, read as the reverse complement.
CTTGGAGAGAACGCAGGACCCAATGCGGTGGAGACCGTCCTCTGCGGTCTGGCTTCGTGCCTGTCTGTGGGTGTCGCATATAATGCTGCCGCCCTGGGAATAGAGTTGGAGTCTCTCAGCTTCGATCTGGAAGGGGAAATTGATCTGCACGGATTTCTGGGCCTTTCCGACAAGGTCCGCCCCGGCTACCAGAACATTCGGTTGAACTGCCGCATGAAGAGTGATGCGCCCAGGGAAAGAATCGAAGAGCTCTGGAAACTTGTTCAGCGCACTTCACCCGTTCTGGACATCATTTCCAATCCTGTGCCGGTCTCCCTGACACTTGAGAGGTAAGCCGGAACCCGCAGCCTGGGTTTTGCCACATTGGCGCAGAGTCACAGAGAGGAAAAAGGGACGGTTCTATTTTTCGCAAAATAACCGTCCCTTTTTCAAAATTCTTAGTGGGTCGAGACACAAATTCCATCACGCCTTGGCGCGTCTCTGTGGTGATGATTGTAAGAAAATTTACAGTGAATTCACAACTGTTCACACCGGGGGAGTTGACGAATGGAGCCGGATGCCGTAGAATTCACGAGGGACACGACTCAAGCCAGGAACATGCTCTCAAGGAGGCTCCCACCGATGAACTCAACCGTGCGACCCGGAAACGACGCTTGCGCTCAAATCAAGCAGAATCTCGTAAGTTTTATCCGCTCTCACTCCAGCTCGAATAACGACTTTGACGAGTTGAGGGCCATCCAGGATGTCTATGCCGCTCCATGTGTGACGGACACTCAGGCAGGGGTTCTGCGCCAGATCGCAGGACTTGCTTCCTACGGAAACGACTTCAATGAGGATCTTGCCTTTTATAATGCCCTCAGGCGGCCCGACCTGACGCCTACCCAGGCAGATGTTTTGAATCATCTGGTTCGAATAACGTCTTATGAAAACAATTTCGACGAAGATGGAGCTTTCTACCAAACCCTCGTGCATCAGGAGCTTACCGGCACCCAGGCCAAAGTGTTGCGCACACTCGCTTCCGGCGCCACGTATGAGAACGACTTCTCGGAAAATCAGGCTTTTTCCGCGATCCTCGAACACCCCGAATTGACATCACAGAAAGCTGATCAACTGATCTCCATTTTCCACGATGCGGGCTATTACACAGGGGTGGATGATACTGCCCTTTTCCTCACGGTGCTGAACAACAGGTGACGGAACTGAACCTCTCTACAAGAACCTCAGTGACCCTGAAGGTGGTCGCCGTGGGCCTCCTGGTTGTGGTTCTTCTGATCCCCGCGGGGCTTATTATGGTTCTCGTCCGTGAGCGTGAAGGGCGACGCAATCAGGCAGTAGCGGAAATCAGCGAATCCTGGGCAAGGCCCCAAGCAATATCCGGGCCGGTACTTGTTATTCCTGTAAGGCTCGCGGAAAAAGACAATAAGGGAAAGAAGCTCTACCGCACTGTATATGCCTCTTTTCTGCCCGAGGATCTGGAAGTCAGCGGCCGAATTGACACAGAGACACGTTATCGGGGCATTTACAAGGCTGCCGTCTACACGGCAAAGCTCACGGTGAAGGGGGAGTTCGCTTCTCCCGACTTCGACAGACTCTCCCCTGGCACCGGCGAGATCCTGTGGGATCAAGGGATCCTCTCTCTGGGGATATCGGATCTCCGTGGTGTCAAGGACATCATCACCGTGAACCTGGATGACCAGCGAATCCTGCTCGACCCCGGCACAGGCGCTGCAACTTACCTTGACAGCGGCGTGAGTGCCCGTCTGCCGAAAGGCTCATTTCGGAATCCCACGAAAGCGACCCATTTCTCTTTCGTCTTGTCCCTCAAAGGAAGTCAAGGTCTTTACTTCGTTCCTGTAGGGAAAACGACAAGGGTATCCCTGAGCTCTCCCTGGAACGCTCCGAGCTTCCGGGGCGCTTTCCTTCCCGATTCGCGCAACGTGAGACCCGATGGGTTTGACTCTAACTGGAAGGTCCTCCACATCAACCGCAATTTCCCCCAGGCCTGGGTGAAGGCGCCCAATGACCTCTACGCTTCCAATTTCGGTGTGGATCTGCTCATCAGGGTGGACCATTACTCCAGTACGGAGAGAGCGATAAAATATGCAATTCTTTATATCTTCCTTACTTTCCTCGCATTTTTCTTTGTGGAGTTTTTCGGCAAGAAGCAATTGCACCCCATCCAGTATCTCCTCGTGGGATCGGGAATCGTCCTCTTCTATCTGCTCCTCCTTTCACTTTCGGAGCACCTGGCCTTCAATACTGCATACCTGCTTGCGAGTCTCGGAGTTGCAGGGGTCATCTCCGGCTATGTCCAGGGAGCCCTCGAGCATCTTGGCATAACCGCCGTTATCACCGCAATCCTGGCCATTCTCTATGGCTTCCTGTACACTCTCCTGCAGCTTGAGGACTACTCGCTTCTCCTCGGAAGTCTGGGCCTTCTCCTGGCACTGGCCATTGTCATGTACCTCACCCGGAAAATTGACTGGTACAACATCGAGCGAAAAAGTTGACAGGACTGATTCATGAAGCGCCAGTGGGATGCCGATATTGCCATAACATCGGAGCTCTGCCGTCTTCTTGTGGAAAAACAGTTCCCTGAGCTGTCTCCCGTTGAAATTGAGATTATCGGCGAAGGATGGGACAATACCGCCTTTCTGATCAATGGAAAGCACCTTTTTCGTCTCCCTCGAAGAAAAACGGCCGTGTACGGACTTGAGACGGAGAACCGTGTCCTCCCGCTGCTTGCTCCTCACCTGTCCCTCCCCATCCCGGTGCCGATCTTCGTGGGAGAACCCTCGGAAATCTATCCCTTTCCCTTTTCAGGATACCGTCATATCCCAGGCGCCACTGCCTGCAAGGCAGGTTTGACCACCGACGAGCGGACAGTGCTCGCAGAGCCTTTGGCTCATTTCCTGAAATCGCTTCACCGGGTGCCTCTTGAGCGGATCGCCGATTTGGGAATAGAGCCTGACAGGATACACAGGCTTGATCTTGAGAAGAGAACACCCATGTTGTATCAGTATATGGAGAATCTCCCGAAAGAAATGAAGGTAAGGAAACACAAGGTCGCCGAGATTGTGGATTCGGCTTCAAAGACCACCTTTCGAGAGGTACGAGCTCCCGTCCATGGGGACCTCTATTTCCGCCACTTGCTCATCGGAGACGACCGCAATCTTGCGGGGGTCATTGACTGGGGGGATGTTCACCTGGGGAACCCGGCCATTGATATTGCCATCGCCTTTGGATTCCTGCCGCCTGAAGGGCGGGAGAGATTTAGAGAAAAATACGGTCCTATTGATGAAGAGACCTGGAAGGTAGCGAGATTCCGTGCGCTCTACATGGCGATATTGCTCCTCGCTTACGGGCACGACACCAGGGAAAGCCACCTGACCCGGGAAGCTCTCCTTTCCCTCGATTACGTGATGGCGGATTGACTGTCGCTCACGCCCGAACAGGCACATCGGCCCGGGTGATCCGCTCGATTCCCCCCATGTAGGGCCGGAGCGGCTCAGGTATGGTGATGCTCCCGTCGGCTTCCTGGTAATTCTCCATGACGGCGATCATCGTTCTCGGCAGGGCGAGGCCAGAGCCGTTCAGGGTGTGGACATACTCGATTTTTCCGTTGGCTCTGCGAAAGCGGATTCCGGCCCTTCTGGCCTGGAAATCGCAAAAATTGCTGCAAGAGCTGACTTCAAGCCACTCTTCGCTTCCGGGGGCCCAGACTTCCGGATCGTACTTTGCGGCGGCCGAGAAGCTCAGATCCCCTGTGCACATTTGCACCACTCGATAAGGGAGATTCAGGGTACGGAGCACATCTTCGGCGTCTGAGAGAAGCTTCTCAAGCTCCCTATCGGAGGAATCGGGATGAACGAATTTCACAAGCTCCACTTTGTCGAACTGGTGGCCTCTCTTGAGCCCCCTCGTCTCTTTCCCTGCGGACATCTTTTCCCTGCGAAAGCAGGCGGTGTACGCCACATGGTAAATCGGGAGCTGCGATTCCTCCAGGATCTCTTCCCTGTATAGATTGGTCACAGGGACTTCCGCAGTCGGGATGAACCAGAAATCGTCTTCCTGGTCGGTGTACAGATTCTCCGCAAATTTCGGAAGATTTCACCATATAAGGTGGGTAGATCTCCGAGTAGTTGTGGCTGCCTGTGTGCAGATCGAGCATGAAAGCGATCAGGGCTCTTTGCAGCCTGGCGCCCAATCCCTTGAGGACATAAAAACGAGTCCCTGAAATCTTCACTCCACGCTCAAAATCTATGATCCCCAGCTCTTCGCCCAATTCCCAGTGAGGTTTCGGCTTGAAGGAGAAGGTCTTCCTCTCGCCCCAGTGCCTGACAACCACGTTTTCCTTCTCGTCCTTCCCGACAGGCACATAAGGCCTCGGCATGTTCGGAACCAGAAGGAGAAGATGATTCAGCTTCTCTTCCACCCGGGCCAGGCTGTCGTCCAACTCCTTTATCCCGGCATTCACACCATGCATCTCGGAAATCAGGGAAGCACGTCGCTCGGGGTCTTTTTCCTTGCCTATCTCTTTGGAACGGGTATTTCTCTCGTTCTTCAGATTATCGGATTGGGTAATCAGATTCCGCCGTTCTACGTCAAGGGCGACGATCTCATCAATGGGGGCGTCGGCATTGAGCTTGATCATCCCTTCTTTGACCAGGGCGGGATTCTCGCGGATGAGCTTCAGGTCCAGCATGGACTAAAATGCTGCCTTTCCAAGGAGCCTGTTGAAGTCATCCGGATTGGTGGCTTTGGCCACGGCCTCCTCGTATGTGATCTGCCCCTGCTGATACAAATTCTTGAGAGACTGATCCAGAGAGATCATCCCATACTGAGTTCCCGATTGAATCATATTGGGAATCTGGTGGGTCTTGCCCTCTCTTATGATGTTCCGGATGGCGGGAGTGATGATCATGATTTCCATGGCCATGACGCGCCCTGTCCCCTTGGCTTTCGGCAAAAGGGTCTGACAAAGCACCCCCTCGAGGGTTACGGACAACTGCATTCGAACCTGCTGCTGCTGGTGGGGCGGGAAGATGTCAATAATGCGGTCCACAGTCGTGTGGGCGCCGCTTGTGTGCAAAGTGGCGAAAACCAGGTGGCCCGTTTCGGCTGCCGTGATGGCGATGGACGTGGTTTCAAGGTCCCGCATCTCGCCGACCAGAATGACATCGGGATCCTGTCTCAATACATGAGTTAGAGCGGCGGTGAATGAATGGGTATCGCTCCCGATCTCCCGCTGACAAATCACACTGTTCTTGTCTTTATGCAGAAACTCGATGGGGTCCTCAATGGTCACAATATGGCATTTCCGATTCTCATTCACATGATTGATGACTGCGGCGAGGGTCGTGGATTTTCCGCTCCCTGTCGGTCCTGTCACCAGAACCAGACCCCTCGGCTTCATGGCGACTTCCTTGAGGATGGGCGGAAGCCGAAGCTCATCAATGGTGAAAGGCCTTGCTGGAATGACCCTGACGGCGGCGCCCCACGTTCCACGTTGCAGGTATATGTTGATCCTGAATCTGGAGAGTCCGGGGATGCTGTAGGCCAGGTCCAATTCTTTTTCTGCAACGAACTCAGCCTTTTGTTGATCCGTAAGAATGGACTCGATCATTCTTCGGAGCCCGTCGGGAGAAAGCATTTCATAGCTGGCGGGCTGTAATTCCCCGTCTATGCGGAGCATGGGGGGACAACCTGCTTTCAGGTGGAGGTCTGATGCGCCTTTTTCCACCATCGAGCGCAGGAGATCCTCAATTTGCACTTCATCAACAAGGTCAGCAATTTCAGGCATGCTCCGACTCCCTTCATACTTGCGAAAATAGAAATGGCCGTCAATCTATGATCAGCGGCTCCACAGGCTGACTCCACTGACCCCGGATTCCGACCACTTACCTCTCAACTTCTGGTGGAGGCGGCGGGACTCGAACCCGCGTCCGAAGAGACCCTGACAGCAGCTTCTACAAGCTTAGTTGAAGTTTTGTTTCTCGAAGAGAACCGCTCCCTTCAACAGGATCAGTTTCTTCCAGCTCGTTAAGATTCCTTTACGCCTTACGAGCTTCAGGCGGTCAGTAGCCGGCTCTTTTGACGCCCTTATAAACTCCACCGGCGGAAGCTTACAGGACGGACTGCATTTAAGCAGCGATTGCGAGTTCTTTGTTCGCGTGTACAGTTTCTCCGCTTTTTTTACGAGGCCAAGCGGAATCCTCGACCTGCTGCTGCTATCCGAACACTCCCCGTCGAATCCAAAACGCCCCCATTCTGCTACTTAGATATTCGCCGTCTTTCTCTTTTAGCAATTCAATTATAGCACAAGCCCGAATGATTGACAAGAGGGACTCAAGGTTTCCGGGCGCTGATGACTTCGTGGAATTGGAGGGCCTTGACCTTTCCCCGCAGTTGGGTCTCGGGCATCGCTCTGCATTCGAACTCGTCTTTCACAGCCTCATAGGTGGTTTCCGTGATGAGAATCGTGGTTCCGAACTCCTTGTTCAGAGCCTCCACCCGGGAGCAGGTATTGACGCCATCTCCAATGACGGTGTATTCAAGGCGCTTCAGAGAGCCGATATTTCCTACAATCACGTCAGCCGTATGAATGCCGATTCCGATGGCGATGGGTCCCTTGCCGACGATGGCCCGTTCACCATTGATTTTAGCCAGGAGGGATTTCATTCTGAGCGCAGCGAGCACGGCCCGCCGTGGGTGGTCGGGCTGATCGCCGACAGTGCCGAAAACCGCCATGATGGCATCGCCAATGAACTTATCCAGAACTCCCTCCTGCTCAAAAACGGCTTCCACCATTTCTGAGAAGTATTCATTCAGAAAAGAGACCACCTGCTCGGGGGTCATTG
>JACPDT010000107.1 GCA_016183865.1 Armatimonadota bacterium | reverse complement strand
TCGAGGAGTGTGCTAAACCTGCTAAGGTGTAAATCATGTAAAATCAGGACGCTGTCGGGCTTTCAGGGGTACCTCGCCTCCCTTGACAATTCTTGGTTTTTGTGCCATAATTGTTACGTAAACGTTAGGTTTAGATTTCCCCCTGGAGAGGACGATGAAAGAAATCAGGTTGCAGGAGAGGACAAAGACAAACGGCTCTTTGTTGAGGGTAGGGGATCTGGCCCAGCGGGCCGGCAGGACCGTTCGGACCATTCATTATTATGAAGAGCTCGGCTTGATCACTCCCACAGGTCACACTAGCGGCGGTTTTCGGCTTTATGATGAGAACACCCTGAACCGGATTCGCTCCATTGAGATGTTCCAGGAAATGGGGATGTCTTTGGCTCATATTCAGAGTTTGACGAAAATATGGAATGGCAGCCCGACCGGGCTTGAGGCTTCCAAGAAGCTGATACCGATTCTCAGGGATTGGTTGTCCCAGACGGAATCTTTACTGGAACGCCTCACTACGGTCAAGGACGAACTGGAACACACGATTGAGCAGATTGAGAGCTGTCAACCCTGTTCCGTAAAGCCCGACAAGTGGGTGTGCCATGAATGTATTCAAAATATTGAAGCTCATCCGGTTTCCGCTTTGATCGAATTCGTCATCTCCAGTAAGTGAGGCTGCACCATGGAGAATCGGGGACTCCCGAAAGACTCTGACTTCGATCTAATGTCCGAACCCTCTCAAAGGTCTCATTATATCTATATGGATCACCATGCCACCACCCCGGTAGATCCCAGAGTCCTCAGGGAGATGTTGCCTTATTTCACGGAAAGATACGGGAATCCCGCCGGTAGAAATCACGCATTCGGATTGGAGGCGGAAGAAGCTGTAGAGGCGGCAAGGGGGCGCCTGGCGCATCTCATCGGCGCGAGAACAAAGGAGATTATCTTCACCAGCGGCGCCACAGAATCCGATAATTTGGCCATCCGGGGAGTGGCTTCTTTTTATGAAGGAAAAGGCGACCACATCATTACAAGTGCTGTTGAGCACAAGGCGGTTCTGGATACCTGCAAGGAGCTGGAGCGCAAAGGCGCCAGGATCACGATTCTCCCTGTAGATCGAGACGGTCTGGTGGATCCGGAGCAGGTCCGGAATGCCATAACAGATCGCACCATCTTGATCTCGATCATCTTTGCCAATAACGAGATCGGCACGATTCAGCTTGTGGAAAAGATTGGCCGAATCGCCGCGGAAAAGGAAGTGTTCTTTCATACAGATGCGACTCAGGCGGTGGGGAAGATCCCTGTTGATGTGGATTTCATGCATATGGACCTCCTGTCCTTTTCCGCTCACAAAATGTACGGCCCCAAAGGAGTGGGGGCGCTTTTTGTGCGAGCCAGGAATCCAAGGGTGCGGTTGCATCCGATTCTCTATGGAGGAGGCCATGAAAGGGGCCTGCGAAGCGGCACATTGAATGTCCCTGGGATCGTCGGATTCGGGATGGCCTGCCTCATAGCGGAAGAGGTCATGGAGGAGGAAGGGGAGCGACTCCTTCACCTGAGAACTCGACTGAGGAATACACTTTTTCGAGAACTGGATCAGGTATACCTGAACGGTCCGTGGACCGGGCGGCTTCAGGGGAACTTGAATTTGAGTTTTGCCCAGGTCGCGGGTGAGTCGCTGCTTACAGGACTTCGTGGAATCGCTGTTTCGTCGGGCTCTGCCTGCACCTCCGCGATCCCCGAGCCTTCCTATGTTCTGCAGGCGATCGGCGTCCCTGAGGATCTGGCGCGAAGCTCCATCCGCTTCGGCCTGGGAAGATTCAACACCAGGGAAGAGGTGGATATTGTGGCTGATGAGGTCATCCGAGCTGTGAGGAGTCTCAGGGAGATGTCCTCTCCCTATGAGCCCGTCACGAAAACGGCCTGAGAAAGGTAGGAGGTTTCACATATATGGAGACCAGTACTTCGCTTCATTTCACGGTAAGAGCAGTCGCCAAATCCAAACAGCTTCTTTCCACAAGCGGGAAGGGTGAGGAATTCGGCGTTCGGATCGGCGCCAAAGGAGGCGGCTGCTCCGGTTTCAACTATTTTATGGATTTTGAGAACACAGTCCGCCCTGATGACCATATTATGGAATTTGATGGCCTGAAAGTTTTCCTGGATGCCAAGAGCGCCCAGTACCTGGCCGGGACGGAAGTGGACTACGAGGACACTTTCGGAGGGTCGGGCTTTGCCTTCAAGAACCCGAATGCAGTTCACACATGCGGGTGTGGCAGCTCATTTTCGGTCTAGGAATCGTTCAAACCAGGAAAGCACATTGTTCCAGAGCCGGTTCCATGCTTCCTCGGGCATGAAATGGCCCACTCCCTCGAACTCTATGAAGCGCTGGCGCTCCGGTGCTTTTGCGTAGTAGGGCTCAAGGGCTTTGTGAAATTCCCGGGCCCCATGGGGTGGCACACTCGTGTCTTCCTCCGCATTCTGGGAAAGAATGGCTCTTGGGAAGAAGCGATCCGGCTTACTTCCCGGGCTTTCGCTGCCATTGCATCTCCAGGCGGGGGATCCGAGCACGGGAGCGGCCGTCTTGAGTCGTGCATCTTCCAGGAGGGCGGCATAGGCGATGAATCCCCCCATGGAGATTCCGGCTATTCCGATTCATTGTAGAGAATCGCCTCTCGAAATCGGAATATCTTCGCTCGCCGTGTCCGATGTTGTCGAGTCCCACAGCCAGAAACCCCGCATCGGCAAGGCTTCGCAGCTCTTTCAGATTTGTTTCTTTTGCTGCGCTGAGGCCATGATAGAAGAGGATGGTTCCTTTGATTGCTGCCTTTTCCAGATTCTCTTTGTAGACTAGAAGTGCCGGCGCAAGCCCCAGTGTTGCTTTTTCCACTTTCTCCATCACGACAAGGGCTCCATCAAGGGATAAGGGCCAGCACCCTGGCGGGGGCCCCTGATCCCTTCTCAATCTTCAGGGGAGCTACCACGATGTAGCTCCCTTTTGGCGGTAGCTTTTCAAGATTGGCCAGGCTTTCGATCATGTATTTTCCCCGTCCCAGGACCAGATGATGCACCTGAAAATCGCCGGACGGACCGTAATCCAGGCTCAGAGTATCTATGCCGATGGCGCTGATGTCGCGCTGTGTCAGCAGCCATTCCGCCGCTTCTTTCGAGAACCCCGGAAAGTGCATCACCTTCGAGGCATCCTGGTTTCGAAAAAGATTGGGATCTTCCCATCTTTCCGCCCATCCCGTATGTACCATCACAATCGCGCCGGAGGGGATCTTGCCATGGCGGTGCTCCCATTTCTCCAGATCGGCGATAACGACTCTATAGTCCGGGTTGCTTTTGGCGCTCGCCTGAACGCTGATCATGACACCCGGCCCTGTGAGATCATCAGGGGTAAGATCGGACACGTGGCTTTTGCCCTGCACGAAGTGGGATGGTGCGTCCACATGGGTCCCGATGTGCTCAGGAGCACAGAACTCGTTCATGTAATATCCCTTCTCATACCCCACAAAAGGCTTGAGCTGAAAAGGCCTGGACCCCGGAAAGTAGGGGCTTCGGTCGCTGAGGGTGTGGGTCAGATCCACCACCTTCCGGACAGACAGGGAGTTTCCGCGCGCCATGGCCGCCTCCTTCCTCATTCCGGTCCACAAACCGAAGAGCAGAAATGCCCCAAGAAACGTGACCGCAAGAATGCTCGTAAAGCCGGTCCTTCCGATATTGAGTCCCATTCGAATCAACTCTCCCATTTGGATTTTTGCGGCCCCATACCTGTTTTCATTTCAGGGAGGGGAACTCCTGCAGCGGTGGAGCACATTCCTTCCCAAACATGGGTATAAGTTGTGAACAATATCGCCACAGCCTTCGATCAGATGTGCTTGGGGAAGGAAACAATGGTTTTATGCCATTATGAGACGGAAATTAGGAAATCGCGTGTCCTCTGTCGAAACATGGGGAATGACCTGGCGCGGAGTGATCGAAGAGTATGCGGCCTTTCTTCCTGTGTCCCCTGAGACCCCAAGGGTGACTTTGCTTGAGGGGAATACGCCCCTGGTTCCTGCAGTTTTCCTGGGGAAGAATGCGGGAGTGTCGGTTCATCTCAAGATTGAGGGAATGAACCCCACAGGGTCTTTCAAGGATCGGGGAATGGCTCTGGCTGTGGCGAAGGCGCTTGAGGAGGGCAAGAGTGCGGTTTTGTGTGCTTCCACTGGAAACACGGCGGCTTCCGCGGCTGCTTATGCGGCAAGAACGGGCCTACGGTGCTGGGTGGTTCTTCCGGAAGGGAAGGTGGCCCTGGGTAAGGTGGCCCAGGCTGTTGTGTACGGGGCGCAGATTCTCCAGGTTCCGGGGGATTTCGATTCCGCCCTCAAGCTCGTGCGCCAGGCTGCGGAGCGCCTCCCCATCGCCCTTGTGAACTCCGTCAATCCGTACAGAATCGAAGGCCAGAAAACGGCTTCTTTCGAGGTGACTCAGGCTCTGGGGCATCCGCCTGAGGCTCTGGTTCTTCCTGTGGGAAACGCAGGCAACATAACCGCTTACTGGAAAGGATTCACCGAGCTGGCTCGATCTCAGGATTTTTCCTGTCCCAGGATGTGCGGGATCCAGGCTGAGGGGGCAGCGCCCCTCGTGAAAGGGGCCCGTGTTTCCGATCCGGAAACCGTGGCAACAGCGATCAGGATCGGCAATCCGGCAAGCTGGGATGGTGCAGTTCGAGCGGCAAAAGATTCGGGCGGGACCTTCCAGGCCGTTTCGGACCAGGAGATACTTGCGGCTTACCGCATTCTTGCGGACAAGGAGGGGATCTTTGCCGAACCGGCCTCTGCGGCTGCCGCTGCCGGATTCTTGAAACTTGTCGATCAGGGGTATTTTCGGAAAGGCGCCCGGGTGGTCATCATCCTCACTGGCCATGGATTGAAGGATCCTGAGCGGGCCATGGCTTTGTCTCCGCAAATCAGGACCATCCCGGCGAATCTGGAAGCATTGGAAGGAGAGATCGGCAGTGGCGCTTAGACAGTACTGGGCCACCCGCCCAATCCTGACTTCGGGATTCCGGTTTCCTCAAGGTCTGGAAGGACACAAATGGGTAACTCCTCCATCCGATTTTTCGGGAGTTCTGATTCGAGTGCCGGCTACTTCCGCAAATCTGGGGCCGGGCTTTGACGTGATGGGGCTGGCCCTGCAACTTTATAACTGGGTGGGGTTAGAGATGGGGGGGGAGGCTTGCCGGGGGAGAGTGGAGGTGATTGTTCACGGAGAAGGGCGGGATGTTCTTCCCACGG
>JACPDT010000112.1 GCA_016183865.1 Armatimonadota bacterium | reverse complement strand
AAGAGGTCAGCAAGCTGTTGGAGGCCTATTCGCAGGCTATTCTGAATTCTGACTCCTGAATCCTGTCTACCTGAGTAGTTACCAAATAAGGCCCCTTTCGGGGATCGAGGGCAGGAGATGAGCCGGTTCGCCGCGACATCCGGCTCATCTCACAGGAATTAAAAATTCTCTTCTTGCAAAAGGGAAGATTTTATAATATAATATTAAACTAGGGGATGGGGTTCGACTCTTCGCAAAACTTTCAAACAGGGGGCTCATCATGAGAAAATTGGGGTTGGTCTGCCTTCTTATTGCTTCTTTTCTGGTTTCCGGTTGCGCAGGCGGCGGTGGCGGAGGTGGGTTGTCATCCTCCGGCAGCGCCGCTTCCGGTCTGGGTCCTGCCGGCGATCTTTCCAACAGCCTTCGCCTGACCGTTTCCTGGCGTCAGGGGAAGGCTCTTCCTGCTTCTGCCACAGCCATCCTGGTGAATGTGGTGGATATGACGCAATGGTCTCCCGAACAGGGAAGGCCCGAGATTGTGGCGCCCAATGCCATCAAGGCCAAGGCTCAGGCTGCGCGGCAGGGAGATATTCAGACCATAGTCGTTACCGGTGTCCCCACAGGGCTCTTCTGGATTGACGTGACCGCACTGGATTCCAGCGGAAATCGGGTGGCGGCAGCCTACACCGTCATGCGTCTCACCGATGCAGGAGCCGAGTTGACCATGGAGGATTTTCGAAATATTTTCTGGGCTTCTCCCACCGTCGTTCACCGCCACTCGGACTGGGCTGGAGGGCCTGACGGCCGTCCCCAGGATTTCCTGAGAATCGAAGCAGGGTATTCGGATTCGGGTTACAAGCTGGTAGCTCCCCCTCCCGGCGTAGGAATCCAGGCATATCTCAATGGTTCCTCGCTGGGAAGCCTGTCCGGTCCGAACCTTCTTCCCGATGCCTTCGGAAGACCTGAGGTCCCTATGTATTTTCTTGAGCCCCTTGGATTGAGTGGAGGGGTGTATGAGATTGCTCCTTTTGGTCCGATTCCCTCTGATTACGGCGCCACATCTGCCCGCGTGGCCCTTGAAGACCTGGCCGGCATTGCGCCCACCACCTTTGTTTTCGTGACCGATGGCGTGAATTCCCATCCATCGGCATTGGATTCCACGAAACCCATAGCGGCCGCATGGAATCCCGTGCCCGGCGCTGTAGAGTACTACCTTGCGGCAGCAGGCGGCGGATCATCCAACTCCGCGGGTCCTGGAGGTCCGAGCTTCTACTGGAGGAGTCCCAAGGTAAGCGGCACTTCTACCACGATTCCTCCGGGTGTTCTCCCTGCCGGAGCGCCAGGCATCTCCTTGTGGGTGGAGGCGCGGCGCTTCGGCGCCGAGTCTCACAGCCAGAGACTCCAGCTCACCCTCGGAGGAGGGGTGTCAGTAACGGTAAACCGCGATTCCCAGGGTAAGTGAGGTGATGAACAATGAGAGGGTATTTTTTCTTTCTTTGCCTGCTCCTCTCACTGATCTTCTCCGGCTGCGGAGGTGGAGGCGGGTCTGCCGGGTCGGGTGTGTCTCAAAGTCCCGGCATACCGCCGGGCCCGGGTGGATCTGGCGAGTCGTCCGGCACTGGTCGGATAGAGCTTCAGGTCCAGTGGCCTGAGGCTTCTCTTTCGGGGAAACTGATCCCGCAAGCGGCTCAAAGGATCGAAGTTGCAGTCAGTGGAGAGGGCTTGCCCCAGCCTCTTGTCCAGAGTGTGCTGAGATCCCAGATTCCACAGGGCAACCAGGTCTCCATGACCTTTGCCGCCGTTCCAGTGGGTTCCAAGAGAGTTGAGGTCTTCGCATTTGACTCCTCGGGAAACACTGTGGCCCACCGTATTGTGCCGATTACTGTGAGACTGGCACAGACCGAGCAAGTCCCTGCTTCCCTGGGTCTCAGCATTCTTGATGGGTCTTACAAGCCAGGCAGTTTCTCCCTGCTGAGAGACGAGGTTCTCCTATGGGTCAATGGGGGTTCCCAGAATCACACAGTCACTTCCGATAACGGTCTGTTTGATTCGGGCCCACTGGCCCCCGGGCAGCAGTTTACGTGGCAGGCCACTACGCCGGGGACCTTCGGCTTCCATTGCAGCCTCCATCCTTCTGAAACCGGAACCCTGGCGATCACATTTCCGGTCCCGGAGCTGCTGAGTGTGACACCTCCTTTTGGCGTCGCGGCCTTTTCCGGCGCTGTCCCAGGCTCCTCTTTCACAATCAGCGGGGCGAATTTTGGGGCTTTTCGATCCGGAAGCACTGTCACCATTGGAACAGGGGCCAATGGGATGAATGCAATCGTCAACTCCTGGTCCGATTCCCAAATCGTTTGCTCAGTGCCTCAGGGGGCGGCGACCGGTGATATCAGGGTCCAGGTCAATGGCCAGACATCCAATACAACAGCGTTTCCGGTTGCTTCTCCCCTTGCAATAGATCAGGGTTTCCCTGTCGGTATTGTGGTTTCCGGCTCTGAGGTCTTCTGGATAGAGAACCGCACAGGACCGCCGGACGGTCAGATCAGGAAGGTTTCTGTGAATGGCGGGACCCCGACACCTATGGAGACTCTTGTTGCCGGTCCGGTGCCCTTCAATTACGGTCTGGCGCCAGGTAGAGGACTTGCTGTGAATACAAGGCCCAACCCTGATCTAGTGTGGCTCGACACGAACAATGTCGGAACCCGTTATCGGGTTCGCACAATGAAAACCAACGACGCTTATGGCTCTGCAGCAACAGTCACTCTTTATCCCAAGGACTCACCCTTACGGATTTCCTCCGGCTGGATAGCGGCAGACAACAATGCCGCGTACTCAGCCATCTGTGACGACGCCGGCAAGGTTCCGCTCAGGAAAGTTACCTTTGCGGGAACCTCAACTTTTTGTGAAACAACCTCAACCATCACCTTGCCTGGGTCGGGCGTTTCCATGGACGGACAATTTGCGCTGATTTCAGTTTTTATCGGTGGGGCGGGGGATGCTATCTTCAGAGCGGACACAACGACTTCGGTCTTCGACAACGTTGCCAGTAACAACCCTTTCTTGTTTCCGCTTTCTGTGGACGCTCCGATGAAAGTAGTCCATGTTGTGGCTGACAAAAGTTACATTTTCTGGGTGGAGAAAGAGGACTCTTCGGGAGCCGCGAGCTCAGGAAAGATCCGCAGAGCTTTGAAGGACGGATCGGGGACAACCACACTCGTTACAGGCCTTCCCAACCCGACTCGCATTGTCCTGAATCGGGGCCCGGGTGATCTCCTGGATGCGGGACGCCTGTTCTGGCTGGATGATAACGGCTTGCACACGCTCACACTGGCCGATTCCCTTGTAAAGGATCTATGGAAACCACCTGCCGGGGCCACAGGCGGAGATCTTTTCTATGTTCAGGGTCTTCCCGCAGCCGTCTATTGGACCGAGAAAAGCGCAACAGGGCGCATCTACAAGATGCTTCAATAGCGATCGGCGCTCAGCTTCCAGCAGTCAGCAAGACCGTTTGCGCGAGTCTGTGCCGAGAAAAAGTATTTTGCGAGGTGTCGTATATGACAAGAAGGTATTTGCTCCCGGCCATCCTCTTCATCTCACTGATCTTCTCCGGCTGCGGAGGTGGAGGAGGGTCTGCCGGTTCACAGGGTCCCTCAGGCGCCGGTAGTCCCGAAGGCACTCTGGATTCGGGTGGAGGCCCAACCGGGAGGATCGAGCTTGCCATCCAATGGCCCCAGGTTTCGAAGGTCGGGAAGCTGATTCCGCAAGCAGCCGATCGAGTGGAGGTTTCGGTCTCAGGAGAGGGATTGTCTCAGTCCTTGTTCCAGAGTGTTCCAAGGTCCCAGATGCAGAACAACCAGGCCATAGTTTCTTTCCCTTCGGTTCCCGTGGGAAACAAGGTTGTTGAAGTGAAGGCTCTCGATTCCGCAAACAACATTGTCGCACATCGGATCAAGCCAATCTCCGTGACCTCCGGTCAGCAGTCCCAGGTGGAGGCCCCCTTGGGCATGACGGTTTCGACGGTGGCTTTGTGCCTTCTCAGTTCTCCCTCTCCAGGGGTGAGACGATCATGATTATCAATGGGGGGCAATTGAACCACAGCATTGTGAAGGGTTCCGATGGAAGCGCAATAAGCGGCGTTCTCGCTCCCGGTGGTTCATACACGTTCCAGGCCAACAGCCCTGGAACATATAATTTCAGGTGCGGCATCCATCCCACCGAAACGGGAGTGCTCTTTGGGTCGTTCCCTCCACCGACGATATCGAGTATTTCCCCCTTAACCGGCACTGCAGGCTCGACATTGACGATCAATGGAACCAATTTCGGGGCAGTCCAGATGGGCGGGACCGGTGTGACGATAGGTAACGTCAATGCTCAGGCTACCGTGTGGTCAGACACCCAGATTCAATGCACCGTGCCGTTTGGCACGGGGGCCACGAACGGAAATGTCACGGTAACGGTGGCAGGCAACCCTGTCACCTTTTCTTCTCCTTTTGCGGCGAAGCCGGTTGAGGACTGGACCAGAACGGAAAACAACAATGCGATAAACGATAGTGACTCCGCTAATGCCATAGCCCTGGACGGATCCGGGAATATTTATGTTGCAGGATCCATATCGAATGCAAGCGGCAACCCCGACATATGGGTACGGAAATACGATCCCTCTGGAAACATCTCATGGACTAAGAACCAGGCCGGTGGCGCCAACCTGGACGATGAGGCAAGAGCCATTGCTGTAGACGGTTCAGGGAACGCATACGTGGTGGGAGTCGAGTATCAGACAGGTTCTCCCCAAAAAGAGATCTGGGTAAGGAAGTACAGCTCCACAGGAGGAGTGCTTTGGACAGACTCCTATGGCGGAATCCTAAATGCTGACGACTATGGCAACGGTGTGGCCGTGGATTCGGCGGGAAATTTCTACGTGGCAGGCGGTAAATCGTCAGGTCAGGGCCTTAATTTCTCAGTTCGGAAATATGATTTCACCGGAACCGTGGTTTGGGACCAAGAATATAATGGTCCCGACAATATAGATGATGAAGCCACCTGTGTCGCCGTGGATGGTTCACAAAACGTCTATGTCGCAGGGTATGAGACTACCAGTCCTTCGAACTGGAACGACATCCTGGTGCGGAAGTACGATTCTTCCGGAACCTTGCTTTGGACAAGGACCAATTCGAATATGGGGGAGGATCGGGCAAAGGCGATCCGGGTGGATGCTTCGGGGAATGTTTACGTGGCCGGATATGTGACCGGCTCTCCCACGAATGTTTGGGTTCGAAAATACGATACGAACGGAAATACCCTCTGGACTCAAACATACGACAGTCCTGCTAACAGCTATGACTATGGATACGGGATTGCCGTGGATGTTTTCGGAAACGTTTACGTGACAGGTGATGAAGAGCGCAGCGATCTTGGCCAGGGCCCTAATGTCTGGATCAGAAAGTTCTCCCCTACTGGAACACCCATCTGGACGGAGACTTACAACGGCGGAGCGAACATGGGTGATGTGGGAAAAGCGATCACCGTGGATGCAAACGGAAACGTGTTCATTGCAGGACAAACCCTTGAGTCGCTCGCACAGTTGAGCGACATCTGGGTTCGAAAGTACAAACAATAAGGCGACTCACAGGAATGAAAGGCGGGTAATGGGCAGTTATAATGGCATGGGCTGGGAATTGTTTTGGCCTATATCCCGGCAGCACCTCTTGTGCGTATCTTGCCCAAAAGAGTGAGCGCGGAGAAATGAGGGAACACGATGGAAGCGATGAGAAGAGATGTAAAATTCACATACCGCGATTATCTGGGGCTTCCTGAGGACAAGCGATATGAGTTGATCGACGGGGAATTCCATTTGACGCCGGCGCCCGGGGAGCTTCACCAACGGATCTCGCGAGAACTGGAATTTGAGCTGATGATGTACTGCAAGTCTCATAAGGGATGGATACTTTACGATGCTCCTTTTGATGTAGTCTTGTCCGATATCAATGTGGTTCAGCCTGATATTCTGCTTATTCATGCGAAACGGAAAGGAATCATCACACCTCACTATGTACGAAGCGCTCCTGATATCTGTATCGAGATTCTCTATCCAAGCACTTCACAGAGAGATGTGGAAGTCAAGCGACAGCTTTATTTGAAATACGGGGTTCAGGAATACTGGATCGTGGACCCGGAGGCTCAGACCGTGGAGGTGCTCCTGGCAGGGAAGGACTTTTTTGAGACACATCGGGTTTTCACTGTAGCAACTCCCTTGTCATCCCCTCTTCTTCCTGATTTGAGTTTGGATCTCCGTAAAGTATTTGCGGAGGAGTGAGGGTAGCACTACAGCGCCATTTTGCCGCTTCGGGGTCCTGCCACCTGCGCCAGCCCACGGTGCTCGCAAACTCCCATCCCCGAGTGGGGCCCAGTTTGCTCCGCGCCTTTGGGCGCCCAGGCTCCGGCGTCACCCCTCCGCTCACATTTGGCGTTGTAGGGGTAGAGATTGAAATGCAGGGCAGGACGCAAACCGGCGCATGGCGAATAAGGGCTCATCCCCTTGTATTGGAGTGGTCGCCATGCGAAAGTATTCCCTTCTTGCTTTTCTTCTGGTTCCATTTCTTCTCTCTGGCTGCGCTGGCGGAGGTGGTGGAGGGGGGTTGTCCTCCTCTGGAAGCCCCGCTTCAGGCTTGGGTCCCGCAAGCAGCCTTTCCAACAGCCTGCGCCTGACCGTTTCCTGGCCGCAGGGGAAGGCTCTTCCCCCTTCGGCTACCACTATTCTGGTAAATGTGGTGGATCTCGCCCAATGGTCTCCCGAGCAGGGAAGACCTGAGATTGTGAATCCCAATGCCATCAAAGCCAGGGCTCAGGCTGCGAGACAGGGGGACACCCAGACCATAGTCGTTACCGCTGTCCCCACAGGGCTTTTTTGGATTGATGTGACTGCACTTGATTCCAGTGGGAATCGGGTGGCCGGCTCCTATACCGTCATGCGCCTCACAGATGCAGGGGCAGATCTGGCGATAGAGGTTTTCCCGAAGATCTTCTGGGGAAATATCACCACCATCAATCGCCACGACTCGTGGGCCAAGGACCTCTATTATCCGCTTCCCACTCAGGCGCTGAGATTGGGGGCAGGATATGCCACGCCTGATTATGACCTCGTTTCTCCCCCTGCCGGTTCAGGGGTGGATGCCTATCTGAATAGTGGATCTCTTGGGAGCTTGCCTTATTCCGAACATCAGGATACGGATAAGTTCGGGAATCCCGTTTCCACCTTTGAGAAGGAAGGAAGCTGGGGCACGGGGGTTTACGAATTCCGACCCTCGGGCAAGATTCCAGGGGACTACAGCTCCCAGCCTGTCCGAGTGGCCTTTGAGGGTGGGAAGTCCCTTCAGCCGACTACTTTTGTGAAGATAACGGACGGCACGGCTTCCGCCGGATCGCCCCTTGATGCGACCAAACCGATATACGTGGCCTGGAACCCCGTTCCTGGCGCCGTGCAATACAGACTCCAATCGGGTTGGAGTGACCCTTCAGGGAATTGGATTAAGAGAGAATGGCAGCTTTCAGGGACCGAGTTTCAGATTCCGGAAAACACCTTTCCATCTCCAGGGAATGTTGAGATCTGGGTTCACGCCTCCCGCTGGGGGGCAGAGTCGTGGGGCGAAAAGGCCAGGATCGCGACACAGGGCGGCAATGTGACTGTCACCGTCAACCCGCCTCCCCGTCAGGCGCCCTGGACGAAAGGGGGTGGATGGTGATGAGACACCGCGTTTTTCTGCTAATCACGGCTTCCTTGTTTGCCATTCTCCTTCAAGGTTACGGCGGTGGTGGAGGGTCTCTGGGTTCCGGAAGTTCCGGGGAGCCCCAGGTTCCCGGTTCGGGATTGTCGGGATTCACTAATGGAGCGGGATCCGTTGAGGTCAGGGTGGCCTTCGATGGAGCGGGTCCGGACCAAAAGGTTAACATCGAGAAGTATAATATCTTTATTGTTGACACCGCCAATCAGAAACCGGTCACTTCCACTCTATCCGCCACACCATTGAGTCCTTCGGTGAAGTTTTCCGATGTCCCCATCGGCAATCGGACGGTCATCGTTGATGCCCTAAACAAGGAGGGGTGGGCTACCGCTCACGGCAGCCTTCAGGTAAATGTAGTTCCCGGAGCGAACAACCCTGTGAGCGTCCAGCTTGCGCCCGATCCCCATGCCCTGCAGATCCTGGCAGAGGGCCAGAACAGCCCTGGAGGGATAACCGTTATAGGGAACAGGGTTTACTGGATTGAGAAAGTCGCCGGTGGAAGCGTAAGAAGTGCTCCAATAGATCCCACAGGAGAATCCCCCACCCCCCTCGCGACTGTAAAATCAGGACCCTTCCCTGACTTCCCTCACAGAGACCTGGTTTCTTACGGTTCTCAGTTGTTCTGGTGCGATTACGACAGCGGGACGAGCAAGTATTCGATCAACAAGCTCGATACTTCCACAAACACCCTGTCAAGCAATGACACCAACACTCTCCTGTCCGGGAGGCTTGCGGCAAACAGTACAGCGGTGTACGCAGCTGTAAGTAAGTTTGTCACAATGGGCGATCCTGTGGCGAAAAGGTTCCTGATCTCAACGCTTGCAGGGAACGGGCAGACCTTTCTCGCTTCCTGGAGTTCAGCCGCCGGTATTGCGGCCGACGACTCCAATGTGTGGGTCTTGACGAACTTCTCGTCAGGGATGGATCGCCTTGCCAAAAGCGACTCCTCCTTGACGGGTCTTTTTGTCTGGCTCAACAGCATTCAGGGCACGGAGCACCGCCATATCACCGTTGACAACACGTACATATATTGGACCGAATGGGGAGGGGGCGCCGGTAATGGGAGGATTCTCAGGGCCAATAAGTCGGATGGCACGGGGGTTACGACCCTTGTCTCGGGGTTGACCAACCCGAGACATCCCAGGCTGGATCGTGACTACGGCTATACCCAACCGGCGGACCGTCTGTTTTGGGTGGACAGCGATGGCTTGCACGAGATATTCGGAGTGGGAAATCCTTCATTCACGACGATTTCGGGGCCGGTTAAATCCTTTTGGAACCGGCGGCTTCCGATCTGAAAGGGGGCGCCGTCTTCTGGACCGTCTCGGACGGGAGGATCTACAAGCTGAACCGGTAGGGCAGTTTCCGGATGATGCGGCTTCCTGCTTTGATTCTTGCGGGTGGAGATCTTGAAGAGAGTCTGCGGGCAATAGATCCCGAAGCCTCTTGCAAGGCATTTCTGAAGCTTGATGGGAAGTGCCTTGTTGAACATGTGATCTCTGCGTTGAGAGGGGCATCCTCGGTCGGCAAGATCTATCTTGTCACAAAGAAGGATGCCCCTTCTTTCGTCTTGTCTCTTGTGGATGGAGTCGGAGAGAGCGGGACCTCCATACTGAAGACGATGGAAATGGGCATAGGGCTTCTGCCCCCGGATACATCGCTTGCCCTTGTTTGCCCTTGTGATCTGCCCTTTCTCACCGGGGAATCGGTGGATGCCTTCGTGAGGGCTTTGGACGAGAAACCTGCATCCATCTACTATTCCTTCCTGTCCAGGTCATGCTCCGAGGGCCGCTATCCTGAAGCCCGCCATACTTATGTTCGCCTCCGAGGCATTCAGTATTGCGGAGGCGGGCTTATCGCCTTGAAGCCGACCGTGCTTGGCGACTGTGCGCGCCTCTTTCATCGCGCCACGGAATTGCGAAAAAAACCGCTGAAACTTGCCGGTCTCCTGGGTTGGGGGTTCATCTTGAAGTATCTCCTGGGGCGTCTTTCCGTGGCCGAGCTGGAAGCCCGGGCCTCGGCGCTCCTGGGCCACCCTGCGGCAGGAATTGAGATGTCCTTTCCAGAAGTGGGCTTCAACATTGACCACTCGGCGGAATTCTTCCTCGCCCAACGCCTCCTGGAGGGTAGTTGAATGGACAAGGTGCTTATTGTCGAAGATAATGAAGTCATTGCCCGTCTCTGGGACATGACCTTGCGTGAGGCGGGATTTGGGGTAGCCCTTGCGGAGACCGGGCAACAGGCCTTGGACAAGATTCGATCCGAGAATCCCGATCTGATACTCCTGGACCTCGTAATGCCTGATCTGGACGGTTTTGAGATCTTTGAGAAGATTCTGGAAGACCCCGTCCATTGTCACATACCCGTCATTTTTCTAACGAATTACAGTGAAAGGGCCGACATCACCAGGGCACTGGCGATGGGGGCGGCCGATTTCATTGTCAAGGCCAATATTCTTCCAGAAGAGCTGGTGGAAAAGATTCGCGCTTCTATTGACAGGGTGCGCGAAAAGAGGGGGGCGTAATTTGGGCGGACTATCCGTATCAACCGACAGGGCGCCTGTCGCCATAGGGCCTTATTCACAGGGCGTAAGGGCGGGCGATTTTCTCTTTATTGCAGGGCAGTTGCCCCTGGATCCCGCTACCGGACAGATGGTCAAGGGAACTTTGGAAGAGGTCGCGGCAAGGGCCCTGGACAACGTGAAAGCGATCGTGGAAGCTGCCGGCGGCACGATGAAAGATATCGTGAAAACGACGGTTTTCCTGAACACTATGGAAGTCTTTCAAAGATTCAATGACGTCTATGCGCGCTACTTCGGAGAGAACCCTCCGGCCCGGGCCACTGTCCACATAAGCTCCCTTCCAAAGGGCGCCACCATGGAAATCGAGGCCATCGCCTATCTGGGCCGCTCCTGAGGGAGCCCGGACAAAGAAGCTGTTTGATAATGCAGGTGTTACATTGGCACCTGTAATGAGTGAACGCAACCTCAGCCAAATGTTTTCATTTTGTTCATTGCCGTTTCTCTCGTTTTTGAGTATGCTTTTCTAAGTGGGCTGAGACATAAGTAACGTCAATGATTTGGCGATGGATGCGACGCGCCAAGGCGTGATGGGATTTGTGTCTCGACTCACTAGGTGGAGGGAGGAAACGACGAGAGGAGTGGCTATCATCATGGCAAGTGCAATTTCCCCGTTTTCAACAAGATTCTTTCCCCAGGACATCCAGGGTCGCGTTTCCGATGTCCCCCAACCCGCAGCCGACACCGAAATCGCTCAACTGATTGACCTCATGGCATCTCCGGAGGTGGTTTCAAGGGCCCGGGATTTCCTGAGACAGGCAAAGGAAGCCGAGGCACAGTGCCGACAGGGCGGCGACCAGGGCTGTCCATCCGTGTCGAAAGGCGCCCTGACATACTGGGAAATGGTGAAAGGCCAGGGCGGAACCGATGCCACCGCCAATTTGATGCTCCTGGGCCTCGGAGTGGCGGCAGGGAGCTATGCCAATGCCGTTTCTCCCCTTCTCATGCTCATGCTGGCGCCCATGGTCGCAGATGATCCCCAGAGCTTCAAGAAGGATGTAGAAGGCACTAACGCGGATCTTGGGCAGTTGCCTTCGGACCAGCAACAGATGGTAACGAGCCTGGGAACGAAAGCACAGGAGCTTCTGCCCGGATACGAGTCAGAGGAAGCGCTCTTCGCAGAGGGCCTCGGTATCGGCATGTTGCAGCCCGCCTCACCGTAAATCAGATATCAAAAAGGCCGACACGAGCGAATCTGTTGACATCTATCAGACCGAGATCGCTGATCTTCAGTTCCGGTATTACAGGCAGTGCCAGAAAAGACATGGACATGAGCGGGTTGTGTAGAGGGCTTCCGAGGTCGTGAACGGCCGCAAGGGTTCTTTCCACCCGGCCTTTCACGCTGCTCAGGGATTCCTCCGACATGAGGCCCGCAATCGGAAGCGGAACAGAAGCCACGACCTCGCCGTTTGCGACCACTGCCTGCCCACCACCCTGCTTTGCGACCTGGGTCAGGGCGGTTTCCATGTCCAGGTCATTCTCACCGATTATGACGATATTGTGGGAATCGTGAGCGATGGATGAGGCCACGGCGCCTCTTTTTATTCCAAAGCCCTGGACGAAGCCCAGTCCTATTCTGCCTGAGGCCCGGTGTCTTTCCACAACCGCAATTTTCAGGATATCTCCATCCGTGTCCGATATGCATACGCCGTCGTCGGTCTTGACCTTTTTCACGAGCCGTTTTGTCATGATCTGTCCCGGTATGATCCCGATCACGAGGGCCGTGTCCTTCTCCGCCCTGATCGCGAAATTGAGGGGATTGGCCCAGTTTATGTTGATCGTGCCCCTTGGAACCGAGACCTTTGGTTCCGTCCTGGGAGCAAGCAGCTCGCCGTCAATCGCCACAGTCTGCCCGTCTTTGAGCACCCGTGAGACGCGAAAGTCTTTCAGATCGTCTACAATGACCATGTCGGCGATTCCCCCCGGGGCGATTGCACCGATGTCGCTGATGTGGAAGTACCTCGCAGGGTTTATGGTCACCATCTGAATGGCAGTAATCGGGTTCAGCCCTTTGGCCACAGCTCTCCTCAGGATGTGGTCCATGTGACCCTCGTTCAGGATGTCATTCGGGTGCCTGTCATCTGTCACAAAAAAGCATCTCGGGGAATTGATCTCCGTAACGATCGGCAGGAGGGCGTCCAGGTTTTTTGCCGTCGTTCCCTCCCTGATCATAAGATATATCCCCAGGCCGAGCTTTTCCAGTCCTTCCTCAACCGTTGTGGACTCATGGTCGCTCTTGATGCCCGCAATGGCATAGGCACAGAGATCTTTCCCTGTCAGCTTCGGACAGTGGCCATCCATCCTTCGTCCGGAGGACATGACGATCTTTTCCATCAAGTCCTTGTCCCTTTGGACGACCCCGGGGAAATTCATGACTTCGCCGAGCCCCAGGACCCTCTCATGTTGGAGAAAGTAGCTCAATTCCATTGCAGAGAGCTTCGCACCAGAGGTTTCCATTGTAGTGGCAGGCACACACGAAGGCAGCATTATGAAAAGGTTGAGGGGAATGTGCCTGCTCGATTCAAGAATATAGTTGATTCCGTCCATCCCCAATACATTGGCTATTTCGTGGGGATCGCAAACCACCGTGGTGGTACCGTGGGGCACTACACCAAGAGCGAATTCCGCAGGGGTCACCATCGAGCTTTCAAGATGCACATGACCATCGAAAAACCCGGGAAGCAGAAATCCCCCTTTGCCGTCTATGACTTCACGGGCCTCGTAATCTCCGAAGCCCACAATTCTGCCGCTGAATACCGCCACAGGAACATCGTTGATCGCACCGGAAAAGACATTCACCACTTTGCAGTTCTTGATCAGAAGATCGGCGGGGATTTCGCCTCTCGCTGCGGCGATTCGCTCTTCAATGTTCACTCCCTTGGACCCCATACGTTCCCCTCCCTTTCACTCAAAGCTCCACGCGCACTTGTCAGCACTTTCGCCGCCATCTTAGCCGTTCCTGCCCTGCTCCCACACCCTGCCTTCCTGCCGGGCGAGGGGCGCTCGACACTTGTTGACGCTCCACCCGTAATTTGGAGCGCGATTGGAACTTGAATGTCACGGCTTGAAGAGAGATAATTGCTAATGAGGTGCCTTCACGTGAGCCTGGTGGTCCGTACCACCCCGGGTCGCCGCCGGCCCGTGAAGGCATAGTACTTGAACCGGTACCAAATCAAGCTCAATCGCAGCAAATTATGAAGGAGTGATCTACGATGCAACCGACAAGTCTTCAAACACGCCTCCACGCCTTGATGGGAAACCCTCAGGGGGTCCGAAATCTCGGCAAGCCCTCTGCCTATGGCTCGGGGACGCCCGCAGACTCGACCGCCTCTTCGGCATACGCCCGCCCGACCGGGTATGGCAAGAAGAGCGGATATGGCCAGCCCTCAGGATACGGCAAAAAGGGTGGATATAGCCGGCCGTCAGGGTATGGAAAAAAAGGTGGATACGCCGCCCCATCCGGCTATGGCAGCAAGAGCGGGTACGGCAGACCCTCAGCCTATGGAAAGAAGCCGGGTGGATACATCGGCTGGCAAATCGCCCAGTAGGAAGGGACACGGCCATCCGCGGAACGACCCCATTAAGTCAAGATGGCTCAATGGGGTCGTACAAAGGGTAAGACTGCTTTGTTCCCGAATATCAATTTAGAATTAATACGATAGTGCCATTCTTGCTGCTACGGAGCCCCGCAGCTCACATCCAGCGCTTTAGTGTTAATCGCTAATGAACAGATAGGAGGACGGCCGTGGGAAAGAGTAAAAATTGCTGGGAATTCAAGAAGTGCGGCAGGGAGATCGGCGGACCGAAGATGAGCGAGTTGGGCCCATGCCCTGCCGCCACTTGCAGAGCCGCAAACGGTCTTAATGGCGGTAGAAATGGTGGGAGAATCTGCTGGGCCGTGGCAGGGACTCTTTGTGGCGGACAGGTTCAGGGGACATTTGCCAGGAAGCAACTGAACTGCATGGCATGTGATTACTTCAAAATGGTCAAAAATGAAGAAGGGCCGTTGAATTTCATGCTCTTGATACCCGGCCAGACGTAACAAGGCAACCCGTTAGCGTTAACCCCCACCTGACCTCCCCCCTCAAGGGAGAGGAGTTCGTGAGTTTCAAGCGTCGGGTGCGGTTCCCCCCTCAAAGGGGAGGGAATTGTGGCGAGAAGACCCTGGGGAAAGAGTGAAGTCCGGCACCAGAAGCATATCCCCCCGAATCCGCGAAAAGGCGCCTCTCTCCGGTTCGGCGACCTTTCGCCGGTTAAGCGCCACTGTCAGGCGTTTGTGAAATTCGTCCTGGTATGCGGTCTTGAGATCATCCAGACTTGCGTTGGATCGGTATTTCCCCTCCCAATAGTGGGAAAGATAATGAAGCAAATGGATCGGCCAGGCTGTCGTGACCACAGGCAGGTATGCCCGGACTCGCTCATCGAAAAAAGGGTCCACTTCCAAAGCATCCTTGTAAGCGCGGAGGAGCATCGTCTCCTCACCCTGACTGAGATCATTCAGAACAAAGGCCCAGGCTGTCTCATAGGCAGGATCCCCGATGCCGGCCCATTCCCAATCAATGAGGTGGAGGCGCTTCCCTTTCAGGATATTGTGAAACCTGAAGTCCCCGTGGCAAAGGCATTGAGCAACAGGCTTCTTCCAGAGTGAGCGCGTCCGATTCACATCGGGGTGAAGCCCCTCCAGGAGCCCCACAAGAGCTTCCAGAAAGGGCTCATCAGGGAGGTCGTATTTCTGCCGAAAGGCGAAGTATCGGTCAAGGACGCGCAACGTGTCCTGGAAGAAATCTTCAAGTGCAGGAAAGCCGTATCTCGGAAACGCCGGCTGAACGGCACGAACGGCATCTTCACCGATGGCGTGAACTTTTGCAAGAAGTCTTCCCAGCGCTTTCCAGGACGCCGGCACCGTGGCGCTGCGGGAGACTTCGTCTCCCTCAAGAAACCTTGTCACAAGAACAGGGAACCTGATCCATTGCAGCGTCAGGTCCAAAAGCACCGGCTCCGGCGCAAGCCGGGCTCCTCCGGCCACTCTGAGGGCATGGTGTTCCGTCCACAAGGCCCTTTCTGATGGGTCGAGCTTGACCTTGATGATAAGCCCCGGGTGCTCCTCGCTACGAAAGAGAAACACCATGCTCTCGAAGCCGCCCTTCAAGGGAGTCAGGAAAAATGACTGCTCCTCCGGCGCCAGGCGTTCACGGACGAAGCGTTCGACCTGTGCCAGGGTGGGAGGGTAGTGTTTCACTTCGTCACTGTCTGCTATACACCGCCATTCTCCGCAGGCTATGGCCACATCGCTCACCTCCTGATGAGGCAATATGCCGACCTCTTCCCCCAGGATGCAGCTCCTTACGACAGCGCCCGGGCCGATTCGGTTTTCACCGAGGAGAACGGAAGCGGAGACCTTGCTTGTCCTCGCCACCGTGCAGGAAGGACCGATGTGGGGTTGGGAGGCATTTTTCTCCATCTGGGCCTGAAGGTAGCGATGGAGAGTCCCGGTATCCCGCCACGAATCGGCCATTCGGTATGCAAAGAGGGTTTCACCGCGATCCAGGAGGTCCTGGAAGAGATTCTCCTTGAATCCATAGGCACCCTCAGGAATCATCCCCAGGATCTCCGGCTCAAGAAGATAAATTCCCGTGTCTATCCAGGCATTCGGGGTTTTCCGGTAATCTGTATCCGGCACGAAGCGGATGATTTTTCCCGAAAGGTCGGTCAGGACGGCGCCATAGAAGCTTTCATAAGAATCCGAACCCCTCACCTTATACGTTGCCAGTGTAGCCAGGCCTTTTTTCCGTTTGTGGTACGACAGGAAGCGAGTAAGATCGAGGTCCGTGAGGTTGTCGCCGGGGAGGACCAGGAACGGCTTCTTCCACCTCCTTGCCGCCTGTTTCACTCCCCCTGCCGTTCCAATCGGGATCGGCTCAACCGAGAAACGAACCGGAAGATTGCGGTATCTGCCTTCTTTGTACCGCTCCATGATTTTCTGACCAAGGTAGCTTACCGTAATCACGACTTCGGTGATCCCATGCCTTGAAAGGAGATCCAGATTCCATTCCAGGAGCGGAATACCGGCAACAGTTATCAGAGGCTTTGGGGCCGAATAGGTGAGCGGGCGAAGACGGGTTCCTTCCCCCGCGGCCACGATCACGGCTTTCATCGCATTCTCAACCTCTTCTTTCCCTTTTCTCGCCCTGGGAATAGACGGCTATGGCCGCACCCGGTCTGATGGGGCACCTGGTTTCACATATGCCGCAGCCAACGCATTTTTTGGGGTCCACGAAAGGCTTTCCCGCGCCTTCCATCTTTTTCCAGAAGACTGCTTTGTAGGAGCAATGCTCATCACAGATGAGACAGGTCTCCCCCCTGTTCCATGCGATGCACCTGCTCCTGTCTATGACCGCCAGGCCCATGAAGATCTTCTTCTTTTCGGCAATGGTGAAGGGTTGGATGGCCCCTGTGGGGCAGACCTTTCCGCAGAAATTGCAGGTTTCCTCGCAATATCCGAGAGCAGGTATGAGTCTGGGGGTCCAGAGGCTCCGCCATCCTCCTTCGAGAATGCACGGCTGGAGGCCGTTGGTGACGCACACCTTCATGCATTCTCCGCATCTCGTGCAAAGGGAGACGAACTGCTCTTCAGGAAGAGAAGCGGGGGGTCGGATGAGTTTCGGGTGAGGCACTTTTGCGTTGAAATCCGTTTTCGCAAAGAGCGGCCACGCTGCGCTCGCGGCAAGTGCGCCGAAAAGCTCCCTTCTTGGGAAAGAGACGCTCGATTTCGGGTCCCTTACGGGGGAGAGCCGCCGCCATGAGAATTTGACGGCGCCCTGGGGGCAGATCTCTTCGCATCTCCGGCAATGAATGCATTCCTGAAAAGATGTCCTCTTCGGCTCATCCCTGATCGCGCCCATCTTGCAGTTCTCGATACAGAGTCCGCACTCGCCGCACTCATCGGAAACTTCTCGCCTGTTCAGGCTGAATCTCCCGAGAATGGCGAAAAGAGCCCCCATGGGGCAGAGGTTTCTGCACCAGAACCTCGATTGAAGACGTCCCAGGACGACGATGAGGAGAAAGAGAGCCAGAAAAAAGAGACTGAATCTGAAATGGATGCCTGCAGTCGGCACAAGATTGAGCCCCATGAGAGAAGGAAAGATTCCCTGGAGAGCCTGCCACAACCAGACAAGGGGCGGAAAGAAGGAGAGGATGGAGATTCTCATGATCAAGGAGATGGGCTCACCCAGATAGAGGAGGGACACGCCAAAAAGGGATGTGAACAGGGCTGCCGCGAGTATCCAGTACTTGAGGCTTGCGAGATTCCATTCTTTTTTTGAGTTGCGATTTGTCAGGAGCGCCTTTTCCCCGATGTCCAAGGATGTTCCCATGGGGCAGATCCAGCCGCAGAAGAACCGGCCCAGAAGAATCGCACTGACTACTACCAGGACGGGCAGGAGAAAGTCGGACGGGATCTTTCCCTTTGAGATCCAGATGAGCAGGAAGTTGAGCGGGGACAGTCTCAGAAAACTATTCGCAAGGAGCGGATAATCCAGGGGAAATGTAGTCACAGCCAGGAGATAGAAGAAAAGCACAAGGATCCCCATCTGGAACAATCGCCTGAGCTTGACGGTCATACTTTCGTGATCTCTATTTTTCCCAGCTCGATTTCACCCGAGGTCTGGGCCCTGGCGGAAACCAGGTATGGGATTTCTCCCGGGCGCTTGCCGAAAAGAGTCGCGCCATAGGCATCAGCGGCCAATGGATCGGCGCTGGCAATGACCTGCCCCACGTTTCGTACTTCCCCCGGCCCCTTTGGCCCATTTGTGAGCAGAATTCTTGTGGCATCTATTACGGTCAAATGGGGACGGAAACCTGTAATCATGTCGGCGATGCACTGATGAAGGCCCGCTGTGTGCCAATAGTCCCGGTCTTCCACGATTCCCATAAGATTCTTGAGACCCATCGTGAGAATAGCGCTGGAGTGGACTTTTGCGACAGGCACATTAATGAAACAATCAGCTTCAAGGACAGGCTGGATGATCTTCACCGATTTGAGCACCTTGCCCTTGGGAAGGGACAAGGAACGGTAGCTTCCTTGATTCCGCTTTCCCTGAAAGCAAACAGGTAGTTGTCACAGGTATGCTCATAGACCGTCACCTGGGAAGCACCGGCCCGAAAACACATTCCGATAAGAGCGGACACAACCGCGGGATTCGTATTGGCAGCCTGCTCGGGGGTTCGCGCCCATCCCACATTCGGCTTTATGACTACCTTTGCACCCTTTCTTACGAATCGCTCCATCCCTCCCAATGCCTTTACCGCCCTTGCCACTCTCCCGCCTATGGTTCCTCCCGCGGCAATGGCCACCTTCGAGATTTCCTTTGCTTCCGCATCCCTGACGAGCCCCAGGAGCTGGGAGTTTGAGAGGAGATCCAGGCCCGCCAGGCCCACTCCAAGCCCACAGAGATGAGCGAGCAGTTGCCGTCTTGTGATTCCTCCGTCCATCCTGACCCTCCGATTCTGCTTCTATGGATATGGGAAGAGAGAAAATAAGAGAAGGCTTCTGCCCTGGCGCGACGGAAGCCTTCTAATATCTGACTACTGTTGCGATATTAATACCCTGAAGGTTTCTTGCCGTATCCCGACGGCTTTGTCGAGATCTGCCATCCGAGGTAACCGGAGGGCTTTGAGCTGTAGCCTGAGGGCTTGGAACTTGAGCCATAGCCGGACGGCTTTGAGCCGTAGCCTGAGGGTTTCGAGCTGTAACCTGAAGGTTTCGAGCTGTAACCTGTTGGCTTTGGTTTCGGTTGTGAGCTGTAGGATGAGGGTTTGGAGTACCCTGAAGGCTGTGAAGTTGAGCAGGAGCCGCAACTGCAGCTACCACCGCTGCAACAACTGGAGGAGCTGTATCCGGAAGGTTTGCAGAGGTTTCGGGTTCCCTGGGGGCTTCCCATGAGGTTTTGCACTCTGGCGCGGAGACTTACTGTACTGGGTTGCATTGAAGATCACTTCCTCATATTTTAGTGGGTTGTTTATTAGTGCCAGTTCATTTTATCCCCTCCAGGCTTCAGGGACAAGGGACAAATTGTTAACGATTCGCCTCCTCGTGTTAAGTTTTCGATTGGATTGCAACGGGCAAGGGGAGGAAGTTCCCAGCAAATAATGGAAGTATCTTATCCCAACATCCGGACAAGATTTGTTTGCCTAAAATGGTCAGGAGGCGATGATTGAGAAATGGCCGAAAAAAAAGGGAGCGTCAAGAAACCTGGTCCGCCCAAATGTCGTTTCTGCGGCGGGCTGCTGGAAGGTCAGGAGGCGATCCGGCTCGGTGGAAGCAAATGGCATAAGGAGTGCGCCGAGAAGCACGCGGAATATGCCGCGGCGAAGAGCGAGTGATATTAGCAAACGGAGGACGTTTTCGTGAAACGGTACAAGGTGGAGCAAATAAGGAATGTGGGCCTCTTCTCCCACGGAGGGTCGGGAAAAACTACCCTTGCCGAGGCCATGCTGTTTACCTGCGGGGCTACAGACCGTCAGGGCCGTGTGGATGAGGGGAATACCATCATGGACTACGACCCGGATGAAATCAAGAGAAAAATCACGATTTACTCTTCTCTGGCGCCTTGCGAATGGAAGGACCACAAGCTCGACGTGTTGGACACACCCGGTTTTCTCGATTTCGTGGCAGAAGTCATCGGGGCCATGAGAGTAGTGGATTCCGCCCTGATTCTGGTCGCAGCCAATGCGGGCGTGGAAGTAGGCACGGAAAAAGTCTGGGCACTTGCTGAAGAGAACAACTTNNTTGCCAAGAATGCTTTTCGTGAACAAGCTGGACAAGGAGCACGCTGATTTTCGGCGCACCCTGTCTCAGATTCAGGAGAAACTATCCAACAAGGCGGTGGCAGTACAATTGCCGGTGGGTTCCGAGGAATCCTTCCATGGTGTTGTGGACCTCATAAGCCGGAAAACGTTTACTTTCGAAAAGGAGAAGGTTCACAACAGCAATGAGGTTCCTTCGGAGTTGAAAGATCAGGTTGAAGAGCTTCGGGAGAAACTAGTGGAGGCTGCCGCGGAGACTGATGACGACCTATTGAGCAAGTATCTGGACAGCGGGGATCTCACCGATGAGGAGATTCGCACAGGACTCCAAGGGGGGATAGCATCAGGGAAGATTTTCCCCGTGCTTTGCGGCTCTGCATTCAAGAATATTGCCGTCTCCAACTTGCTCGATTTCCTGAAGGAGTACTCCCCTTCACCGGTTTCGAGAGGACCGGTTTCTGGAAAGAATCCCAAATCGGGAGGGGAGGAAACTCGAAAGCCCGCAGACTCGGACCCCTTTTCAGCCCTTGTCTTCAAGACAACGGCAGATCCTTTTGTCGGGAAACTGACCTATTTCAAGGTTTTCTCGGGCACCTTGAAATCCGATACCGTCGTGTATAATGCTTCCCGTGAAAGGGACGAGAAGCTGGCCACCCTGTTCATCATGAAAGGAAAACACCAGGACACCGCTACAGAAGCAGGCCCGGGGGATATCGTCACCGTAGCCAAGCTTCAGGAGACCGTCACCGGCGATACCCTCTGTGTCAAGGAGCGCCCGATTTTTTTTCCACCCATTGATTTTCCCGCTCCTGTCCAGTCCCTGGCCGTGCAGCCGAAATCGAAGGGGGATGAGGACAAGCTGGGATCTGCTCTTTCCCGGTTGGCGGAAGAAGATCCCACATTCAAGGTACGTCGGGATACGGAAGTAAAGCAAACAATCATCTCCGGCATGGGTGAGCTCCATCTGGAGAATACAGTGGATCGGCTCAAGAGAAAGTTCGGCGTGGATGTTGCCCTGGAGCCGCCGAAGATTCCCTATAAGGAAACCATAAAAGGCAAAACCCAGATCGAAGGAAAATACAAGCGCCAGTCAGGCGGGCGAGGCCAATACGGACATTGCTGGCTTGAGTTGGAGCCCCTTCCGAGAGGCGGAAATTTCGAATTCGTGGACAAGATCGTGGGAGGTGTAATCCCCAAGAATTATATCCCCTCAGTGGAAAAGGGAGTTCGGGATGCCATGGAAGAAGGGATCCTGGCAGGCTATCCCCTCGTGGATGTCAAGGTCAAGGTATATGACGGATCTTACCACACGGTGGATTCCTCCGATATGGCCTTCAAAATAGCCGGCTCCATGGCGCTCAGAAAGGGGGCTCTCGAAGCAAACCCGGTTATTCTTGAGCCTGTTGCTGTGGTTGAAGTCACTGTTCCTGAGAATTTTATGGGGGACGTCATCGGCGACCTGAACGGCAAGAGAGGCCGTATTCTTGGAATGGAGCCGCTCGGGAAAGGTCTTCAGTTGATTCGGGCGCAGGTACCTGTAGCAGAGATGCAGCGATACTCCATTGACTTGCGTTCCATCACTCAGGCTCGGGGCTCCTTCAAGTCGGAGTTCTCTCATTATGAAGAAGTGCCCCACATAATCGCAGAGGGGATTATCGAGGCTTACAGGGCACTGAAGGAAGAGAAACAGTAAAGGAGGCGGCGGGAAGTGAAAAAAGCGTGCCTGTTCTTCCTTTTGATTTTCGTTATTTCTGTTGCGGCATCCCACGCCCAGCTCATCAACCAGCAGATTACCGGTAAGATTACCAAGGTAGACAAGACTTATAATCGGCTGGAGGTCTTGCAAAAGGGCGCCGCCGAAGGAAGCATCAACTACGTCCTCGTGGACGGCCGCACCAAGGTATATGGAGCGGACGGGAAGAGGATGAGCTGGGAGAATCTCTCCCAGGGTCAGATCGTACAGTGCAAAGGGGGCATGACATTCGACATGAAGCTTCGGGCCAAGGCGATTCATGTGAAGAAGGAGTGGTAACCGGCCAACGACCTAAGTAACGTCAGCAAGAAAAAAAGTTCACAAACTCTTAACCGGGGTCATACTCGGAGAATCTTTTCTGTGCGGCCTGGAAGCGGTATAATGGAAAAGGCGTTGCAGGATCAGCAGCAGTAAACCAGGTTGAGTGATGGGAGCGAAACCGAGTATGATACCGCCTTTGTTTGACAGATTCACCTGGCCCCTTTTCCCTGCTTCAGGATCGGTCGCAGGGGGCACAGAGCCCGTCGTATCCCCCATGAGCCTCAAGTCTCTTCGCAGCGCTGTTGGTCGCCTTTACGAGCGCGAAGATGTCACAGGCAGAGGGAAGCCCTGGGTTTACGAGAATGGAGAAATCGGCGTGGCTGACCCTCCTGTTCAGAGCCCCTGTCATCAGGTTCCGCTCAATCTGGTAGCCTTGAAGAGAGCCCTTGATCGCATCGAGGACAAATACCCGCAGTATCGGGGTCTCAAGCCCACCTTTTCCGCCGAAGCGAACGGCCTGGTTTCCATCACACTGGGAGAAGATGGCGCCGCATTCCGAGTCAATTCAAACGGGTTGATCGTTTCTACGGCCTTCCCGTAAAAAATCAAGACTTTCGTCTACTTGACCATTTGTTCTCATGTCGTGATAGTCTTCCTGGGGGAGGGCATTTCCGTCATATATACAGGAGGTGCCACATGGGGTTCGGGATAGGGAGCTTACTGGAGTTTGCAGATCCGCTCAAGCTATTCGGCAAGAAGAAGACAGAAGAAACCAGGCCAAAACCTGTTGTGCCCGAGAAAGAGCCGGACCTGAGCGGCGCTGTGGATGCGACCACATCGCAGGCGCAGATTACCGCGCAACAAGTGGGAGATAAATTTGCCTCCGCTTTGGGGCGGGGGCCTGCGGTCCACAAAAGAGACGGCTTTCCTGAGATCATCGGGGGGACCGACGAGCAGGCTGCCGCAGTCTGGGCCCAGATGGAAAATATTCCACCCCAGGACAGGGAAAGCATTTCCCGCATACGCTTTGTAGACCCGCCCCGCTTGAATTACACTCTTCTGGATGTGCAAGACGACGGAACCAAGAAGGGCGAAGTCCACATCGCCACAGACATTTTCAAGGACAAGGACTCCGCCGAATTCAAGGATCCCAACCAGGCCCGTCAGGTTGTTCTTCATGAGACCGCCCACGCCGTCCAGGCCCGCTACCTTGACGGATGGGGAAACAAGCGGGAGGAGATCGAGGAGTTCTCCGAGGGCTATGCCGCCTTCTATGGCGGAGACAAGGAGAAGCTGCAAAAAGATGATCTAAAGCTTTACTCCCATCTTGATGGCGCCAAATATCGCCGTGAAGTGGATAAAGCCAACATCCTGGAAAAAGCAGGGAGCCTTGTAGGCCAGGCAACTGTGGTAGCCACTCCTGCCGTGTTAGGAGGCCTTGCGGCTATTCCCGGAGGATATGTCGCAGCGCGGCTCTTGACCAGTGCAGTAGGCCACCTGGGGAACCTCGTCTTCGGTGAGTCCGGCGGGCCGTGGGGCTCAAGCTGGAGATAGGATAGAGATCTACTTGTAAGGATATGGGAATTCCGCTCAGAGTTTACGTTTATGTTATTTTCCTGGGACTCATTGCATCTTCACTCATTTTCACCCTTGGCCTCACATTCCCATTTCCGGTTTCCAGATCATGGGTGTTCTTGGCCCTGGCATCACTTTTCTTCATCCTGGAATATCGTGCCACTGTTGTAGCAGTGGGGACACAGCGTATTGGCAGCACGATTTACGGTGTTTTTCTCTTGAGTGGAGCACTCATCTACGGCCCTTTTTTTTCGGCTTCCGCCCTTGCGATCGGTGTAGGTACAGCTTTTCTTTGTCTCAGAAAGCCAATGGTGAAGCTTGCTTTTACAGTTTCCATGCCTGTTGTTGCATTTGCTGCAGGTTGGATAGTTTTTCATAGACTGTTTGTACAGGATAAACCGCTCTCACTCCAGAATCTGCCTGCCTTTGTATTTTATGGATTGGTTGTTCTTTTTGTGTCAACACTGCAGTTTTCGATTTTGCTTTCCCTCCTGGAGCGGCGTCCTCTGGCTCACACTTTGCCTGCTTTTCTCGGCAGGGAACACAGGCAACAAATACTCGCCCTTTTCACCGAGATATCCCTGGCCATTCTCCTGACCCTTTTTCTCGTTGAACAGCCCTGTGCTGCCCCGCTGCTGGCTATCCCTTTTCTTGGTTTGCATTTTCTAAGAAAGCAACAAAATGAAGCACTCAAGAGCTCTGAAGAAATGGTAACTGCCCTTTCCAAGATTCTGGACCAGCGTGATGACTACACCAAGGGACATTCGGACAATGTTACGATTTACACCCGGATCATCGCTGAAGAGATGAGCCTTCCTGAGGACGAGGTCAAGAATATTCAGACAGCGGCGAGAATGCACGATTTGGGAAAGGTCTTGATTCGAGACGAAGTTCTTCGCAAGCCCGGCAGATTGGATGAAGTAGAGTTAAAGCACATGAAGTCCCACGTGGGACTCACTGAGGAGTTTCTTTCAGGGATTACTTTTTTCCGCAGCTTCGGCTACCCTCAAATCGCAGGGGCTCACCACGAACGGTGGGACGGCGCCGGGTATCCGAGGGGGCTTTCGGGTGAGGAGATTCCCCTTGGAGCGCGGATCATGGCTGTTGCGGATGTTTTTGATGCCATGACCTGTAATCGTGCTTATCGGCGGGCTATGCCGGAACAAGAGGTTGTGGCCCACATCGAGCGTGAATCGGGAAAACAGTTTGATCCACAGGTGGTGGGTGTGTTTCTTTCGGCGTACAAGAAAGGCCGATTCAAGCAGCATCTGGCATATAACCGTCTATGGTCCTTGCTGCAAAGTCTGGGATATTCTTACGACTTGCCGATTCGCGCAGCGGAACCGATCGGACCCCTCTTGAGGGAAGAGGTAACACCAGGAGTAACCACCCCATAGCGCCCCAGGAATTGAGCAAGTGAAAGTAGTTGACGTTTTCTTGATTTGTCGTGAAAATACATGGATAAGAGTTTTTCAGAGAGGGTGGGGGATATGGTGGAAATCAATCCCTGGGCATTCTTGCAGCAGGCCCAGACAACAACGGAGAACCGATCAACCGGCAGGGCTTTTCGTGCGCTCGACAGCGACGACAACGGGGATGGAGACCACGAACAAGTCGCCCTCTCACCCGATGCACAGGCTCTTCTAGCGGGGCCAGGCCCCACCTCCGACGGAATCCCCTCCCAGCCCAAAAAGAAGTGGACTGTTCTCGTCTATGCCGATGGGAATACGAATCTCGAGCCTGAGATGGCGAAAAAGCTTCTCGATCTGGAGGGGGTCGGATCGGATGAGGATATGAACATTGTGGTCCAATTGGCGAGAGACCCCAAGGAAGGGGGCGAGAGTCCGGCAGTGAACCTGGGGAGCTGGAGCGGAACCCGACGCTATTATGTGACAAAAGACAAGGATGGAAATCCAAGTACAGTGGACTCGGATGTAGTTGCCCAATGGGGCAAGACCGATATGGCCGATTCAAAGAGCCTGGAGAATTTTCTGGAATGGGGGATGAAGGAATACCCTGCAGAGCACACCATGGTGGTTATGGCCGGTCACGGGGCAGGACCCGTCGGTGTCATGGGGGATGCCCATGGGAAAAAAGCCATGTCCATTCCTGATCTCAAGGCCGCGATGCTGGAAGCGGAGCAGAAGGCAGGGACAGGGAAGGTGGATGTCCTCACATTCGAGTCCTGCTTCATGGGCTCAACAGAAGTGGCCAATGAGCTGAAAGACACAGCCAAAACCATGGTGGCTTCCGAAGGCCGCATGGGCAAAGAGGGGCTTCCCCTCGGAGACCTCCTGTCCCACATGAGGAGCATGCGCAGTGATCGTTTCGAGAACCCGAGAACCATAGCAAGAATGTTCGTGAATGACACCAAGGGCAACGAAAACGTTCCTTTCCTCGTTGCAGTGGATCTGGAAAAATGGGAATCGGCGGGCGTGAAGGATGCCATTAATGATCTTGCGGGAGATCTCTTCCGCTATGGCCCGAACGTGAAGGGCCGCATCGAGAATCAACAGCGCTTCGACCACCCGGATATCGAGCCTGGAGGCGATTTCATTGATGCCCGATACATGGCATCCAAGATGGCCATGTACAACAAGAACGATCTCCCTGATTTGTACGCCCACGCCGACCGTGTCCGGAACGCTCTGGATTCGGTAATACTGGCCGAGCACAGCCCCGCAGCCGGAGTAGGGGACGGCCCATCCCAGGGTAGGCTCCGCAACGCAAGCGGCTTGAGCCTATATCTCCCCCGCAACCCTGAGGATTACGGAAAAACCGAGCATTCCGAAAACTACGCCCGCTTCAACGACCTTTACGGAAAGCTCGATTTCGCTCAGGGGAACGACTGGTACCCCTATTTGCAGGAGCTCCAGAACCCGAGCAGTTGGGCCTACGCGGATGGGGATGCGCCGGATAGGCCGTATGGGTACTATCGGCCTTACGGTTATTACAGACCTTATGGGTACTACCGACCATACGGCTACTATCGTCCGTATGGTTACTACCGTCCCATAGAAGAAAAACGCTAGGCGTCAGAATGCATTCCACAAAAGGTGCGTCTGTGTTTCAGGTCGCTGTTTGCTGCGCTTCGCTTCCTCCACTCTGGCTGACCTTGCGGCAACCCTCTCACTTGTTTCCCTCTTCTGCGGAATGGATCTTGTTCTTGGCTATTGGGTTTTTCTTGGAATGGAGGGGAGTTCTACCCATCCAGTTTGCAGCCAGGCGCGTTTGCATAACTCTTTCCGACAGTGTGTTCCTGGCGGCTATTTTTCTTTTTGGGTTTGGCCGCGCATGCCTTCTTGTTCTTGTCGTCGTCGTTTTCCATCGCCTCTTGATGGATCTGCAGGTCAGTACTCGCCCTCCCTTGGGCGGGCTTACAATCGTTTTTACAGCGTCCCAGGCCTACTGCGCTTATGCGCTAGGTGCGATCATTGTTGATTATCTTCTATTTCTTCCCCTTTTCTTTCGCGCAACGGTTGCCGGTTTGGTTGTTGTTAACGTCAATTTCTGGTTCATGACCGTTTCCCTTTCTCTCGACCACGGGATATCACTCCGGACACTCTGGCGTCATTGGCAGGAACCTCTGTTCGTAAACACCGCCATGCTCATCCCCCTCGGTATCTTGTTGGCCTTGCTCTACCGCCAGGCCCCACTTGCCGCGCCTCTTCTGGCGGTTCCCCTTCTTTTCATGTACTTCTCCTTCAAAGGCTACGAGAAATCCATCGAGGAATCCCAGGCCCTTTTCAAGGACCTGGCTCGTACTGTGGATGAACGGGATGAATACACATCCCAGCATTCCCATCATGTCGCAACCTATGCCGCCATCATCGCCAGGGAAATGGAACTGGATGAGCATGAAGTGAAACAGATTGAGCAAGCAGGTGAGATGCATGATGTGGGGAAGGTGGGCATTCGGGATGATGTGCTGCTAAAGCCCGGGAGACTGGTTCCCGAAGAGTTCGAGCACATCAAGGAGCATGCACGGATCACGGGGGAGATTCTCGGCAAGCTCTCTGTTCATCGTCAGCAGAAACTGGACGTGGTGGCCGGCGGCCACCACGAAAGATGGGACGGGGCCGGTTATCCGTCAGGCTTGAAAGGTGAGGAGATCCCCCTTGGAAGCCGCATCCTGGCTGTTGCGGATGTGTTTGATGCCATGACGTGCCGCAGGGCGTATCGGGGTTCCATTGCAGAGGGGAAAGTCGTTCAGACCATTGAGGATGGGGCGGGGACCCAGTTCGATCCACGAGTTGTGAATGCGTTCCTGAACGCTCACGAGAGTGGAGCATTTACGCAATACGTGGCCTGCAACAGACTCTGGTCCATCTTTCAATCA
Source organism: Armatimonadota bacterium (assembly GCA_016183865.1). Lineage (GTDB taxonomy): Bacteria > Vulcanimicrobiota > JACPDT01 > JACPDT01 > JACPDT01 > JACPDT01. The sequence goes on along the minus strand of JACPDT010000112.1, from coordinate 15,273 downwards.
TTCGGATACTCCTATGAGGAGCCTCTCCCAGCGCGTCGAGACCCTGTGTGACTGCACACAGGGAAAAATCGGCGGACCCAGAAGATCACTGTTGGCTGTGGCTGTCCCACGTGGGACGACACCCCCACCCAGCCTCCCCCCTCAAGGGGGAGGAGCAGGGGGACGTGGACCGTGACGGACCTCAAGGGGAGGAGTAGTGGGACGTTCGGTTATCAGGTCATTTGTTAGGAGGAGATCATGTACTGTCTCAAATGTTTTCGGGAATATCCTACAGATACCGATTATTGCGACCCATGCAATTTCCTGATCCAGGGGGAGGGGAAGTTCGGCGCACATTTCATGCAATTAGTGAGGGTGGGCGAGGAGATCATGAATGATGAGATCAAGCCTCCTGTCCTTTCCGCTGTCCTTGAAAACATGGGCAAAGTACTTTTTGTGGTGGAGAAAAGACTTGAATTGGAGACCGACAGCGCAGGTCTCGCCGAGAGCCCGGATGAGGTTAAGAAAGTGGTGGAACAGCCCATGTCTTATGCCTTGGAGGGCATTTCCTGTTACAGGGAAGGTCTGAAGACTATGGGACGGTATTTGGATAAGCAGGACAATGCCTATATCAAGGAAGGACTCGCTCTGGCAGAGCGGGCCAATGATCTTCTCAATCTCAGCAGGGAGATGTCTGAGCATGCAGCCCGAGAGCTCGAAAAGATCGGCGAAGGATCTGCCGGGGCAATGAACTGACGTAACCGTTCTTGAATATTCGCAAAGCCTCCTAGACGAAAGTCCCTTTTGTCGTGAAACCATGGGTAAACGAATGATTTACGGGAGGGGTATACCCATGAGCGGCCAGAATCCATACTACCAACCGGTGGCGCCGGTCGGCTGGAATCCGACCTTTCAGAACCAACAGGCCATGTACGGCGCCTTTGCCTTCGGCAATATCAGGCCGCAGCAATGCTGCTGTGGAGGAGAGGGGGGCATTCAGCCTCTCACTCCCGGGGTGGACATCTTCTCTGCGCCCCCACCTCAGCCTCAGGGGCTTTATGGTCCAGGGCAGCAGGGTCTCCCGCCATTCGGGTTTGATCAGGGATTTGTCCCCGGCATGAACCCCAATTACTGGCAGGCCCCTAATCCATCCGGCTTCGATCAGGCACTCCAACAGCTTGGGGGGCAGGAGCAACAGATAAAGCAGCAGCTTCAACAGACTTCCCAGTCTCTCCAAATGGCTCAGCAAGCGGCTCAGATGGCCCAGATGATGGCTTTCATACCTGGGCCGGGTATGTTTCAAGGTATGGCCATGTCCACGGCTCTTCAAGCCACGGTGGCCGCCCTCACGCAGCAGTTGCAGCAGCTCCAGCAACAGCTTTCACAGGTGCAGGGGCAGAGAAACCAGCTCCAGGCACAGCGCCAATCGGCTTTCCAGTTTGCGGCTTACCAGCCCGTACCGGGCTTCGGAAACTGGCCTCCTCAGAATCCTTATCAGGATTATTCCAGACTCTGGAACCAGGCCGGCGGGTATCAGTCCTACTACGGCAATGTGCCTATGGTGCCGCCTCAAGGCTTCAACTACAATGCCACCCCTTCCAGTGCCTACGGCTCCGCCGATCGGGCAAGGACAGGCCAGACTCTGGATCAGATTGCGCAGAAATACGGAATCCCGCCCGATGTCCTGAAAGCCGTTGCCTGGAAAGAGAGCAGGTGGAATACAGGGGCCGTCGGTGATGGCGGAAACAGCTTCGGCATGATGCAGATCTACCGGGTGGCCCACCCTGATTACAATGTCCAGCGCGGACAGCAAGACCCGACTTACAACATTGAATATGGCGCTCGTTTTCTAAGGAGCCTGTACGATCAGACCGGAAACTGGCAGGAAGCGGTGAGGAGATATAACGGAAGCGGCCCCTCAGCCGTCAGGTACAGTCAGGATGTAATGAGAATCACCCAGGCAAGGCCCTGGTTGGGTGGAAACAACGGAACCGTCACAGTTTAAGGAGGCATCATGAGCAACCTCGGGGGTATTGATCTGAACTTCTTACGGAACGCGGCCGGCATCAATTTCACAACTTCCCAGGAACCGGCAACAGGTGTTCAGCAGGTCGGCCAGGGGGGGGTGGATCCTGATGTCCTCCCTGCTCAACCTGTTTCACAGAATCCGTTGGATCAGGTTCTTGTGCGTCATTTGGACAGAAAGCAGGCGAATGCCGTCCCTTTTATGACGGAAGAAGAGAAAGAGAAGAAACTCGCTGAAGCACTCCCCGAGATAAAGGAGTTGCTGGACAAGCGCCCGGATCTGAAGCTGACTGATGCCTACAAGATGTACAATGCCCTTGGGCGCACAGCGTTCAAGGAATGGCTGCCTGTACTGGCGGGAAGGAAGGACATCGGCGCCCAGGATATCATTTCCATGACCAAGGACTTGAAAGCGAATATCGGAGATAAGGGGGCTGCGGCCACCGCCATTTCATCCGTCGCTGAGGTTCTTCTCACCAGGACGGATCTGTCTCCAAAGCAGGTAGCGGGGCTTTTCTCAGACATGGGCAAGACCAGCTCGGATGGTCTGAGGCTTCAGGGGGACATCGGACGGGCCACAAAGCTCCTGGCGACCCGCAAAGACATGAAACCTGAAGAATTAGGCTCTCTATGGCACACCCTCACGAAGACAACAGGAAGCGAGGAAGCCAGGAGTCAGGTGTTCTCCATAGCAACGGATGTCATGATGAAGCGGGGCGACATTCGTCCTCAACAGATGGCCGCTCTTTGGAAGACCATCAAGAAGAACACAAAGGAAGAACCAAATGCAATCCAGATTTTTGGGATGGCGGGAGAAGTTCTCAAGCATCGCGGAAATATTCAGCCTGAGCAGATGGCAAGGCTGTATAAGGGTATGGCCACGCATCTTCGCTCCGATGAGGCCAAGAAGCGCGCCTTCTCCATTGCGAGCAACGCCCTGATCGCTCATCCCGAGATCCCTCCTGAGCGAATGGGGCAATTGTTTGCGAAGTCCGCGGGGTCCGCGGCAAGCGATGATGACAAGGTATCGAATTTCTCCGCTGTCACCAGCCGTTTGGATGAATTCGGCGAGGCCCCTGATGGAGTGATAAACAATTTTCTCGATAAGCGCAGCCCACTGGCGCCCTTCAAATCCGAGCCGGACGGCGCCCAGGAAGGCGATGGAAAACCCCAGGTCGTTCAAACGCCCACGGCAGTGCAGGGCGGGACGGAGGAAAGAAAGCCGCCAAACATCTTTGCGAACAACCAGCAGGCATAGACATCCGAGGATTCACTCTTTTGACGCAGATTGCCTCCTTTGGGGAAACAAAGGAGGCAATCTCTTCGTCGGTCTCGGGGTACCTGAAAGCCCTGCTAGACCGTCACCTTCTCCCTGGCGGCCAGATGCTTGAAAGCCCGGGTGCCGGCATAGCTGGCTGCCTTGCCCAGAGTCTCCTCGATCCGCATGAGCTGGTTGTATTTCGCTATGCGATCTGAACGGGACAGACTTCCTGTCTTGATCATTCCGGCATTGACGGCAACCGCGACTTCTGCGATGGTGCTGTCTGCAGTCTCACCGGAACGGTGGGATACGACTGTGGTGTATCCGTGGTTTCTCGCCATTTCCATGGTTTCCAGGGTTTCCGTCAGGGTCCCGATTTGATTCAGCTTGATCAGGATGGAATTGGCCACCCCCATCTGGATGCCTCTGGAGAGCCGTTTCGTGTTTGTGACGAAAAGATCGTCACCCACCAGTTGGATCCTGTGCCCAAGCCGCTCGGTGATTTGTTTCCAGCCGTCCCAATCGTCCTCGGCAAGTCCGTCCTCAAGCGAGATAATCGGGTACTGGTGAACCCATTTCTCCCAGTAGGCGATCATCTGGTCTGTAGAGAGCACTTCCCCTGTGCTCTTTTCCAGCATGTATTTGCCGTTCTTGTAGAATTCACTGGCTGCCGGATCCAGGGCCAGGAAAATCTGCTCACCCGGTTTGTATCCGGCACTTGTGATCGCTTCCAGGATCACCTCGAGGGCTTCCTCATTTGATTTCAGGTTAGGAGCGAATCCCCCCTCATCTCCGACGCCTGTGTTGTAATGTTTCCCTTTCAGCACCTCTTTTAGATGATGGAAGATTTCCGAGCCCCACCGAATCGCCTCCGACATAGAGCCGGCGCCTGCGGGCACGATCATGAATTCCTGGAAATCCACGGCATTGTCGGCGTGTTTCCCCCCGTTCAGGATATTCATCATAGGCACGGGAAGAACGTGGGCATTGACCCCGCCTACATATTGGTACACATGTAGACCAAGGGCATGGGCGGCAGCTCTGGCCACGGCGAGGGATACTCCGAGAATGGCGTTGGCGCCCAGTTTCTTCTTGTTCTCCGTTCCATCGAGCTCAAGAAGAGTGAGATCCAGAAGCCTCTGGTCCGTTGCATCCATGCCGATGACCTTCGATGCGATGATATGGTTGACATTATCAACGGCCTTGGTGACTCCCATTCCCATATATCTGGTCTTGTCCTGATCACGAAGCTCCACGGCTTCATGGGTTCCGGTTGAGGCCCCGCTCGGGACAGCAGCCCTCCCCATCGCTCCATCAGCAAGAAAAACATCCACTTCAACAGTTGGATTCCCGCGGGAATCCAGGATCTCCCGGGCGTGAACATCTACGATTTCCGTCATGGCTCAAGTCTCCTTTTCTTCTTGGTTCAACTTCTCCAACATTTCGACGACTCTGACACATTCCCTGGCCTGGGCCCAAAATCGAGGTCAATAAGATCACCGGTCTGGACTTCTGTGGAGGCTTTTCCCTTTCGTCCGGCCACTGTCACTTTACCCGCATCGCAGAGGGAGTTGGCAAGCTCTCGTTTCTTGACAAGACGCGAAACTTGAAGGAACTTATCCAGGCGCACGGCTACTCACCGCGGAGGTAGAGGAGGATGGGGGTGGCATAGCGGGAGCGGCCGCCGGCAGCCTCCAGTATCGCAATGCGCGTAAAGTACTCCATATCCTCGCCCGAGTAAGCGATCCGGGAGTCCAGTTTTTGCCAGGCAGGGTGGGAGTAATCCCCTTTCCTGGTCAGGTATTCCATTTGAGCGCCATTGCTTGAGATCAGCACGAGCTGGGAATCCCCCTTTTTTCCGGCCTGAAAGAGGATTTTTCTTCCATCAGGCGACCATAGTGGATCTTGCACGACTTGAGGTGTGGCCGCAAGCTCCTGCGGATCCTGCCCGTCCGCTCCAATGGTTCGCAGGTGCGTGTTTCCGATTTCCCTGGATACATACAGGATCCTGGTGCCGTCCGGAGACCACTGGGGAGCGTGATTGTCTCCTTCAGGGGTCAAGGGAGCCAGTGCCTGTCCATCCCTGGTGCAGGTCATGATTGAGCTGTTGGCGGGGCCCAGCGACACCTCCATCGCAACATGATTCCCGTCAGGGGAAAAGACGGCTTGTGAGCAGCTCCTGTTCAAGGGCAGCATCTTGCGCTCGTGGGAGATTGTGTCGTATTGCCAGACCCGGTTCTCTTTGTCGCTTATTCCGCAATGATAGAGAACCACCCGGCTGTCCGGGGACCAGATTTGGGGAGATGATGCGACCTCGCAGCGATTCTGTTCGGACCGGTTGAGGCGGACCATCTGAGTTCCAGTCTCTTCCCCTCCGCCGGTAAAGAGGAGCAGCTCAGAGCCGTTTTTCACGGAATGAGCCACCAGGATTTTTCGCCCATCCGGAGAGAGGCAGATTCTCTGAACACCACCGTCCCAGTTCCGGCTTGTGATAGGCCGGACTTGCCCACCCCCTTCCAGATCCAGGAGATACAGGTCGGAACCCTTTTTTCTCCCATCAAGGGAGACCCGGCTTCCCAGGAAGAGAATTCCCTTTCCATTCGATGTCCACTGGGGGAGCTCGGCCTGAAGAACGGTCAAGGGCAGGGTGTAAAGAAACTCCTTGAAGGGCTGGTTCAATGGAGTGAATAGAAGGACATTGGGAGTTATGAGGATGGCAAGGAGCAGGAGGGTGAAGAGAAACCTCCAGAACCCCCCTCCTCTTTTTTTCTTTCCTCGAGGGCTACCCTTCTTTGGAATCGGCCTTGGATTCATTCCAGATTGCTTCCATTTCCGCAAGGGTCATTTCGCGAAGAGATCTGCCGGAGGTTTGCGCCTTGTCGTAAACATGGGCAAACCTCCGGCAGAATTTTTCGCACGTTCCCTGCACAGCAGTTTCCGCGTCCAAAGACAGCCACTGGCAAAGGTTCACCAGAACGAAGAAAAGATCCCCCAGCTCCTCCGATTGATGAGCCACATCCCCCGCCTCCAGGGCGTCCTCCACTTCAGCCAGCTCCTCCTTGACCTTGGCTAAGGCGGCGCCTATGTCAGGCCATGCAAATCCCAGGGAAGAAGCGCGGCTCTGGAGCTTCTGGGCCCGAAGCAAGCCCGGCAGGCCCCTGGGAATCCCTTCAAAGGGTCCGTTCCGCTTCTTCTCCTTCTCCTTTATCTCGTCCCACTGGGTCAGAACCGCTTTTGTTGATATGGGGACTTTGTGCTCAAAGACGTGGGGGTGACGGCGCCGGAGCTTTTGGGTGATTCCCGAAACGACATCGCTAATCGTGAAGTATCCCGCTTCTCGTGCGAGCTGGGCATGGAAAACGATCTGGAGCAGGAGATCGCCCAGCTCTTCCTTGAGGCGATCCCAGTTCCCGTCCTGAATCGTCTCCAATACTTCGTAGGTCTCCTCGATCAGGTATGGGGTGAGGGTTTCGTGGGTCTGCTCTCTGTCCCAGGGGCATCCATGATCGGACCGAAGCTCCTCCATGGTTTGAATCAACCGGTTCCAATGATCTCGTCTGCTCTGATGCGCCACGGATGACATCAGATGTTGTATTTTATTTTCGATTTCATTTTCGTTTCTTCCAGAAAGTTCTTTGCAAAATCAGCCTTAACGAGTCCTTTGAGATCGCTGTACGATGATTTGATGGAAATAGCCTTGATGATGTGATATCCGAAATTGCTTTGGACCGGCTGACTGATTTCTCCGGGTTTCATGGAAAAGGCGGCCTGCTCGAATGGGGGGACCATCATCCCTCTGGAAACAAGGCTGAGATATCCTCCTCGATTCTTGCTTCCCGGGTCAATGGAATACCTTGTCGCCAGATCCTCGAATTTCGCCCCGGCCATCAGCTCTTTGCGCACCTTTAGGGCCTCTTCTTCCGTCTTGAGGAGAATGTGGGCCACCTCTACCTGTGTGAAGCGGTCCTTGTATTTGTTGAAATAGTCCTCTTTCTCTTTTTCGGGGATGGTATCCACGATTTTCTCGAGATACAGCTTTACCCGCATGTCCCCCTCCAGATCCTCCATGGACATATTGGATTCTTTCATCATGGCTTCAAACTGCCCGGGGGGGACGTTTTTTTTGAATTCGGTTATGGCGGATATGACATCCTTATCGGACACTTGAATGTTCTTTTTCTTCGCTTCCTGCTCGATCAGTTTTCGGGTGACCATCCGCTCCAAAAGCTTTTTCCCGAAGATTCGCTCCAGCTCCTTATCCAGCTCTTTTCGGGTGATTTTTTGTCCGTTAACGGTCGCCACCGGCTTGGAACATCCGCACAGGAACAATGTCCCAAGAAGAAACATGAGTAATGATACAGCCAGAGTAAAGAATTTGGGGTACTTCAACCGGTTATCTCCCTTCTGATATGTGCGACAAGTACCGGTTAATTCTAGGCGACTCGGGAGAGTCCTCTTGAATCCCTTAAGAAGAACCGCATTGTGCCGATATCGTGAGTAGGACCTTGCCCCGGTTCTATGCTATCCCCGTTTTGACCCTGCCGTCACCCTTGCGAGGCGCCCGAATTCGAGTCTCCTTTGCACAGGCAAAAAATAAAAAAGGCAGACAAATAAAAAAGGAGGAAATTATGTCAGCACCCCGTCTGGTACTCGTTTTTCTTATCTTCTTCTTGTGGCTCTGTCCGCCGATTTTGGCGCAGGATAATCCGATCATGTATGTCCCCTCTACGGGTCCGTACAAGGCCAATGTCGGGATCTCCTATTTTCCTACAGCCTTCTCCTGGAGCGGTACCAATGTGCCCAATATTACGATGTCCACATGGATGCTATGGGGGGAAGCCAAGCTCTGGCCCAAGGTTAGCGCTATTCTCACCTACATGAACGGGCGCGGCAGCGGTGACGGCACGACACTGGTCTTGCGCGACACGGAGCTGGGGCTGAAGGTGCCTCTGAACGTGAGCCGGATAATTGAGGCCAGAGGGCGCCCTGGCGGCTTTCCAAGCGAATCTCCCGTGTATGGAAAAGTGGTCTGGCGTTCCAGCCAGTTCAGTATTGACATGGCGGGCGCAGTCTCAGACTTCGACTATTCCGGCTGGGGGATCGGTCTCGGGCTGGACGCCATGCAGGATCGCATCTGGAGTCCTTACGCCTCTGTGACCTATTTTCCCGAATTCATCCGGCACAATGTCTCCAATCCCGCTCCCAATACGCTTTATTACCGTCCGGTCTGGGATTATGTGGCAGGTCTGCAATATCGCATGAAGGAGAATTCGGCCATTCATTTTGCATACAGAAGCCACACCGGAATCGGGCAGGGAAATACGTGGATCTTCAATGGTCTGGAAGTGGGAATCAGCCGCAAGTTTTGAGAAGGGCTGATGGGGGAGGTCAGGTGGGGGCGATCTACCGCCTCGGAACCAGGCTCTTCAGCGATTCCTTGAGCGAAGCCTGGATGTCTGCTCCGTAAAGCTCTGTCGTTGTCTTGGAGAGGGCATCCGTCTCCGCGGCGATGAGCTCCTGTTGGGCGGCATTGCTGTGGAGCACACGCATGTTGTACAGGGATGCAAGTCTTGCCGCGTGCTCCCTGATTCTTGTTTCCCCGTTTCGTGCGCCGGGATTGGAAGTCAGGATTCCCTGCTTCTGAGATATCAGATTTTGGATTCTGGAGAAGATCTCGTTCTCCAGGGTCTTTTGCTTTGCCGTCATTCTATCCCCTTCAACTTGCAGGTCTTCGAGGGCTGAGTCGGCCTGGGGAGTTGTGGGTCCGGTTTTCGTGATTTCCACGCCATCCGACAGAATCCGGACCCTTTGGACAGGCTCAAAAGAGATGTCCAGATTTGGGACTCCCTCCGGACCGGCCTGTCTTACCAGGGTTTCCGCATCCTGGTATTCCGCGGGCGGCACTTTCAGAGTAACATGGACTCCTTGCCGGGCTTTTTGGGCAAGCTCCTGCAAGACCGACGATTTCAGATTGGGGATCTCATACTGGATAGAATGCTTTGAGTTCAGGATGGCCACATGATAGCCCCGATCTTCCCGAAGCTCGAAGGCCTTTCCCCAGTCTCGAGCGAAAGCCTCGCCCGAAGCGGCGGCCAGGGCCGAACCCGGAGGGGCGTCTGCGGCGACCATGATTTCACTGTTTCGATAGAATCCCCCGATCGTGAAGTTGGCGCTTCCCGAGACAACCGTATTCTCGGTCTGCATTCCCTTCATATGAAGCTTGACGCCTCTCGCCTTCTCCCAATACGGAATCCCCTCAGGGTGGGTCACATCCAGATTTGCGAACTTCACCTCGATTCCGTGATTCGCAAGCTCCAATGCAGGACCCACGACTTCGTCCGCTCTTGGGTTCAGGAGAACCTGAATTTTTGTGCCGGGATCTTGCTCTTTCTTGTATACAAGGGCTTCTACCATGGGTCCCGTAAGACTTAGAGCCTCCACCTGGACATATTCATGGGCATCTCCCAATACCTGGGCCACCAGGGCAGGGATCTGCTCACGATCATTGTCATCGGAAAAAGCCAGAGTTACGCCCTGGGTTCCGGCAACTTCCCCTTTCGGAGTTTGAATGCGACTCAGATCCAGAGGGGTGTTTCCAGGCAGCTTGTCTTTCGTGGCTGCCGCTTTCGCGGTATCCCGGGTGTGTCGGGTAGCGTCATCCAGGAACTGTTCATGGAGCACCTTCAATGCCGGACCTTCGATGAGGAATGCGGAATCAAGGTTTTCGGGAGAACCCGTCCCCAGGTTCATTCCACCCACAACAGCCTTCTCACCGATGCGCACATATTTTCGATGCATGAGCCCATCTTCATCCACAAGTCCGGCCCGGGTATAAAAACCCACCTGCATGTCTTTATCGAGTCCTTCCGTGAGCCTGGCCTTGAGGGCTTCAGAGCCCTCTGTTTCCTCCTTGTCGGAACCGGGGTCAAGAAGAACATTGACTCTCCACCCGGCCTTTGCCGCATCGCGAAGCGCGTGGATCATCTCAGGGTGGGTGAGGTGATACATCTGGACATCCAGCTCCCGCTGGTCTTTTGGGATCGAGGAATCGTGAATTGCCTCATCAATGAGTGAAAGCTCCCGCCGAACTACCTCCGCGTCCCTCATGAACTCCACACGATTTCCTTCCGTGCGGATCGGCTCGCGTCTTGTTCCTTCGATGCCCTGCCATAGCATGGACTTGTTCGGCTTGTATGCGGCCCCGGCTTTGGAAAGAGTGGCATTGATATCCAAAAGGACGTCATGAATTTCGGGTGAGTATTGATGAGTCCTGGCGAGCTGCTGCCTGAGGTTGTCGAGGAGCCCCTTGGCCCCCCTCAGTTGAGCGACCTCGTTGCCTGTCAGGGTTTCTTTTGCTTGCGCCTTCTCGAGTTTCTCCTTGATCGCGGAAAGAGGATCACTGTCGCCTTCCAACCCCAGAATCTTCGCCGCTTCCTTCTCCTTGGATTGGACCAGGATCACTTGATCGTGGTCTGTTACCTCATCAAGAGGGTTCAGTGAAGACGATGGAGGATGAATTCCAGGGGCGGGTGTCTTGAGGGGGCGAGAGGAAAAGTCAACTCCCTTGTCCTGATGAAGGATGCCCCCCAGGGCGCCTGTAGCTTCCATTTCCACCCCTCCCCTTTTCGTGTTCTCAGGATATCACGAGACATTATTGTTGTCAAGAAATACTTTGTTAATTTTTCGAAAGCCCCCCTGAGAGCGGGCGCCCGCCCTTCCAAATCAGAAAGAAGGAATCGAGACATGGGCGTAGAATAAGCGGTAAAATAGCGCTTCAGTATGGCCTATACTCTGTTGCCGTCGAAATATCAACAAGGAGGGATGAAATGAAGTGTAAGATCTCGGGGGTTTTACTCCTCTTGGCGATGGTCGCGATCTCTCCCGTTTTCTCTCAAGAAGTGCCTTATCAATTTTCTAATCCGAAATACACAGCCTCGATTCAGTATTTCCCTGCAACCTACAAGTTGGGCTCAGTCCCAGGTTTTCCGATATCTGTGAACACTTCCAATGTTGTGGTAAGAGGGGAAGCCAGGGTCTGGCCCAGGGTTTATCCCGGTTTTGTCTATATCAGCGGTTCAGGAACGACGAACCAGTATAACACAAATTTTGGGGTGAATCTTTTTGATATGGAGCTTCATTTGAAGATTCCCCTGGATACGTCCAAGTTCATTTCCGAAACATCAGTGAATCGCTCATTTCCTTATGAGGAGCAGCGTCTTTACTTCAAGGCCGCTTATCGTTCCTCCCAGTACCATGTGGATGCAAATTCAGTCAGATGGTTTTCCATTGATTCATCCGGATATGGCGCAGGTCTCGGATTGACCCCCAACCCTGGTGAGAAGATCTCCGCTTTCGGCGGAATCACTTATTATCCCACAATAATCGTGCACAATGTGACAAACCCTGCACCGAATACCGAATATTACCGCTCTTCGTGGGATTTTGAGGGAGGGGCTCGCTTCCGCCTCAGCCAGCAAAAGGATTTTCACTTCGATCTCTCCTATAAGGCTTGGACCTATCCCGGCATGGACTCCTTTCAGGGGGTCGTAGGCGGCTTTACGTACAGGTTCTGAACAAGTTAAGAATACATTTCAAATTCGCGAAACAAGTGAAAGGAGTGGACTTATGAGCAGGAAAACAGCGGCTGCCATAGGGGTCATCGCACTTGTTCTCACTTTCCTGGTTCTTGCGGGTCCAGCATCTGCACAGACACAGGATGAATGGTGGGGAAACTACAAGTTCGTGACCACTGGCTATTATTACCCAATTACGTACAAGGACTGGGATGGGACTCAATCTTCAACATTGAGCACCTGGCAGATCAAGTTCGATGCCAAGCTCTGGCCTCGCTTCCGGGGTGGCGCCACTTATGCGGCAGGGAGCGGAAATCTGGGAAGAGCAGGAGTGAACTACAACTTGAAGTTGGACGATTTTGATATCCATATGACCTGTATGCCCAGTTGCTGTACAGGACCATCCGCTTCTCGGAATCGGGCGGCACAGCTCTTGACTACACCTACAGGACTCAAGGATGGGGCGCAGGACTCGGTCTGGAGCCTGATTACACTCAGCAGCTCACCCCCTATGCCTCCATCAATTTTTATCCCACCATGCAAACATCGGGAATTATCATCAATGGGCAGGGATATGCGACGCATTCGATTTGGGACTACAATGTTGGAGTCGTCTTTAACTTTAAGACCGGCGGCGTCAATAACAACTGGTACGGCGACCTGGGCTGGAAAGGCCAGAACAACACGTACAAGAATGCCAACAACACTATCCGGACCGACTACAGCGGACCCACAATCGGAATCGGAGTGCGCTGGTAGGGCACGGGGAGGTCAGGTGGGGGTGATTCTCCCATGTGGAGCTTAAAGCGGAAACTACTTTAACAGAAAATGGGACACGAAGAGCACAAGGATGCGGCACGCGCCATATCTCAAGTTGCGTGTGCCGTTCTGATCGTCACCGACACAAGAACCGAGGCCGAGGACAAGTCGGGAGGCCTTGCCAAATCGCTTCTCCTCTCGGAAGGACACCGTGTTTCCTCCTATGCCCTCATCCCCAATGACCCCTCCAGAATCTTGCAGCAACTGGATTCCTTTCTTTCGGGCGAGGGTGAGCTTCTTCTCGTGTCGGGGGGGACCGGGCTCGGGAGCAGGGACCTGACCATCGAGACCGTTGCACCGAGACTGGAGAGAGAGCTTCCCGGTTTCGGAGAGCTTTTCCGCTATCTTTCCTACAAGGAGATCGGATCCTCCGCCATGCTGAGCAGGGCGACAGCCGGAACCATCGGCCGAAAACTGATCATACTCCTCCCCGGGTCTCACAAAGCGGTTGAGCTGGCACTCACAAGGCTCATCCTCCCCGAGCTGCGGCATCTGTTCAGAGAGATCACACGTTAGAACCGGACGCAACGGAGTGTGGAGCCGGACGCAAAGTGAATCATTCACTGCAACTTTAAGTGATGCAACAAAGTCCACATCAGCGCCAGGAACGCGGCGACCCCTCCAGTTCCAAGAGCCCACACCCAGACCCTTCCAGGGAACACAACGCTTTTCCTTCCGCCGGTTTGCCCTTTCCTTGTCAGGAGGGGGTATGCCTCCTCAAGGGCCTCTTTCATAGCCCTCGCAGAGGAGTAGCGATCTTCCGGATTCATCTGAATCGCCGTAAGGATGATCCTTTGCATGGATGGGGGGATTTCCGGGTTCAGGCTCCGTGGAGCGGGCAAGAGGAAAGGGGTCTTCGCCGGATCGTATCTGGTGGCAAGACGGTACATGGTGGCGCCCAGGGCATAGATGTCCGATTTGGGGTCGCTGTTTCCGCTGTACGGCTCAGGGGGCGCATACCCGGGAGACCCGATGAGCACCGTGTCCCCCTGCCCAGGTCCCCAATATCGGGCACTGGTGAGGTCCACGAAGTAGAGCCGGCCTTCTTTCGTTTCCACTATGTTTCCGGGTTTGATATCTCGCAGCAGAATGGGGGGATCCAGCGTGTGAAGGAATTCCAGCAGACACAGCAATTGCCGGGCCATCCCTGCGACTTCTTCGTGGTCAAGAGGGACCGCCCGTTCTTTCAGCACCTCTTCCAGGCTCTTGCCTTCTATGTACTCCTCAACAATGTAGCAGCTCTCCTCATCTTCAATCAGCTCGAAAACCTCGGGAAGATGGAGATGGTCATAACGCATGAGGATTTCCGCTTCCCGCTGAAAGAGGGTGATCATCTTCTGTTGCTGGGTCGGGTCGCAGTAGAGGTTTCGCATCTCCTTGACAATTCTATTGCATCTGTTGTCCCGGAGGTCCTGGGCAAGATAAACCAGGCACTGGCCGCCTTTTGCGACCAGTTTCTTGATCTCATACCGATGATTCAACAGGGCGCCTTCGATAAGCATGGTCAGGTGACTAACAGATTTCAAATAAGAGGGATCTCTCTCCTTCCTGCGAAAGGAAAAGGTGAGAATTCGGCGGTCAGCAATCAGCTTTCAGCAAGAACGCGAGGATGAAGCGTTTCGACCTTCATGCCGGCGTTTGGGGGGTAGAGTTCGTGTCTGACATAGGAAAGCCGCTTATCGGCGTCGCTCTTCCCGAAAGGCCCGAGGGATTGACGTTCACAGACAATGAGTACATCCGCTCCATAGAGGAAACGGGCGGCGTGCCAGCGGTGATAAATCGCGACTGGAAGGAGATGTTGCCTCAACTGGGTGGGATTCTGTTGACAGGGGGCAAAGATATTGCTCCTTGTCACTATGGAGAAGAGAACCGTTATCCTGAAGGGATCCTCCAGTTGGAGCCAGAGCGGGATTCGTGGGGACTGCCCCTGGCTCGTGAGGCGCTCCGCGCTCAAGTTCCTCTTCTAGCTATCTGCAGGGGACTTCAAGAGCTGAATGTGGTTGCAGGGGGTACTCTTCATCAGCATCTCCCCCAGGAGTGTCCGTGGTGCATTGCCGAGCACCGGGGCCCTGTCTCCCGTGAGACCCGACACCCTGTCGAGGTTCTGGACGGAGACACGATTCTTTTTGAGGTCCTCGGCACAACGGACCTTGTAGTGAACAGCAGGCACCACCAGGCGGTAAAGGAGCTGGCGCCTTTCTTCCGCCTCACGGCAAGATCGGCGGATGGCGTGGTGGAGGCCTTTGAGGGTGTGAGCCATCCATGGCTTTTGGCCGTGCAATGGCACCCGGAGTCTGGGGAAGTCTTTGACGCCTTCAGACCCCTTTTCGAGAGTTTTGTGGAAAGGGCAAGAGTGGGGAAGCGGTCGTGAAGGACAACCTCTTTAAGCTTCATTCCCCGTATCCCCCAAGGGGGGACCAGCCGAAAGCAATTGGAGAGCTTGTGGAGGGTCTGATTTCCGGCTCTCGCGAGCAGACCCTTCTGGGCGTGACAGGGTCAGGGAAGACCTTCACCATTGCCAATGTGGTCGCGAAGGTGCAGAAACCGACATTGGTGATCTCCCATAACAAGACATTGGCTGCCCAACTGACCAGCGAGTTTCGGGAATTCTTTCCC
>JACPDT010000111.1 GCA_016183865.1 Armatimonadota bacterium | reverse complement strand
TTCGTCATCGGAGGGCCCCAGGGAGATACCGGACTCACAGGACGGAAGATCATCGTGGACACCTATGGAGGAATGGCCAGACACGGGGGGGGATGCTTCTCCGGCAAGGATCCCACCAAGGTGGACCGGTCCGGCGCTTATGCGGCCCGCTATGTGGCGAAGAACATCGTTGCCGCCGGGCTTGCGGACCGATGCGAAGTACAGCTTGCTTACGCCATCGGCGTGGCCCATCCTGTCTCCATTTCCGTGGAGACCTATGGAACGGAGAAAGTAAGCCCTTCCCTCATCGAGAAGCTCGTTCGGGATCATTTTGACCTTCGCCCGGGCGCCATCATCCGGAACCTGAACCTGAGGCGGCCTATTTATCAGGCTCTTGCCGCATACGGCCATTTCGGACGGCCTGAGCTGGCCCTTTCCTGGGAGAAAATAGACAAGGCGGAAGCCCTCAGGAGGGACGCGGGCCTGGGAAAGCATGAACCTGCCGAGAAGGCATCCGATATCGTAAAAAATCTTGAGGCCTCCCTCAGGAAGGAACCTTAGCCGTGCGGTTTCAGGCCACAGTAAACGGAAAGCCTGTGGACCTGGAGATCGGCGAGGACAGGACCCTTCTCGATGTGCTCAGGGAAGACCTCGGTTTGACCGGGGCCAAGAAGGCTTGCGATATCGGCACATGCGGGTGTTGCAATGTCCTCATAGACGGAAAATTCGCCCTCTCCTGTCTTTCAAAGCCTGCCAGGCTCCAGGGAAAAGAGATCACAACCATCGAAGGGTTGGCTCAGGATGGCCGGCTCCATGCCTTGCAGGAGGCTTTCATTCAGGCTCATGGATTCCAGTGCGGAATCTGTACCAGCGGATTTCTCATGTCCGCAAAGGCCCTTCTTGATCGCCATCCCCAGCCCACGGACGAGCAGATTCGCAAAGCCATCCACCATAATATATGCCGGTGCACGGGATACCAGCAACTTGTGGAATCCATTCAATTAGCCTCCGGGCAGATCACGAAGGAAGAGCTTGGGAAAGGAAAATTCCGAATCGCCCGAATTTCAGACCCGGATGCAACCCCTTTACCCTGGAGTGGGAAGCCCTTAAGGATCGTCGGGAAAGACGCCCCCCGCATTGAATCCGTTTCCCGTGTAGACGGGACAGCGAAATACACCGCCGATATCAGCATCCCGGGCAGCCTCTGGGCGGTGACTGTCCGAAGCGCCCATACTCATGCCCGTATCCTCGGGATCGAAACGGAGAAAGCCACGGCCCTTCCTGGCGTTCACGTCGTTCTCACCGAAGAGCACATCCCGGGGGAGAATGCCTATGGCAAGCGGATTCGGGACCAGCAGGTCTTCGCCAAAGACAAGGTTCGCTATTATGGAGAGCCCATCGCCCTTGTTGTGGCCGATACCCGGGAAATCGCTGAAAAGGCCAGGGATCTGGTGAAAGTGGCCTATGAACCGCTTCCGGCTGTCTATGATCCCGAGGAGGCCATGGGAGAGAATGCTCCCAGAGTGCACGAAAAGGGCAACATCCTGTCCCATTACCATCTCGAAAAAGGGGATGTGGAAAAAGGTTTTGGTGAAGCTGATCTCATTGTGGAGGAGTCGTACAAGACTCAGCCCCAGGATCATGCCCCATTGGAGCCGGAGGCCGCCATCGCCTATTATGATGAGAAAGGCAAGCTCACTGTGATTTCGCCGGGACAGAGCGTTTTCTTCGATCGTCTGAACATCATCAGGGCATTGGGAATTCCCAAGGAGGATGTCAGGTGTGTTCAGGCCGCTATCGGCGCCGCTTATGGAAAAAGGGAGGACATCTATGCCCAGATCCACGCCGCACTGGGGACTTTCATAACAGGCAAGCCTGTGAAGATCGAATACACCCGGGAAGAAACGATGCTCGTGACGACAAAGAGAACCCAGCTTCGGACAAGGATTCGGATGGGTGTCAGGAAAACGGGGGAGATCGTCGCCCTGGAAGCCCGAGTTGTCGGCGATTCCGGAGCTTATGCCTCATGGTCTCAGAACATCATGCGAAAAGCCGGGGTCCTGGTGAGCGGTCCATACGAGATTCCCAATGTGAGAGTGGATTCGTATGCCGTGTACACCAATAACCCCATAACCGGGGCTACCCGCGGGTTCGGGGCCGCAGAGACTGCGTTTTGCTCCGAGTCCCACATGGATGAGGCGGCACGGGCCCTCAATATGGACCCAATGGAGTTCCGCCTCAAGAATGTCCTCAAGAAAGGCGGCCGGACAGCCACCGATTTTCAATTGAGCTGTCTCGTCCCCGCAGAAGCCACGATCCGCGAGGCGGCACTGGACTTTCGCTGGGAGGAGCGCAGGAAAGGGCCAAAGGAGATTGCCCCCGATGTACGGCGGGGCGTTGGAATGGCGACGATCTGGTACGGCATCGGCTTCGGCACAGGAATTGAGGACACCACTGACTGCATCGCAGAGGCTCATCCTGACGGAACAGCCACAATTTATGTGGGGACCGTGGATTACGGAAACGGCTCAAATACCACCTTTGCCATGATGGCCGCAGAGGTTTTGGGCCTCACGCTTGAATCGGTGCATGTCGTGAATGCCGATTCGGACCGGACCCGCAACTGCGGCTCAACGGTCGCCACAAAACAGACCTATACAACCGGAAATGCGGTCATGAGGGCCTGTCTTCCGATCCGGCAGGACATCCTTGCAGTTGCCGGCAAGCTTCTCCATGTTCCGGAATCGGACATTGATTTGGAGTATGGCCAGGCTTTCTCCGTAAAGGATCCCGCAAAGCGGGTCCCCATCTCCCAGGTGATGGAGAGCTTCTCCCGATTCGGTAAACCCCGACGAAGGGAAGGAATGTTCAAGGCCCATTCGCTCACAGAGCCCCTGGATCCCGGGACAGGACTCGGAAAAGCCTGGTTTCCCATCGCCTTCGGCACTCAGATGGCGGAAGTGGATGTGAATATCCGGACAGGAAAGATCACGGTGAATGAGATCACCGCAGCCCACTATGTAGGGCGTTGCATCAACCCCCAGGCAGTGCGCGGCCAGATTGTCGGCGCATATAAGCTCATGCGCTCAACGGACTTTCCCGATGTGAAGGTCGTCGCAGTCGGGCTTGACGAGAAGAGCGGACCTTTCGGCGCCATCGGCGTCGGAGAGCCTCCCACTATAGCCACAGCCCCTGCCATCGCCAATGCCGTTTATGACGCCATAGGCTGCCGGATCACCGATTTGCCCCTGCTTCCGGAAAAGGTGCTGCGCCATTTGAGCTCTGTGGTCTCTTCACCATCGGCAGCGAGGTAGCACCCCCGGGTCACCCTTTCGGACCTTCAGGTAAGCGTTCAGGTCTCAGCCGTCAGTAATCAGATAAAGGAAAAATACGAGAAATTTTCGAGAGTTGAAAGTTTGGGCTCTTCGCGTAATCGTGGGTAAAAAAAGTGGGATGCTGGATCCCGCTCCCCGCTTGAAACACGCGGGACAAGCTTCGCGGGAATGACAAGTTTTACCCACACTCTTTCACGATGAGCCTGTTTTGAGGGATTTCTGCTGATAACGTTCATTCGTCATTTCCGGTTCATTCATCATTCACGGTTCATTCGTCATTCCCGGTTCATTCGTCATTCCCGCGAAAGCGGGAATCCAGTGATCTCGGATGTCTAAGCAACCAGCAGTCTATATCCTTGCCGGCAAGCGAAATGGCACTCTTTACATTGGGGTTACAAGCGATCTCCCCAAACGTGCATGGGAACACAAAAACGATTTGGTTGAAGGTTTCACGAAGAGATACAAGGTTCATCGTCTGGTCTATTACGAGTTGCATGGGGATATGGAGACAGCTATAAAAAGGGAGAAGCAGATGAAGAAATGGAACAGGGCGTGGAAGCTGGAGCTTATTGAAAAGCAGAATCCGGATTGGAGGGATTTGTGGGAGGAGATTCTTTAAGGTGGGTGTTTCACTATGTTTGATGTGGGATGCCGGATTCCCGCTCCCCGTTTGAAACGCGCGGGACAAGCTTCGCGGGAATGACAAGTTTTACCCACACTCTTTCACGATGAGCCAAAGTTTGATGACCTCGCAAGAAGTCCGATTGAGCCAATTAACGTCATTCCCGTG
>JACPDT010000106.1:8157-15302 GCA_016183865.1 Armatimonadota bacterium | reverse complement strand
GCAGGTTGGGCCTATCGCCAACTGGAAAACCGCGCCTATGATTCCATAATTCTTCTGGGACCGAGCCACTTCGCACCCGTAAACGGCATCGCTGTCGCCACAGAAGAAGCCTATGAAACACCTTTGGGAGTGGTTTCCATTGACGGGGAGCTGAGGGGGAAAATACGGGCGAGCCACCCTGCGTTTGTTTCCTGCCAACAGGCATTCTCGAGGGAACATTCCCTGGAAGTCCAGCTCCCCTTCTTGCAGCTCACCGCGAGCGGGACACCCATCGTTCCACTCGCCCTTCACCAGCCGGCGCCGACTTTGGTTCAGGTATTGGCAGAAACCCTTGTTTCCATACTGTCTGAAAGCAAGGTGCTCGTGATCGCAAGCAGCGACCTCTCCCACTACTATCCCGCCCCCATTGCCGAGAAACTGGACCGGCACGCCCTCCAGCGCATTTTGGACCTGGACGCCGAAGGGCTGCTCTCCGGCGTCGCCCGAAATGAATGCCAGTTGTGCGGCGCAGCGGGAGTGGCTGCTCTGGTGCAGGCTTGCACATGCCTCGGAAACGTCAAAACAAAGCTCCTGTCATACTCCCATTCGGGAATGATCACAGGGGATCATGCAGGGGTTGTTGGGTATGGGGCGGTGGCTTTTTACAGGTGATCAGGCATCTCACTGGTTGCCGGCTTGCAAAAACAAGCCCCCCCACCTGACCTCCCCCATTGGGGGGAGGCAGGAGGAGGGGAAGTCAGGTGAGGGGATGACAACTCGAAAATGATCAGAGTGTTTCCCAGAGTCCCATCGAATTGCCTTCCAGATCGGAGAAAACGGCAAAATGTCCCATGCCGGGCACCAGCGTTTTCGGCGTAAGAAGCTTGGCGCCCAGATCCATGGCCTTTTTCAGAAAGGCGTCCACGGAATCAACAAGGATGTAGTTCACTACAGGGTCAAGAGACTTCTCTGTCTTCATGAGCCCGCCGGTGACGGCTTCCTCTTCCGGAGTGGTCTTGATGAACCAGTAGGCCATTCCTCCGATGTCCATCTTCTTGATCTCCCACCCGAAGAGCTTCTGATAGAAGTGGCTCACTTTTTCGGGATCATGGCAAGGGAGCTCGAAGTGGCAAAGTGTGTGGTGCTTTACTTTGGTCTGTGGCATAAAAAAACACGTCCTTTCTCTTGTTTTTCCCGCCCCTGGTTATGTGATTCTGGGGGAGAACGGGCATGTCCTTCATGGAAAATGTACTGCTGTCAACAAGATCAGCCGATGATCTGAAGATAAAGAGCCATCACCTCTTCCGACACGGAAACTCCCAGCTCCCTCTTGAGCGTATCCGCACAGATATGATAGTGCTTTACGGCCTCATCCTTGCGACCTTCCAGCCAGAAATTCTTCATGAGAATCAGATAGGCTTTTTCATAGCAGTCGTCCGCCTGAAGAATTTTCCGGCACAGATTCTTGCTGACCTCATGTTTCTTCTGCTCGGAAAAATAGTCGGCCAACCGCCACAGAATATCGAGATATTTCCCTCGCAACTGATCTCTGGCAACACCGGCCCATTCCGCATCCAGATCATCTTCCAGGAAATCACCGCGATAGAGCCTTTCCGCTTCCTGGTACTCCAGTATCGCCTCAGCTCTTTTTCCCTGCAGGAACAAGCGATCGGCGCAAGCCCCGTGTTTCTCGAACTCCTCCGTGTCCAGCCAATAAGGGCTCTCGGGATTGAAGCGATAGAAGCTCTTTCGGTGAACGATGAACCGGGAAACGGATCCCTCCCGCAATTCGGGCTCCAGCACCCGTCTCAGGCTGTATACGGTGTTGTGCAGGTTGTGTCTGGCCCTGTCGGGAGTCAGGTTGGGCCAGAAAAGATCCATCAGGGTCTCTTCCGAAATCTGCCTGTCTCTCCCGGTAACCAGGTAAGCAAGGAGCCCTTTGGCTTTCTTCATTCTCCACTGCTCTTCCGTCACGGGGCCATCCCGCCGCTGTAACTGGAAGGGACCGAGGATGCGAATCTGGAGTCTTTCCCCTGTTTCCGCATTTGCCCTGAATAGAAGAGCTTCGGCAGCCGATTTCCGCACATCCTCATTTCCATCTTCCGCGAGGGAGGATAAGGCGAAGGAAGCCGCGTCACCGCCTGGCAGGATGAGTCTCGTTGCCCATCAGAGTCAGCAAAGCCTGAAGTGACTCCTTGTCAAGGGAGGAGATCAGGGGACCCAGAGAGTCCAGGTGGAAGCTCTCTCGAAAAGCAAAGGCAAGGAGGGGAATAAGAACCTTGCGCTCCCGCAGGTACAGCTCTCCAAGGTTTGTCAGGCGGGAGATCCCCAAAGTGGAGTCCAGATGGTCTCGAACCCTGGAGGTCTTGCCTTCCTGGCCCAGATAAGCATAAGCCAGATAAAGATGGATCCCCGCTTCCTCAAAAACATCCTGACAATTGCGAACAGTAGCCATGGCTTGGAGGAGAAGCTCCTCCGCCTGAGCCGGCTTTCCGAGGGTGTGGTTGAACAGCCCCAGGGACGCCACAGCCTTGGCCTCCTGAAGGACGAGCTGGTTCTTTCTGGCGATATCAAGGGCGCTCGCGGCCATCTCCACCGCTTTTGTAACATTTCCCGAAATCCAGAATATTCTGGAAAGATCGTGAGCTGCAAGAAAGAAAGTGTCCGGATCGTCCATACGCTCTCTTGCATCCAGTATCTCCTGATAAGCCTTTGACGCCGTTTCCCGGTCACCTACGGAAAAACAGGTTCTTGCCAGATGAAGGAGTCCTCTGGAGCTTTTTCGTGCCAGATCGGAAAGAAGATCCTGCACGCTTTCCTGAGCCCGATCCTCCTCTTCGCCGAAAGAGGAGATAAAGGCTTCAATGACCTCGGGATCAAACTGGGTTCCCGCCTCTTCATTCAGCACGGACAGTGCTTCCTGAGGCTCGCGGCTTTCCCGATGGGGACGGGAAGAAGTGAGTGCATCGAAGGCCTCCGCGACATGAAGAATTCGGGAAGGAAGTGGGATCTTGTCCCCTGCAAGGCGGTCCGGATATCCGGTTCCGTCATAACGCTCATGGTGGTGGCGGATTGTGGTCAGGACGGAGGAGAGGTCCGTCAGCGCCCCAAGAGTATTCCGGACCGAAACAGGATGCTCTCGCACCTGAGCCCATTCCTCTTTTGTAAGAACATCCGGCTTGTCCAGAATCTCGCTCTTGATTTCCACCTCACCCAGATCGTGGAGATGGCAGGCAAGCTCCAGCTCATCCAGGCGCTTTCGGGAAAAGCCCATTTTTTTCGCAATTCGAAGGGCATTAGCGGCAACCCGGGCAGAATGTCCTTCCTTGTAAGGGCTGCGCTTTTCAATGGCAAGGGCGAGGGACTTGATGGCCGCAAGATAGGCATCTCTGATATACTGCAGGGCCTGATCCCGTTCCCGGGAGATTCGGTATTTCTCCATGCTGGCCTGAACGCTGCGAACAAATTCCCTAGCATCAAAGGGCTTGAAGAAATAGTCATCCACTCCCAGCTTGATGGCCTTGACGGGGGCGTCCTGATTGGCATACCCGGTGATGATGATCTTCTTGCTGTCCGGAGCGATCCGATTCATTTCCGCGAGAGTCTCAAGACCGTCCATTCCAGCCATCTTTACATCACTGATGACCAGATCGAAAAGAGTCTCCCTGGCTTTCTGGATGGCCTCGTGCCCGTCTTTCGCGCAGGTAACGGAGAATCCGGCCTTTGTCAGCACCTTCTCCAACACCTTGAGCATGAGTGGATCGTCGTCAATCAAGAGTATCTGCTCAGACATGAGTCCCCCTGGCCGATAGTCGTGTCACCACAGAGAAGATATTCTTCGAAGGCCCCTGATTTCCCCTCACGGGAAGAAGCCATGTTTACCTCCCCAAGTCAAAAATTTACATTTCCGAGCCTTTGTGGAGTGAAAATGGAGTCAGCCCGGAGCCCGTGAAGGGGAGAGGCTTCTATCATGATGACACGGTAAAGGACGGAAATGAGGGGAAAATTTAACAAGTTTGACATAACATTGTAATGGTCACCTGTTATGATAATTCATGCCATAAGAAGTGAGAAGAAAATGGAACAATTCTACGCACCGCCGGTCGCCGCAGTTCTTAACGGCAAAGTAGGCTCTGTCAAACCAGGAGAGAGGGCAGCCAAAGGGGGTTGGATTTGATGGATCCGCAAAGAGAACTTGCTCCTATATCAGGGCTTTCCCCGAGTTCCTCTCTTTCATATCCTGACACAGCGCCTCCTGGCGCTCCGGCTCCTTCCGATCCCGCGGGCGGACCCGCCGACGGCTCGGATATCCAGAATCAGAAGTATCAGCAACAATACGTGGAAGATCTCCAGAAACAGATTGAAGCCCTCAATAAAAAAATGGAAGAAGAGTTGGCGAGAGGGGACGTGGAATCGGCAAAACAGACTCAGACCCTTCTCGAAATTCTGATGCAACTTCTTGGGGCCGAAGGGCTCTCTTCCGGCGAAAACAGCGCAGGAGCAGCTCCTGGGGCGGGTGGATCCCCCGGTGCCGAGGCGCCTGCCGCACCGGGTAACGGAGCCCCCCGAGGGCCACAGCCTGCCGGCACACCCGGCGCCAACCGCTTGCGGAAGAGTGTTGACAATAGACTGAACGATCCGGCGCCGGAGTACACAGTCCGCAAGCCGAAAAACCCTGACAAGAAAACGGAAGACCCTCTTGAAAACAAGGTTTCAGAAAAGAAAAAAAATGAGCATAAACACGAGAAAACGCATCATGACCACGATTCGGAAGACCGTGATGAAATCATCCGGCGGCGGAAGCGCCAGTACCTGAGAGATGTCTTCGGCCACGATATCTCAGGCATTCATCGTGCAGATCCCGATGGAGAGAAGAAGTCCTGGACCGTCATGCTTTACAATGCCGCTTCTGACGGGAATATTGATGTGTCCATGTTGAACCAGCTCAAGGAGCTTCGCGGTATCGGCAACCTGGAGAACATCAATGTGGTAGTCCAGCAAACCAGCTCCACCGGCTTCCTCGATTCCTCAAAGCCCTATGCAACAAGGACCTTCGCGTTGAAGGACGGGCAACTTCAGGAAGTAAAGGACCCCCAGACAGGGAGAGACATGTCATCACCGGGCTCTTTGAAAGATTTCCTGAAATGGGGCATGAAAAACTATGAGGCAGACCATTATGCCGTAATCATGGGAGGCCACGGCGCCGGTATTCTGGGCGCCATGGAGAACAAGGATGGAAACAGGCTCATGTCTCCCGAGGGAATCCGAAAGGCCCTGGAAGAGGCTAAAGAAGCAAACGGAGGCAAGAAGCTGGACATGGTGGGGTTTGACTCCTGCTACATGGGGTCATACGAAGTCGCCCATCAACTCAAGAACACGGCGGACTACATCGTTTCATCGGAAGAGACGATCGGGGGAAAAGGACTTGACTACCGTAACATCCTTCAGGGCATAGATAAGAATGCTGGAGGCTCCCTGCACGATCCCCGTGCGTTCGTGGAACAATTTGTGAATGCCTCTTCCGAAAATGACGCCGTCAAGACCCTTTCGGCAGTGGATACGAGCTCTCTCCACAAGTTGGATCGGAGACTCTCTCAACTGGCCAAGGTGATCAATGACAGGGACAGGGTGCCTGACGGGGATTTCAAGAAATTCGTAAATGCTCTCAAGGGCCAGGACTTGATCGGCCAGATGGATGAGAACCCCCTCTTTGATCAGTTCCACGACATGGCGGATATCGCCAGAGCGGCTCAAATCAGCGGAAACCGCCACTTGATTCAATCGGGAGATCTGCTTTCAAGAGATCTCAAGGATGCGGTTGTGGCCAACTACAGGGCGGATGACTATGAGGGCGCATCAGGACTGACCCTTTTCCTCCCCCTGGAGAAGCTCAACATGGAGACAGATACCAGTATCATTTACGGCTATGATGGAGCCCGGGACCTCAGATCCAGCAGACTCTATGATTACGCCCGAAAGGTCAATTCCAATCTGAACAACTGGGAGAGCCTCCCCGGGTGGCAGACTACAGTGGTGCCGGGCCAGGAGCATCAAGACAACGTGGATGACCCGAGATGGAACTGGCCCAGGCCGGATGACCCGAGACGGAACTGGCTCAGACCGGATGCAGATCGGATGACCCGAGATGGAACTGGCTGAGACAGGATGATCCAAGATGGAACTGGCTCAGATCGGATGACCCAAGATGGAACTGGCTGAGACAGGATGATCCAAGATGGAACTGGCTGAGATCCGATGGTGACATGCGCACAGCTCTTACCAGTCATGCCGGTTACGGCTGGCCTGCGGAAGCACAGTCCTGGGCCAATACAGCCACCGCTGCGGCGAGTGCCGACCCCTCGGGCGCAACGGCTGCAGCTCCGATACGAGAGCCTGCGTCTTTTGGACTTGGGACGCAGGGGAACCGGGAACCTGCGGTTTATCCTGCCCAGGGCAACCAGGACCTGAATTCCCCTGACTGGATCTCCCAGATTCAAGATCCTCTTGTGCAACAGCTCACCATGGCGCTCTGGCAGTTGACCCAACTCTTGTCACTGCTCTTGACCTCCCCCGGGGCATCAGGATATCAGCAGGCTCCCGGCCAGGCCGACCAGATGTGGAACTGGCTCAGGTAGCACACAGCATCTGAAGGACCTTCCCCCCTTTCTTAGAATTCTCGACATAGATGAAATCACGCCTTCTCCTTCCGTGGAGTCTTATTGCCGCCGCCTCACTCTACGTCCTTTTTGAGGCAGGCCGGGCATTGAGTTTCCATATCCTGCCCCCCTTGCTCAGCACAACCGCAGTTTTCCTGGCATCCTTGATGAGCCAGGTGGACATCCCCCGCACGGCCGTTTCCCGCTCCTTTTTCACCACCCTCTTCTTTGCGGCCCTCTTGATTTTCGGCTTGCCCAGCATCCTGGCAGCCATACTCGCCGTTGCAATGGCCCACCTTGCAAAAAAAGGGCCGGTCCCATTCCTTTTCTTGAACATGGCTCACCTCACTCTCCCTCTCTGGGTCGCCCTGAAAACGTACACGGCGTGCGGCGGCTCTGTTGCTTTCACGCGGCTCCTGCCCTGGGATGCCATCCCTTTGACCCTTTCCTTCCTTGCCCTGATGGCTTCCCATCTCGTGCTCTTTTACGTGGTATATTGCCTTGTCAAAG
>JACPDT010000106.1:0-8150 GCA_016183865.1 Armatimonadota bacterium | reverse complement strand
CTTTTCGCCCCCATGAGCATCCCCATTGTCCTCATTTACACCAATTTCGGCGGATTCTATCTCCTCCTGTTCCTTCTCCCTGTATTTTTCGGTATCTATTCCTTCAGAGAGACTTTCGCTACAAGGGTTGAGAATAAGGAGCTCTCCACCCTCTATGCGCTGACTCAGCAGATCAGCACATCCCTGGAGCTGACAAGAATTCTGGAGCAGATGGCCGATCAGATCAATGAAGTTCTGGAAAGCAGGGGCACCTGTGTCCACCTCCTGGAGGGAAGCCGGATTCTTCTCTCCCCAAAAGTCACAAGAGGGGATGTTCCGAACTCCCTTGCGAGGGAATTCAAGAAAGGAGAATTACCGATCGGTCGGCTCCTGGAAGACAAGGCGCCTCTTTGCAATCCTCCGGGCGCCCTGGATGGGTTCACCATTCTTGCTGTTCCGCTGGCAACGGATCAGGAGGCCACGGGTATCATCACAACGATCAGAGATGCCTCCCAGCCCTACATGAAGGATCATCTGGAGTTTCTGACCATTGTGGCCTCCCAGGCCAGTGCCTATATTCAGAATGCCAGACTCTTTGAGGAAACGACACGAGCCCACAGGGAGCTGAAAGAAACCCAGGGACAACTGGTTCAATCCAGCAAGATGGCTGCCGTGGGACAACTGGCCGCTGGAATCGCCCATGAGATCAAGAATCCTCTCGGCGCCATCTTGAACAGCGCCCAGTTATTGGAATTCTCTGTTTCCGACGCGGATGACGTGGAAGCGGTCAAATTCATCCAGGAAGGAGTGGGTCGCTGCCGCGACATCATAGACAACCTTCTTCGCTATTCACGACAGGATTTTGCCCCTGGTGAGAAGCTGAGTCTCGGCGCAATCCTTGCAGACACCGTGCGTCTTGTGGAGCACTCCTTCACAACAGATGGAATCAGGATCGGGATGGAGGTGGCCGATCTGCCGCCCGTCCTGGGAAACCAGAGCGAAATGTATCAGATTTTCACGAATCTTCTGACAAACGCCCGGGATGCCATCTCCATGAAGGGACGCCCGGGGGCCATCCAGGTCAGAGGATCTCTCGAAGGCAACCTCGTCCTCCTGGAGTTTTCCGATGACGGCGCCGGAATCCGACCTGAGGATATTCCGAAGGTTTTTGATCCCTTCTTCACCACCAAAGACATCGGAAAAGGGGTCGGCCTGGGCCTGTCCATTGTGGCAGGAATCGTGAAGCGAATGGGCGGAACGATCTCCGTCCGATCCGCCCCCGGCGAAGGGGCTACATTCTCGCTCAAGATCCCTGTGGCCCCGAGCCGAGGGGTCTGAAAGGAACTCCTGTGCTCAAACCCTGTCAGGCTCCTGGTACACTTTTTCCTCCGTCATCTGAGGGAGCTCTCCTGCGCCGCAGATTCCCCAAAGGGTGACATACTCCACCTCGGTTCGGGTGATGGCCTGGGGCTCTTCCAGGACGGCGAGGGTACCTGTGGCGGACTGGACAAGGTTTACCAGGACTTCCCCACCGAGGATGCGGCTGTAATTTCTGGCCCAGGCGCAGGTTCTGTCGTGCGTATCCCGGGCTGTCTCGTCATAAGAAAAGGTCTGGGTGTCCCAGCGCTCGCTGATGGGTCTCACTTCACCGTCCTGGGGGATGCCGTCTTTTCCCCCAAATATGACCCACTTCCTGGCATCTTTCCAGAGTCCCAGGTTCTCTCTTTTCTCCTGAAGTGTCGCCTTTTCCAGAAATTGCTTCAATTCCTCCGCTCCGGTGACGGGCTTCCATTTCCATTCACCGTCTTGTTCGGTTCTGATGACCAGGGCGGGATCCTCTTCGGAGACCCTGTAGTCCCTGTCGGAATCGAGTCTGATGACCGAGTCGCCTTCGGCGGTTCTCCCCATCATGAGATAGGATTTTCTGCTTTCAACACGGTCCCCGACCCTGTTGATGTCGGAACCCATATAGCCGATAGTGCTCACAACTACCCCTCCTCCTTCATTTGCGTTTCCCTTCGCGGAATTGGAATACTTGCATGATAGCCTCTCGGGATCAGTAGAAACTCGCAAGAGCCTCAAAGAAGAGTCATTTTGTGGAACAAACTATGAACAAACAGACACCGAGGGGTAAACAAAGTGAGAGGGGCGCACTATACACCCCTCCCTGAATCACCCTCGCCTGGCCCTTCCCACGAGGGGAGGGGAGCTGACAAGGCAACCTCTCCTCCCCTTCCTCCCCCTTTGGGGGGAGGCCAGGTGGGGGCCACTAAGCAGCCTTGTTGCCGCTATGGAACTGCTTATGATTTGCGTGAAGGAAGTTCAGGGCCAGTTGCTTCTCCTCCTCGTTTGTTTGCGGGCTCATGAGAAGGGCTTTGGAGATCTCCACAGCCAGGGGCAACTTGTTGGCTTTCGCCCGGGCGGCGGCCTGCTTGAAGATGGGCCTCAAGATCCTTTTTCTTTCTTCCGGGAGATTCTGGAGGTATTCCTGCATTTCTTTGTCCGCGTCCTCGACGGTCTTGTCCTCGGGAGTCAGAGATTGCCCTTGCTGGACGTCCTGGGGCTCTGTGGCGAAATGTGTCCCAAACCTGCGATTTCCGGCTACCAGAAAGTCCTTAGCGAGCTGTTTCTCCTCTGGTGAGGTATAGGGATTGTTCAGGATGGCCTGGCTCATTGCGACCACCTCGGGTTTTCCATCTTGCCATGCCTGTGCTCTTGCATTCATGAACATGTCTTTGAAGAACCGTTTCCGTTCCGGAGGCATGCTTCTCAGGTAGCCGGTCATTTGGTCGGCAGACTGCTCAAGAGTGATCTCGGGCTGAATGTACACGGTATCCTGCCAGGGATTGATTGGGGGTTGATCATAGCCCCTCACTTGATGGCAATGGGGCTGGATGCCCTCGCGCTGAAAGAAAACTGGTGAATAGGCGATTCCTGGATTGACGGTACTCATGATAATCCTCCTTCATTTTTGGGTTTGTTCTCGGAAACCGATGATTCTGAAAATGGATCTCGCCTCTGGGAAGGGGAGGACCCGGGAGCGGCGTTTCCGAGCCCCTCCGACCTTCCCAAGAGTGAGGAAAAATTGGACACCTTGTCATTATCGCTTGTCGCGGATCCGGCTGCTGCCTTGAAGAATTGCCCCATCTGCTCAGGGGATATGTCCGGCCTTCTTTCCAGGGCTGATGCGGCGATTGAGAAGGCGCTGAGTTTTGCGCCATCGGACCGCAGCTCTTTGGATATACCCTTGTAAAGTCCCGCCACCTGCTCGGGCTGAATGTTTCCACGGTTTTTGAGAAGCTCTCCCGCCATTCCAAAGGCCTGAACCGCGTTCCCCTCCTCTTTGGTGTTTTTCCGCATAGTTTTCCAGAGTGCAGCCATTTGCTGGGGCCGAATGTCTCTGCGCTTCATCATGACATCGGTGGATACGGCAAAGGCCTGAGTCCTGGCCTCTTCACTCCCTGTTGTCTTGACAAGAGTGTGCCACAAAGACTGAATCTCTTCGGGAGCGATGTCTTTTCGGTGAGTCAGAAGCTTTGCGGCCCGCCCTATGTTCCCCTCAAGTTTCATGCTGTCCTGGCTTCCTTTGCCCATCTCGGCAAAGAGCTCCGCCACTCTCTTGG
Organism: Armatimonadota bacterium; assembly: GCA_016183865.1. GTDB lineage: Bacteria > Vulcanimicrobiota > JACPDT01 > JACPDT01 > JACPDT01 > JACPDT01. Next base: position 4,548 of record JACPDT010000106.1, on the reverse strand, counting down.
GAGAAAGGTCGGCCCGCTCCAGAAGGACCTCTGCCATGGATCTTATGGCAGTCCCCAATGCCCGGCGGTTTCCGATACCGCCGTCCATGATCTTTATCGCGGATTCCACATCATCGGCCCCGATGTCTTTCCTGACTGACAGGACCGGAAGCCAGATCTTGAACTGGATGCGCCCAAGGGCATTGTATATCCTGTACGCATCCATAAGAGTGAGGTCAGGCCGACGATCCATCAACTCCTTGACATCAGGAAGCAACTCCTGGAACTTCGACAGTTTCTCATCAAACGTCATATAGTAAACGGTGTTCGCCTCTTTTTGGCTCAGGTGGTTCATGAGCATCTGATCAAGGGGACTTTCCGGAGCCGGAGATGAAGGCAATGTATTGGGATCCACTTTCCTGGCGCCGATCCCCGGCCGCAAGCCCTCTTTCCTGTCGGTCTTGAGGCCTGAAATCAGCTTGTCCAAAAGCTCCAAAACAGCGCCCGTCGTGTCCGCTGCTGGACTCGCAGGCGCCTGCGATTGGGCCAGCGGGGAAAAGCGGACCGAATCCTTCTGGCCCGCGGGGGCGACCCGCTGCCCTGTTTGCGCCTGGGCGGAGGAGATCCGGAGAATCTGGACAGGATCGTAGACGGGAAAAACGGTGTTGCCCTGACCGAGGTTCGCCCCCCCAGTCATGGCGGAACCGGAGCTTATGCCGCCAATGGCCCCCACACCCATGTTCCCCTCCTGTGATAAATCTCTCTTCCCAGCCCAATCATACAGGACCTGGATGAAAGAAGACTGAAAAAAAGGCTGAATTCTGTAACCAAAATGTAAACAAAGTGTAAATTTTTCGCAAGTTTTCACAAGAATGGCCTCCATCTGGAGCTCACTTGGAACTTGCTTTTCACGACAGGTGCGTGCTATGATCGAATCACAGTACTTTTGAATCAGGAGGCAGGTCGTGATTCATCCACTTACCGGAGGCAGCTTGAAATCCGGGAATATCGGGACGAGGCGGGGTGAGCCCGCGCTGCCGTCCATCAAAGATCGTCTGCAAGAGTTCGGCGAGAAATCGGGATTAACGAGTCAGATTGTCAAACTCAGGGATGCCGCTTTGAGCTTGAGAGGGAGAACTTACATCGAAGGCGCCGTCATCGGAAGCCTTGGCGCGAGATACCTGAGTGGATTAGTCTTCGGCCCTCAATCGGCATTCACCGGCGCCTTGACAGGTTTGGCGGTCGGACTGATCACGGCAGAGCTTCTGACTCGCCACTGGACTCCTGCTCAAAGGAATTCAGAGAAAAAAGTCCCTTCCGGCTCGGACGTGAATCTGGACCCTCATATCCAATCTTCAGGATTGGCGGGTGCCGAACTTCAAAGTGAGATTGACCGCTTGACCGACTCCCAGGTCGTGGAGGGGAATCGGGTTGTCCTCCTCAAGAATGGAGCTTCTTCCTTTCCTGAGCGGTATCGCATGATGGAGCAGGCAAAAGACAGCATAAATCTCCAGACCCTGATTTTTCACAGTGATGAAACTGGATGGAAAACGGCAAACCTCCTCGCAAAGAAAGCCCATGAGGGAGTCAAGTGTCGCATCATATACGATTGGGTAAGCTCTGCAGATTCGGACCCGAGGATGTTTCAAATGATGAAGGACGCAGGGGTCGAGGTCATTGCCTTCAATACGCCCGCGGATTATCAGTGGCACGGAGAAAATGCCCGGGAGGGCGCAGGGGAATTGAGCCGATCCTTCAAGGATTTCGCGCGCCGCCTTTCCCGGGAGGATCTGGCCCATCTTCCAAAATGGATGGAAGAAAACGGGAAGAATCAGTTCGAGGCGTGGAAAAAGAACAACCGGAAGCTTCTCGAAAGATTGAAGGAATACCCGCCCTTCCTGACCGATCCGAACAAGCGATGGCATATGAAGATTCTGAGCGTAGATGGGCAGGAAGCCGTCATCGGCGGTCTCAATATTCACGCCTTCGCCTTGAACTGGAAATACGCGGGCGGAGCTGATCCCGAATCCATCATGATCGAAAACTCGCCGTCGCAGGCAAAGGGCGACGTTTCCACCCGGTTCGTGACACATATGCCGAGGGAGAAGAAGGACCGAAATATCGAGAACTGGTATTATCAAATCTTGAAGAACACCCAAAAGACCGCCTACATCACCAATGCCTATTTCATTCCCACTCCGGAATTCCGAAAGGCCCTCATCTCGGCGGCTCAGCGGGGAGTGGATGTGAGGGTTCTCACCAATTCCACGGAAACCAATGATTTTGCGCTCATGACCCAGGCAGGGCGGCAGTCTTACAAGGAGCTTCTCGAAGGTGGAGTGCGAATCTACGAGCTGCAAAAAGGCAACTCAGGCGGCTTTGACCTCATGCACACAAAAGGGGCGGTCTTTGACGGAGAAGCCGCCACAATCGGCTCCCATAATCTGGATCCGCGCAGCTTTAACACGAACAGTGAATGCACACTGGTCATCCAGGACAAAGAATTTGGGCGGGAAATGCAGAGACTCTTCAAAGAAGATTTGGGCTTTGCAAATGAGTACACCCTTGCGGATTCAAGAGCCGAAACTCCTGCCGACAAGCTGGAACAGTGGTTCGGCGGCCAGGTTGTAAAGGAGTTGCTGTAAGGGAGCTGACCTGGAACGACCAGGCTTATAGATCTTCACCCTATCATCCTTCGGAAAATACTGGCATCGGAGCCGGGGATGAGAACAGCTCCGGCGACTTTCTCGTAAAACCGGCTCGGACCCACAGCTCCAATGACGGCATAGGCGTATCCTTTTGCCCGCATGTCCTCAAGACAGGAGAGGAGAAGAGCCTTGCCGATTCCCTTGCCCCTGAGGTTGGGGCGGACCCCGGTGGGGCCGAACAATCCCAGGCCCGAGCTGTCATAACAGGCAAAACCGGCGATATCCTTTCCAATGGCCGCAATGAAACAACTACAGGGAACCCTTGAGAAACTCACAAGCACTTCACTGCGCCATCTCTCATTAAAGTACTTCCTGACCCAGTCCCCCACAAAGCTCATTTCAGCCGCGATGGGCTTTCTGATCTTTATGTTGTCCGGAAGCAGCCATTCGGAGCGGTCGGGAAGGTCATAAAGCTTTACGAGCATATCGGGCATGGTCTCTCCTCTTTCCCGCGAGAACTGGACAGAACTTCGTTCCCGCCGGACGGGGGTCCTGCAGGGGGCCACCAAACTAATCCTACAACGCCAAATGTAAGCGGAGGGGTGACGCCGGAGCCTGGGCGCCCTAAGGCGCGGAGCAAACTGGGCCCCACTGGGGGATGGGAGTTTGCGAGCACCGTGGGCTGGCGCAGGTGGCAGGACCCCGAAGCGGCGAAATGGCGCTGTAGTGCTAAGACTGTGCAACCTCGGTTTCAGGGAGTCGGTAGTTTCTCACATACTCGATTCCGTGGTGGGAGAGATAAAGAAGCAGGTACTCCCTGTGGCGAAGGAGCATCCAGAGGGGATCTTCGTATGCCTTGCTGCAGATTTCCGAGCAGCTCCGGGCGATCTGGAGGACTTCCTCCCTGGTCATTCCCCTGGAGGTCTCGTAGGAAAGATCTGCAGAAAAGGCTTCATCATTTCTCACTACATCTGCAACGCCGTATTCCTGGGCCCGATCCTTGAGAATGCTCTGTTTTCCCAGGGTAAAGACACTCCGGCCATATCCGTGAATAATGTCGGTATTCCCGCAGATCACCCGAATCGTTTCCTCGGCCTCTTCCCGTGTTTCACTCGGGAATCCGAAGAAAATATACCCGAAATTGAAGATCCCCGCCTGAGCCGAGTTCCTCAGGATGTCGAGCCTTCCGTCCAGATCCACCCCCTTGTTGATGAGCTCCATGATCCTTCTTGAGCCCGATTCCAGACCCCAGAGAAGGAGGCGAAGGCCCGAATCGTGGAAGAGCTGCATCACCGGAAGAGTGAAGACCTTTTCTGTGCGGGCATTGGCGGACCATGTGATACCCAGATTCTCCTCCACCAGGCGCGCGGCCATCCGTTTCTTGTGAGCCGGAGGAATGCACTCATCAATGAAGTAGAATCTCCGGATGCCGTACCGGTCCCGAAGGTGACGTATCTCCGCAACCAGGCGGTCCGGTGAGAGAAGGTCCACACGTTCCCCCAGGAACATGTCGCAAAATGTGCATTTGTTCCAATAGCATCCCCTGCTGGCCCGGATACTCAGAATGATCTCAGGGGTAAGGTACTTCTCAAGAGGCAGGCCTTCCAGATCGGGCATGGCCTGATCGTCCAGATTTTGCCTGGGCCCTTCTCCGGTATAGGCGACCTTGTTTCGAAATAGATACAGAAGTCCGGGCACATTTTTCAATGCCTTGCGGTGACTCAGTGCTTCCACAAGCCCGGTAAGGGGTATTTCCCCTTCCCCCACAATCACACTATGGGTGAACTCTCTGAAAAAACCGGGATTGGCGCAAAGCTCTTCCCTCACCCTTTGGAAGAAGTTTCCTCCGATATCCACGTGGCACTCCGGCAGCTCCCTTCGAATCATCCGCGCCAGGAGAAGCCCCGGAACCACCTGAGTC
>JACPDT010000117.1 GCA_016183865.1 Armatimonadota bacterium | reverse complement strand
GGTCGTTGCATTGATTTCCAGTTGATGCATGATCAGTTTCAGCAATTCCACAAAAACAAACCTCCTGCAGGAGCATCAGCCATCGGCAATCAGCGTTCAGCGAAGGCCGAATGCTGACCGCCGAATGCTGAATGCCCGAATCAGCCGGCTTTTCCGTAAAGGAGAAAAGCGACTACAAGTGAGTAAATACACAGTGATTCGATGAAAGCTAGTCCTATGATCAGGGTGAGCCGCACGGGGCCCACAGCCTCAGGATTCCTTCCTATCGCCTCCATCGCCTTGGCGACCGCATTTCCCTGACCGATGCCTGTACCAAGAGTTCCCAGGCCGATCGCAATGGCCGCGCTCAGAAGTGCCATAACCGCCGTATTCAAATTCGGACCTCCTCTCTAATGATGTTCTCCCACGGCCCCCCCTATGTAGGAGAGGGTCAAAATCGCAAAAATCAACGCCTGTATGGCGCCTGCCAGCAAGCCCAACAACCAGACAAAAAGTGGAATGAAATCGAAGACATAGCTCACGGTGATGACGAGCCCCAGGAGTGTCGCCATGACGGTATGCTCTCCCATGATGTTTCCGAAGAGACGAATGGACAAGGATACAATCCGGGCCACTTCTTCGATGATGTTCAGGAACAGAAAAAGGGGACCGAGAAATAGAACCAGGAGCTTCATCCCCCCTTCCAGAGAAGCCCATATGGATGGAACCGGATCTATGAAGTGGGCCAGCCATTTCCCGACTCCTTTTTTCCGGATGCCGAAATAATTGAAAGCGACGAAAGAAATGAGAGCAAGAGCAAGAGTCGTGTTATAATCACGCGTCGGCGGCTTCAACATCGGGAAAAGCCCCATGTAATTGGAAATCAGGATGAAAAGAAAAGTAGTGGCGGCGAAGGGAACATACTTCGGACCATCGTGGCCAATAATGCTCTCGGACAATTCTTTCAGATAGGCCACGACCATTTCGAACACATTCTGCAGACTCCAGGACCCGGGGATCTCCCTGAACCGCCCTCCGATGAGGAAGGACGTGACACCCAGGACAAGGACAATCACGGTGCTGTAAAGGATCGTATCAACGTGCCAATCCAGACTTCCCGTCCTGGCCACCACATAATGATGAAGTGTATCTTCCAGAAATTTTATGTTGCCGATCTGGGCCAAGTCATGAAAGTGCTCAGAATGCTCCATTATCAGTCCTTTCTATGCAACCTCTTTCCTCCCTGCCGCGCGTGCCGCCAGCCACTTGAAAATCAGTGCCTGAGAGACAAGCAGGCCACCGGCAACCCCCACAGGGTTCAGTCCAAGCAGGCGGACAGACCCCCAAAGCAATGCCGCAAGGAGCAGATACCGGGATCCCCCGAGAAGGATCGCCAAAAGCTTTGCGGACGAGGGCCTGGCCAGCAGGATTTGCGAGCATTTCAAGAAAATGAATAAATTAATAATACAAATTCCCACACCAGCCAGAACCGCATGTATCATATAATTATACTGTTCTCCCTTTACTCACTTCAAATAGGGTCCCAGGAGCTTGTAAGCCGTGTATCCCCCGAACGCCACTCCTCCAAAAAGACATATGACACTCATCCACGGGTGGGTCCGGAACTTCTGATCCAGAAAGGCGCCGAGAAAATAGGCGAGAACCATCGAGATCACAATTGTCGCACCGAGGGATGTCACCAACCCGAGGCTTCTGAACAACTGACGGAGATCCTCTTTGTCATCCGTCTTCCGGAACCGCTCCAGCCGCTTCTCAAGCTCTTTGAGCTTATCGTCCGACTGCCTGTCCTGATCATTGTCACTCACTGTGGTCACCATATTCCTTTTTGGAACCCATTTTTCCTCCTTGTCGCACGAATTATGCAGGAGAACTGAAGTTGCGGGAGAACACGAATGGACGCGACTAATAAGTAACGTCGTAACCGTAGAGGGGGGTCGGGGATCACTTTATGGAGGCTCTATGCGGAAAACCTTGAGCGAACTGGCTGACATGCTGGAAGGGCGGCTCGAAGGCGAGGACCTTACGGTTACTGGTCTTTCGAGTATCGAAGATGCTTTCCCTGGCGCCCTTGTCTGGGCCGAGGACGAGAAGAAGCTCCCCCTCGCGGAAGCCGGCAGAGCTTCCGCAATAGTGGTCTCCATGGAGACGAGGAATTCCAGGAAGGCGCTTGTGAGGGTCAAAGACCCCAGACGGGCCTTCGCGAAACTCCTCAGGCTTTTTTCCCCCACAGGAGAAACCGGGCCGGGCATACACCCCTCCGCCGTTATTGGGGAGAATGCAACGCTGGGTAAGGATGTATCCATCGGGGCATCTGCCGTGCTGGGAGAGGGCGTAAGAATCGGCGACAGGGCCAGGATAATGCCTCTTGTTTATGTGGGAAACAATGTTGAAATCGGTGCAGAGAGCACTATTTATCCCAATGTGACGATCATGGATGACAGCAGAATCGGCCGGAGAGCCGTTATCCACAGCGGTGTCGTCATAGGAGCGGACGGTTTCGGCTTCGAGAAAGACGGGAGCAGGCACGCAAAAATTCCTCAAATCGGGAACGTGGCGATTGGGGATGATGTGGAGATAGGCGCGAACACCTGCATTGACAGGGCGACTGTGGGAAGCACGAAGATAGGAAACCGAACCAAGATTGATAATCTTGTAATGATAGCACATAACGTGAGAATCGGCGACGACTGTGTAATCGTTTCTCAGTCGGGAATAGCAGGAAGCACGACGATGGGCGACAGGGTCACGGTGGCTGCGCAGTCCGGCGCGGCATCACCTATCGGAAAACACGTAATCATAGGTCATGATGCGGTGCTTGCAGGACGAAGCGGCGTGATAAAAGATGTACCGGCAGGTGCGATTGTTTCAGGCTTTCCGGCAAAACCGCACAGGGAGGCACTGAAAGACCTCGCCTATATATCCAGGATTCCCGATCTGGAAAAAAGGATAAAGGCCCTGGAAGAAATTTTGTAACGCGCAGAAGAATAGCTACCCGGGCTCAAAGGGCTCAGGCGGCTCCCGGGTTATTCCAAAGTAGTATAATATGGCGGAAATGGTGCGCTTGGCCGCCTTGCCGTCTCCGTAAGGATTGGCTACCCGGGCCATGGCCTCGTAGGAGGACGAGCAGGAGAGGAGCCGGGCCGTTTCCTGATAGATCTTGTCGGCATCCGACCCCAGCACCCTGGCGATTCCCGCATCAACCCCCTCCGGTCGCTCCGTCGTTTCCCGCAAAACCAGAACGGGTTTTCCCAAAGACGGCGCCTCCTCCTGCATCCCCCCCGAATCGGTCAAGACCAAAAAGGACTCCTTCATTATGTTGATCAAGACCTCATAATCAAAGGGATCGCAGAGATATACCCTGGGAACGCCCGACAGGATGGAGAACACGACTTCGCGAACCGCAGGGTTGCGATGGACGGAGAACACCACAAGTATATCACGAAAACTGTCTGCCAGCCGCTTGACCGCCTCGCAGATGCGCCGCAAGGGAGGCCCCAGATTCTCCCTCCTATGAACCTCCACGAGCAAGACCCTTCCGTCTCCGGGCGAAAAGGGCAGCCCTGTCCTTTCCCACCGAAAAGGAAGGCGCAAGATGGACATCAGGGCATCGGTAATGGTATTTCCGGTGAGAAAGATTCCGCGCGGGTCTGCGCCGGAACTCTGCAGATTCTGCACGGCCCTCCGGGTTGGGGCGAAATGAAGATCCGCCAGAACGGAAGTGAGTCTGCGGTTCATTTCTTCCGGGAATGGAGCATATTTGGTTTCCGTCCTAAGGCCTGCTTCCACGTGACCCACAGGAATCTTCTGGTAGTAAGCAGCGAGCCCTGCCGCGAGAACGGTAGTAGTGTCGCCTTGAACCAGTACAAGGTCGGGCTGCTCCTCCCCGAGATACTCTACCAGGCCCGAAAGGGCCCGATTCGTAATCTGTGCCAGGGTCTGCCTTTCCGTCATGATGTTCAGGTCCCCGTCAGGGGTAATCTCAAAAAGATCCAGAACCTGGTCCAGCATTTCCCTGTGCTGTGCGGTGACAACAATCCTGGACCGTATACCGGCGCATTGCGCCAGCTCATGCACTATGGGCGCCATTTTGATGGCTTCAGGCCTGGTACCGAAAATAGAGACTACCTTGAGAGGGTTCCTGGACTTTTCGAATTGCAATGTATCACCTGGCCCCTTGTGTCAAATATATGGCTATCGCCCCGAGACAGCCACAAAGAAGATAAATGATCACTGCAACCTGTCGCTGCGAGAGTCCGAGTCGAAGAAGGCGATGGTGCAGGTGGTCCTTGTCGGCGTGAAAAATGTGCTTTCCCGCGCTGTATCTGCGGAAAATAGCCCAGGAAGTATCAAAAATGGGAAGTCCGAGCACCAGGAGAGGGATCAATACGGCGACGGTCGTCGTAACCTTCAGAGCACCCAGCACGGCTATGCAGGCCAGAGTGAAACCCAGGAACTGGCTTCCTGTGTCTCCCATAAAAATCCTTGCAGGGTGGAAATTGTAGCGAAGGAACGCGAGAGTGCTCCCTGCGACGGCAGCCAGAAGAAAACAGGCAACGATCTGACCCTTCATGAGAGAAATGATGAAAAGCGTGAGAGCGGAGATGGTAGTCACTCCTGCCAGAAGACCATCCAGGCCGTCCAGGAGGTTCATGGCATTGGATATTCCGACTATCCAGAGAATGGTCAGTCCGGCCCCCATCCAGAGAGGGAGATAGTTGATGCTTTCCGTCAGAGGATGGGATACGTAGGATATTCGGATTCCCAGTCCCACTGCTGCGGAGGCGACCAGCACCTGCACCAGCAGCTTGACGAGGGGGCGGAGATCAAGAACATCGTCCAGGGCGCCCATGACCATCATCACGAGTCCTCCCGCCATGAGAACCGCAAGTTGAACGGCTCTTGTCGAGTAGAGGGCATCCCTGAAGTGGCCGACAAAAAAAATGCTTCCAGCGAGGGAAATGAAGAAACCGAGGAAAACTGCAAGCCCGCCCCATTTCGGGACCGGATGCTCGTGCACCTTCCGCCCTCCCGGCTGATCAAGGACTCCCAGTTTCAACGCAAGGCGGTAAACAAGAGGTGTGAGAAGAAAAGTCAGGGAGAAAGCGGTTAAGAAAGTGGGAATGTACGGCAAGCACTCCTTCATGTGCCCGCCTGTTCCTCCAGTACGATCGGGCACAATTCGACTCCGTTTCCTCCTGCTCCTTTTGCCACTTGAAGGCCCTTTTGGGCAGCCGAAATCAGCTCCTTAGCATTTCGGCCATGCTTCTCAAAACAGCCTATGCCGACCGACACGGCCACCCTCACGGTTGGAACAGCGTCGTCCCCCAGGAAAAGGTGGTTTTCGACCTCCTCCCTGATGCGTTGTCCCGCGACCAGGGCGCCCGGTTCATCCGTGTCCGGGAGAACGGCAAGAAAAGCTTCGCCTCCGTAACGTCCAGGCAGGTCAACCAGCCGGAGAAGTCTTTGGAGGAGAGCGCCCATCTGCTTGAACAGGGTGTAGGAAAGGTTGGCACGGACATCATATTCCCCCTCGAAGAACCTGAAATCAATCTCGATCATCAGGACACCCAAAGGGTGATTGTATCTGCGAGCACGAAGCACTTCCTCCTGCAGACGCTCCTCAAGATATTTCTGTGTATACAGACCCGTCAGTTTGTCGAATCGTTCGCTCAAATCAAATCCTCACAATTGGAGGCGCAACGCCTAGAATGATTCAAAATCTTCTATGAATTCCCGTATAATCCCTGCAATTTCAGTCCCTGCCGTTGCGCCCCGCAGATCTGCCGTACCGAGGAGATCCTTCTGCAGCAACCCCTGTTTCCTGTAAAACTCGATGGCAAGAGCGTCGGGGTTGACTTTGATATGGAGCTCAAGGGGAGTGAAAGAAGCAAGGGAAAAGACAAAATAATCATATTCGGAGGGTATGGAAGGGGTGAGGCACCGGCCCGGAAAACGCCGGGCAATCTCTCGCAGAGCGGGTTCTATCCATTTTGCCTGGGCCTCCCTCACACGAAGTCTGAAATCGTGTTGAACATCGGGTTCCGGTTGCCCACAGCCAGGGACCAGGGCTCGCAGGGCCTCCAGCATTTCTGTGGCGCTTCCGTACCTGTCGTCAGGGTTCCAAAAGAGAGCTTTGGCGACAAGACGACAGCACTCTTCGCTCAAGTCCGGCCGCAACTGATTCAGGGGCTTCATATGAGTGAAGGGCTCCTGGTGGTTGGAGAACCATTGGGAGAAAGGTAAATCGGTAAAATGGGCGTTCTCAGGAGACTCGGGCCTTTGGCCGGACAAAAGGTGATGCAGAGAAGCGCCCAGGGCATAAATATCCGCCCGCCCATCCACTGAATCCTGGTTCCATTGCTGCTCCGGAGGTGCATACCCGGGTGTTCCCACCCACCGGTCCTTATTTGGATTATAGACCCCGGCGATGCCGAAGTCCACAACCATGATACGCATGTCTCTGTCCCGACGAATCAAATTGGATGGCTTGATGTCCCTGTGAATGACCGGTTTCGGCTTTAGTTTGTGCACATAGGCCAAGGCATCGCACACCTGCGCTCCCCATTCGAGCACATCCTGCTCTTCGAAGCCCTCGCCATTGTTTTCGCGCAAGAGAGTGGACAGATCTGTGCCCTCGATATAATCCATGACGAAGAAAAATGAAGCTCCAGCCATGAACTGGTCTGAAATCCGAGGGATATTCGGATGAGCTAGCCTTTGAAGAATTTGAATCTCCGCCAGGAAGTTTCGAATTCCAACTTGACGCTCGTCTGCGTCTTGAAAGGTATCCAGCATCTCCTTGAGGGCAACGGTTTTCCCGTCCACACAAGTGTCTTCGGCCTTGTAGGTGGCGCCATAGCCCCCTGCCTTGATCAACTCCTTGATGCGATACCTCTTGTCCAGGACGGTTCCGGAGGGTAGAGGACTGTGGATCAAGCTTCCAGACACTGAAACACCTCTAAAACCTTCTCCTGACGCCGATGACCGGACGTCTTTCCTGGAAGACGTCCCGGAGGCCCAGCTTGATCTCCCATTCGCGATAGGCCTTGATATATGCGTGGACATTGCCCTTCAAGTGATGGGTATCATACAGATCCATGCTGGTTCCGATGAGATCGCTGAAACTGTAGTCAAGACCCACCCCGAACTGGGATTCCAGAATGCCCACGCGGGAGAACATATTGTCGCTCCAGCGACTCCTCACTTGAAGATTCAGAGTGTTTTCTCCCCCTATGTCTCGAAGCCCCATGACATACGATCTGGGGCGATAGGGCAAGACGTAGAAATTGAATGAAGAGAGCACACCGGCGCGGTCCTTGTTCCATTCGAACTGGGCATCCCAGGCTGTCAGCTTCCCCATGCGTCGTTTCTGGGCAGCACTTTCCTTGGATTGCGCCTGAGGCTTTTCGGGTGCTTTCGGAACCACCTTCTCCTCCCTCCTGCCTCCCCCCTCTGGGGGGAGGGTAGGTGGGGGGCCGGGGGACGGAGGCTGGGTTGGCGCTTCACCCTGTTTCTGTGGCGCCGGCTTCTCCGACTTTTGCCCTGCATCGGTTGGAGGTTCGCTGACTCCAAGGAGCTCATTGGCCGCACCTGTGAGGAGCCTTGCATTTCGAATCGTCCCACGAATATCTTCCTTCAGATCCTCGTCCGATACGAAGTCATTGACCTGCTTGGCAATGCTCTCCAATTTTTCGCTGCTTCTTCGGACATTCTTTATGGTCTCCTTCACATCACTGTGGATCTCCTTGTCCCCAACCAGGTCCCTGATGCTCTCGAGGGCGCTTCGCAGAACAAGGGAGCTTTCCTTCAGATTGCGCACCACAGCCCGCACATCTTTCTCATTTTCCACGCCCATTCGATTCAAAGTCGAGCTGAAGCCGTAAACCTGCTCTCCAATGCGGGAGAGATCATGGTGTAAGTCGGCTACAAGGACGTTTACCTTGCGCAGGATGCTCGGGAAATTATGGGCTACTTCCTTCTTGATGACCACAGAGGCATCTTTTACATTTTTCATGCTTTCATTGAAGTTTATGATCGAATCATGAAGGGCCTGAAGGGTCTTCTTGTTGGTAACTGTCGCATTCATGTCGGCAAGGGTCTGGTGAAATTCCTTCAATGTCTTCTCCGCGTCCGTCAGGAGGGTATCCCAGGTGATCGGCGTCTTTCCTTCCGCTGTGGCCCACTCCTCCAGCGGCTTACCCTGGTGCTTGTTGATGGATATCTCCACCCACCGATCCCCCATTAAGGTCGTTCCTATGGCGAAAGTTGCATCATCCTTGATCACGATTCCCCTCCTGATGGCGAGCGTGACCACGACTTTGCCGTCCATGGGAGGCTCGATGGCACTGACTTTTCCGACGGTCACGCCGCCCAGTCTTACAGGGGCGCCCGGTTCCAATCCGGCTACATCAGGATAAAGAATTTTCAGATAGTAAACATTGTTCTCTTTCTTGATATGGCCCCATTCAAGAATAATCCAGCCCAGGAAAATCAATGCCAAAAGGGTGATCAATCCCACTTTTGCTTCAGAACTCAAACCCATGGCTACCCTCCATCATCAAAAACTTCACACTTGTATGGGCCCTTCGGCGCTTCCCTCAATGAACTGTCTCACATAGGGATTTACGGACTGCTGTACATCGGCGGGAGTCCCGACCGCCATGAACCGCTTGTCGAAAAGCATGGCCACCCGATCTGAAACCGCGAAGGCGGAATGCATGTCATGGGTGACAATGATCGAAGTTGCGACAATATCCCTCTTCAACTGAAGAATCAGTGAATTGATGATATTCGTCATAATAGGATCCAGCCCGGTCGTGGGCTCATCGAAAAGGAGGATCTCGGGCCTGTATGCAAGGGCTCGGGCCAGAGAAATCCTCTTTCTCATGCCCCCTGACAACTGGCTGGGAAAAAGAGCCTCCGTTCCTGCCAGGCCGACCACCTCCAGGGTTTCCTCCACTCTCTTCCAGATCTCCGATTCAGCCAGCTTGAAGTGCTGGCGCAATCCGAAGGCGACATTCTCCCCGACTGTGAGAGAATCGAACAAAGCGCCTTCCTGAAAGACCAGTCCGATCTTCTTTCGAACATCGTACAGGGCTTTCCCCGAGAGTCCCGACATTTCCGTGCCATTGACCCAAACCTTCCCTTTCGTGGGTCTGAGCAGGCCCACCACCAGTTTCAGCAAGGTGCTCTTCCCCGCCCCTGAGAGTCCGATAACCGCCACGGTTTCACCTCGCTGGATCTCCAGGTCAATGTCCCGCAGAATCTCCCGCCCTCCGAGAGTCACTGAGATGCTTTCAAACCGAATCACAGTCGGTAATGCCTCACTATTGTCACGATTTGAACAAAAAATAAGATAAGAAATAGTTCGTAGCGAAAATTAGAATAATGGAAACCACGACAGACGTAGTCGTGGATTTGCCTACACCGGCCGCGCCGCCCTCAGTGATCATCCCCTGGTGGCAGCTTACAAGGGAAATCAGGATCGCGAAGACAAGGGCCTTTATCAGCCCTGCCGTCAGATCTTCCATGACTGCCATCCTGTGGATCGAATCCATATAGGCCGAAGGTGTGATCTGGGCATAGGACGTCGCGATCAAATACCCCCCCCAGTTCCCCGAGAAATTGGCGAAAAGGGTAAGGATGGGAATCATGACGGCGCAGGCTAAGAACCTGGGCACCACAAGATACCGAACAGGGCTGGTCGCGAGGGCCTCCAGGGCGTCAATCTGCTCGGTCACCTTCATGGAGCCGATCTCGGCGGTAATCGCGGAGCCCACCCTTCCCGCCACTACAATAGCGGGCAACATGGGAGCAAACTCCCTGGCCATGGCTATGGCTACCCCCCCTCCGACCATTTTTCCGACCCCGTATCGAATCGCGATGTGCGCCAACTCGAGGGAAAGCACCATTCCGGCAAAGGCCACCGTGATGAAGACGATGAAAAGGGAGTTCACACCCAACTGAGCCATCTGATCCACGGTAAGACGATAGTTGACGGCGCCTTTGCCCAGATAATAACAAGTATCCCTGGTCAGACGAATCATTCTGCCGACATGCTCCAGGAACGCGATGGTGCGATGACCAAGGTGTGAAAGGACCTGCTCCATCAAAGGTAAAAATATCCTTTCCCTTTGCGCTTTCCGACACTGCGCAGAAATCCCTTGCTCTCCAGATCCTGCAGATCCCGAGACGCCGTATCTATGGAAACGGCGTTGAATTCGGCGTATTCCTTGCTGGTCACGTATTTCTTCTCCCTCCAGGTCTCCAGAGCCTGAACCTGTCGGTAGTTCAGGCTTTGCATCTCTTCGGAAGCCTGTTCCGGTTTGTTCTCCCTGTTCGGATCCTGCAGGATCTGGCAAAGCCTTCCCTCATCGGCCCACCACCGACACCCGGGGAGACGCTGGACAACGCGATCTCTTGAAAAGGCAGGCGACTTCTCCACAAGAGACCTGCCGGCCATCGCACTCAACACAACGTGACACTGCCCGGCCATCCAGTCCCACCATTCCTCCTCAAGGGCGAAGAGCGTCCCTGGGCACTCCCACTCCACGCGATCATCGAAAATCCTGACCCTGACGAAATCGGCGGCAAGGAGGTAGTTCCTGTATCCTACTATTGCCGCCACAAAACTTCGTAACGAGCCCAGGGGATACCCCTTGATCTGGGAGACCAGATATGCGACCTCTTCAATGATCTCGAAAAGGGTCCCTTGAACAAGCCACTTGTCCGCAACGGGTCTTCCGATATGACCACCCTTGTACCGGGTTACGGAAACCCGGGCGGAAGGCACATACTGCTGGGGGCTTTTCCCAAAAAGAAGCAATCCCCCAAGAGTCGGAAGCCATCCATCCCCGCCCCAGGCAACGGCTTTCAGATTTTCCAGAGCTTTGAAACAATCCTCATCGGAAAAAGTTCCGGGGCCGCCGGTTTCACGCATGTAATCCCTTGCCTTCAGCAGGCTCAGATCCGACACGGAGGAAAGGTGAATGGGAAGGGCATCGCCGGAGACATCGGGGCGTTCACAGGCTAGGAGGAGAAGCTCCGGCGCGGCTGCGGGATGAAGTCCCTCCTCACCTTCGACAAAAATCTGAGGGGCAAGCATCCCCCCCTGTTTCAGCCGCTCAAGGACAGCCAGAAACTGCCTGTTCCGCTCTCTGTCCTGGGATCCCTGGTTTTCTGATACCACCTCGGCTCGGCTCACCAGACCCCTCCTTCAAGCGCCTTTTTCCATCTTTTACCGCAAAAGTCCTGCCCTGAAAAATAGACAGCCACCTGCACCCAACTACCCCCTCCATGTATGTCGCTTCCTTTGTCACTTCCCCCACCGGGGGGGAGGAACAATCTCTCGGAAGACAGGTGGTGGTCTTATAGCGTCAGTAAAGGAGTAAGGGACGAGAAAACCGAAAGAAATTTTAGAGAGGTTATTGGACGGCTGCGAAAGGATGGTGTCGCAATGCACCGCTTTGTTTGTTTTGTTCTTTTTCTGTGGATGGCCTCACTTGCCGTATTTGCAGGGGATTATTACATTTTGGGCCAAAGAAAGACAACTCTTATCTCTTTCCCCTGGGGAGCAGCGTACTACATGCCTGAACGCATGACGAATGCACAAGTGACTGCATCCCCTGGGAGCAGATATGCCATCTCATCCCCTGCCGGAAATGTGAGCATATCAAGCGGGATGGGCGGAGAGTGTCAGATCACGTCCCCGGAAGGGAACATAACGGTGAAAAATTCTTTGGGTACAGTATCGGTCAGCTTCAAAGGAAAGAGCTACTCCTTTTCGGCCAGACAGAATGCTTTCATGGTCCAGTATCCCGATGACTCGATCGCCTATAGAACCGATCTCAATGCACTTGTCATTACAGGGAAAAAGGGAACCGTGACCTACAGGAAAGACCTGGGCGATTACACGGTCACGAGTCCTGCAGGAACTACTTCCTTCAGCCAAAGGGTCGGAGGACAAACCTCCATTCAGGGGGCGCCGATTGGAAGTCATCCCTACCGATACGGTTTTGCCGAGTTTGCTCTGGTGAATTCCAATGTCGGGGTCATCGTGGATTTCAGAAAACTTTTCAATTTCAGAGAATTCCCCGACCTGTTCCAATGGGACGACGCTATGGTGGCAAAATGACTCTCTCTCCTCCCCGTGACCTCTGTGTCTCTGTGGTTGAGTATAGCGGAAGGCAGTGATGAATCTCCTGGCGCCGGCCATTGAAACGCAACATCTGTCCCGTGTCTTCACGGGCACTCGAAAAGGCGCAAAAAAGGGCTCTCCCGAACAGAATGTGACCGCCCTCTCCGATGTAAGCCTGGAAGTCCAAAAGGGAGAGCTCTTCGGTCTCCTGGGGCCGAATGGAGCGGGGAAAACCACTTTGATCAAGATTCTGTGTAATCTGCTCCTCCCGACAACGGGAAAGGCCTTTGTCCACGGCCTGGACGTCACTCGGGACGAAGCCCGAATCAGACGCCTCATCAACATGGTATCCGGAGGGGAACACTCCGGATATGGACTCCTTACGGTCAGGGAGAATCTATGGCTTTTCTCGCAATTCTATGGGGTTTCCAATCCGGTCGCAAAGGAACGAATAGATCGCATGCTGGGCGTGGTGGGACTTGCCCGCCACGCTCATCTCAAGGTCCACAAGCTGTCTACTGGAATGCGACAGAAAATGAATTTTGCGAGAGGTTTTACGAACGATCCGGAGCTTTTGTTTCTGGATGAGCCGACCCTTGGCCTGGATGTGGAGTCATCCAGAGATATCAGAAAGTACATGAAGCGATGGGTTTCGGAAAATGCAAACAAAACCATCCTCCTTACGACCCATGACATGCGAGAAGCCGAGGAGTTGTGCTCAAGAGTGGCCATTATCAATGACGGCCGCATTATGGCCTGTGATTCGCCCCTGAATCTAAGGGCCCTTGTGAGTCGCGAGATCACGGTTGAGCTGGATGTGAGGATGTCTTCCAACGGATGGCGCGAGCTTGAGAAGCTTTCAGGGGTGACTCAGCTCATCTCCTCGGCAGGGGCGGATCCCGACATATCCCATCTCAAGTTTCATCTCACCGATGAGGCGCCCATGTCAGGAATCTTTGCCCACCTGATCCACAATGGCTCCGAGATCCTCAGGGTTCAGAAGACAGAGCCTGACCTGGAAGACGTCTTCATCAAGCTCGTGGGAAGAAGTCTCAAAGAGGATTGATGTCGCACCCCGAGATTCCCTCCCTCCTGGAAAAGACACGATATTTATGCCGGGCGCTGAATATTCGCGGAGGAAGAAAAAAAGGGCAGCACTTTCTCATCAGTGAAAGAGTCCTGGATCAGATTGTCAGCTTCGCCCGACTTCGGAAAGAAGATTTCGTCCTCGAAATCGGACCCGGCCTTGGTGTGCTCACCGAAGCCATCGCTCTCAAGGTCGGCTCACTGATCGGCGTCGAGATAGACCCTGTTCTTGTGGGCTATCTGCGGGAAACCTTCCGGTCCTCTCCCATTGCCCACATCCTGGAAGGGGATATCCTGAAACTGAACCTGGAAGAAGTCCTGCCGCAAAGAGAGGCGCCCTGGAAAGTCGTAGCCAATATTCCGTATCATCAGACCTCCCCTATTCTGCAAAAGCTGCTGGGCGCGAGGGGACTGATCTCCGAGCTGTTCCTCACCATGCAGTTGGAGGTGGCCCAACGCCTTGTCGCGACGCCAGGTTCCAAGGCTTACGGAGTTTTGACTCTGGCCTGCAGGTATTTTGCCGAAGCAGACCTGTTGCTCGCGATTCCGAGAACGGCATTCCATCCGGTGCCTGAAGTGAATTCCGCTCTGGTTGGCATACGTCTGAGGCCGACCCCTCTCTATCCGGAAAAGGATGAGGCGGATTTCTTCCGTCTCGTTCACGGCGCCTTTGGCAACCGGAGAAAAACCCTTCGTAACGCCTTGCTGGGCTCTCTCGGCCTGTCCCGGGAAGTCCTTGAGGCTGCATTTCTCGAAGCGGAGATAGACGGCAACAGGAGGGGGGAAACTCTAAGTATTTCCGAGTTTCGGGAATTACAGATCTCCCTCTCAAAAGGAATCTGCCCCGGCAGATAAGAACTCCTAATCGAAGACCAAATTAAGGTGCACCGCAGAGAGGAATAGAAAAAAATAACGAAGCAGTTCCGGAACGCGGGATACTCAGGTTTTCTCCGTGAACTCTGTGCCTCTGTGGTGAAATCAAAAATCAGAAGGCGAAACATGGTGGTCGCGACTTGCAGAGTAGACTTGCACCTCCTCGAAGAGCCCCAGTCACTTAAAGGGAAACGCCATATTCTGCGGGGGCTCAAAGACAGAATCAGAAACAAGTTCGAAGTTTCCATCGCCGAGGTGGGAGACAATCATCTTTGGCAAAGAGCGAGTCTGGGCGTCGCCTGTGTCTCCAACAGCAAAGAGCACGCCAACTCTGTCATCTCAAAGGTGCTGGATTTTCTGGAAAGAGAGCGAGAAATTGATATCATTGAATCCTCTGTTGAGATTCTGTAGGAAGTCGGATCTGTTAAGGAAGAACCTGAATGGAGATGCACGGAATCTTGAAGACGACGCTGTTTTATAAGATCAGAGACCTCCCGCCCCTTCCAAACGCGGTCCTGAAAATTACACAATTGCTGGAAGACACCAAGTCCTCCGCATCGGACATAGCGGAGCTGATCTCGAAAGACGAGGCTTTGTCGGCAAGGATACTGAAAATAGCCAACTCCCCCTATTTTGGGTTTCCGAATCCCATCTGTTCCATCACCCATGCTGTGGCCATCCTGGGGTTCAACCTGCTCCGAAGCGTGGTGCTGGGCGTGTCGGCACTAAGTCTCCTCAGCCAGGAAGGGAAAAAAGACCTTCTGGACCGGCAGCAATTCTGGCTTCACTCCATAGGTACCGCCATAGGCTCTAGTCTGATAGCCAGGGAAACAAAGGTCCCGAGAACGGAGGAAGCTTTTATCATCGGCCTTCTTCACGACATGGGCAAATTGATTCTGGCGCAGTTGGCGCCCATGGAGCTTTCCCTGGTCCTGGAGCGAACCCGGAAGGAAAATATCTCCATCTTTGAGGCTGAAATGAAGGTCCTGGGAACTCATCACGGGGAGATCGGCGAGCTCGCCGCCAGAAAGTGGAGATTTCCTGCGATCGTGCAGAATGCCATCAAACTGCACCATCGTGATCCTTTCAGCCGCGGCCGGGAGGACCTGAGTCCTTATGTCTACGCGGCCAACAACCTCTGTAAGCAGGGGAGAATCGGTTGGGCCGGAGACTACGTGGTCTCACCCCACCTGAATGAAGCCCTGGAAATCCTCGGCATCTCGGTTTCCGGAATCGAGCCGCTCATATCGGAGATCAAGAAAGGCGCCGAAGAAGTAAAGAACCTGCTGGGCATTTCGTGACTTGCAGACATCCGTGAATAGCGTCATTCCAACCCCTCTGTGGAAGGGACTCACGCCCCAGGAGCTCGCAGTGGAGCGCGGGATCAGGGGAATCGTTCTTCTTCTGATTCTCCTCTGGGCCGCCTTTCACGGCGCCTCCCTTCCACGAATATCCATCCTTCTCCTGACCTCACTTGTGCTCATATTCAATCTTCTGCGGGGAACGCTGCGGACGGGAGGTCTTCTTGCCTCCCGGGAGCTGATGCTCCTGGTGGATGTTGTTTACTTTTGCGCCCTTATCTATTTTTTTCGCGACCAGAGAGAGACCTTTTACCTGCTTCTCATCCCCACCGCGGTTGGCGCCGTTTGGTACGGTGTCCGGGGCGCCCTCCTGACGGCAACATCAGGCGCTCTCCTGTTTCTGGGGACCTCTTTTCTTCCACAGGGTCCGCCGCTCCCAGATCCGGTCCTTCTTCTTTTCAGGTTTCTTCTCTTGTTTCTGATGGCTTCTTTGCTCGGTTTTCTGGGAGAAGCGATCTCCCGCAAAACGGAGGAGCTGGAAGTCCTGGCCGGGTTGGGACACACTCTCAACTCTTCTCTGGTGCTGGACGACATGCTCTTTTCTCTCGCGGAATGGGGCAATCGCCTTCTCCGGGCGGACATCACAACTGTGAGACTCCTGAATCAGGCAGATAAGGCCCTCATCGTCAGGGCTTCCGCAGGAAAAATACGCCTCGACTCCGGAACACAGCCCCCCTTGCAGTTGGGAGAAGGGATCATAGGATGGGTCGCAAAAGAAGGCAAGAGCCAGATTATCCCCGATCTCGCCCAGGACCCAAGGTTTGCCTATTATGACGGGAAAGAGAGGATAACTTCCCTGGCCTGCGTTCCGCTGAAAGAAGGCGAGGAGATTCTGGGGGTCCTGACCTGCGGGACCATTCTCCCCCGCGTGTTCACTGAAAGAGATATCGAGCTCCTTGAGACCCTGTCTCAACATGCTTCCGCAGCGATCAGCAAGGCTCAGATTCACGCGGAAAGGGAGCGCAAATATGAGGAGTTATCCATATTGTACTCCTCTTCAACAGCTCTCATGTCGGCACAAAATCTGGACGAGATCCTGGCTCTGGTGGTGAGTCTGATGGCGCGGACACTGAATGTGGAGGACTGCACTCTCTTTCTTTTCGACCCACAGGAGGAGGTCTTTGTCGGAATGATCTCCACAAGCGTGTTCAAAGAGCAAGTCCAGGCGCTTACGATTCCTTTTGGAAAAGGCGCGCTGTCGGAAGCGGTTCTTGGCCGCGGACCCCTGGCGATCCCTGATATCTCGCTGGATTCGAGAGTGCAGATATCGGATCTGCCTCAAGGCGCCCACTATAAGGCATTGCTGATTCTTCCGCTTCTGAAAGGGACAAAGATCATCGGCGCCATATCATTGAGCTCCCGGGAAATCCGATATTTCGAGGAATCGGAAATCCGCCTGGCAGCGAGCCTTGCCGCAGTGTCGGCCATGGCTATCGTGAATGCGAGACAGTAATTACCTCACCGCCCTGTTTGCATCCACGAGACCAAATCCGAACTCTTCGTCACGTCCCGATTTTCCCAAATCCTCTGAAGTTTGTTGGAGAACGACTTTCAACTGGGACACGGCAATCCTGTTCCGCGAAAGAACCAGGCCTGCCGTCCCTGACACTTTGGGTGCGGAGAAGCTCGTCCCTGCCGCCCAGGCATAGAATTTCCCTGAAACGGCATCAGGACTGAAGGCGCCCGGGCACAAATAGGGATAAGAATCCGCTCCCGGCGGGAGGCTGCCTCCAGGCGCGGAGAGGACGATGGTAGAGACACCGTAATTGCTGTAAGGGGCAAGGCGATCCTGGTATGTGGTTGCCGAAACGGTCATGACCTCTGGAAGCTCTGCCGGCAGCCTTCGAATTTTTGTTCCGGTAAGTCTCTGACCATTGTTTCCGGGGTGGAAGTATCTATGACCCCTGACCAGCTCATGTTTATGACTTCGAAGCGATTCGCAGCAGCGTAATAGAGGGCAGGGAGAGCCCAACTGAACCAAAGCCTGCCGTTCTTATTGATCATCTTGACGCTTACAACGGAAAGTCCGGGACCGATCCCCACAATCTCCCCGCCGCCGAAAGCTCCTGCAATCTGGCTTGCCGTAAATGTCCCATGACCGGCCAGATCCCGCAGACTGAGATCGGCAGGGTCCTGCGGCGGACTGTTGGTCACGAAATTACGGGAAAGGGAAACCAGAAGATTCGGGGCAAGATCCGGGTGTTCCGCATGAATTCCTGTGTCCATAACGGCCACCCGAATCGTGTGATTTCCGGTTGTCACAGCCCAGGCTTTCTGCAAGGTTCCGCCTATTCGCCGGATATCCCATTGGAGACCATAGAGGCTGTCCTGAGGTGTGGGGAAAGAGGGATCTGTCGCAGTCACTGTGCCGGCATCCACAGGAAGAAAAGTCTCATCAAGAGCGGATGTCTCCTGATCTTCCGCCACTCCGTCCACATCGGCCGTGGATGAGAGAGTGGCGGCAAAAGTCGGATCAGAGGACGCCGCAGTGAGAGCATCCAGTTCCGGCATCTCCTGGTCAATTCGGGCGCCGGTTGCCGCGACCTGGGATTTCACCTTATCGTATTTGCCCTGCTTGGCAAGAACCAGGTAGGTGACGCTCCCGTCTGCTGCTCGGGATGAGGGAATGAGCGAATCCTGCTGCGGGATTGCCGAGATCCCCGGCGCGCTGCCCCCCGCGCACCCGCAAAGGGTTGCAAGCAAGAGTATGACCGCCGGGAGGCAGAAGGCCGAAAGGTTCCGTCTTTTCATGGAAACTCCTCCTCAATCCCAAGAATCTCTTTATTCTTAATTATCACTCAATTTTGTTACATTTGTTCGGTCCCAAAGTTAACTTTTTGGGAGCCTTTCATCTTATTATAGATCAAAATGACTACGAATGAAATAAGTCACTGGAACTATTCCGCCTATTGGACCAAAGTCCTAGATCAATTCAACCTTTGTCCAATAGTCACCTCACGAAAAAGGAGGTATAATGGAAGCAAGCTCAAGAAGGGGGGGAGGAAGGTGGAGAGGAAGGGGACACACAAGGAAACCAAAAAAACACACAAAGGTCACAAAAAGCTCTATGTAGAGGAGCTGGAGACCCGCGTCGTCCCGGCAAAGCCGGTCCCGACGAGCGATGGCGGAGATGATGGGTGGTACTACTATAGATAAGTAAGATCATCGGTATTACAAAAGAACGTTGAGTTGGCGGGAAGTCTCAACAACTTCCCCTTTTCCCATGTGGATTTTTCCCTGATTTCTCCTCCCTCTGGGAGGAGTTAGAGGAGGGTACCCAATCCTTACTCCATTTCTCCTCCCTCTGGGAGGAGTTAGAGGAGGGTACCCAATCCTTACTCCATTTCTCCTCCCTCTGGGAGGAGCTAGAGGAGGGTATGAGAGGGGCCAGGGGACGAGGCAAGGACTATGTATTACATCCTGAAAAGACTGTTTCCGATCGGCCTGGGGCTCTGCACGGCCCTGGTGCTTTACCTTCACCCACTGTCTTTTCAAAATCCAACGGAGACCGCTTTTTTCACCCTGCTGGTGGCTGCCGGAATCACCGCAGGGCTCCGACCGATGGAGCTGGTCTTCACCAAGAACCTTGTGATTAATGTATTCGATATCCTTCTTTATGTCACTATCTTCCTGTTCCCTTTCTCCTGGGCCGCCTGGGGAGCTTTCACGATTGCCTTGTGTCATAACCTGATATTCCTTGGTCGTGGCTACATCCATTGGAGCCGATGGTGGGTGGGACTTTTCAATGTATCCAATTATGTGTTGAAATTCTCCGCTGGGGCGGCGGTTTACACTTTCTTCCATTCATCATCACAACCTGGTGGAGTGGAAAACCTCATCGCCTTTGTCCTCTGCGGTGCTACAGTGAGCACGGTCGCCCTCTCCACCGGCATCCTGATAAGCTCCCTGGATTTCGGAATCCGAATCAGGGATGCGGCGCGGTTGTTCCCCTGCGCCTTCGGTTATGCCGAGGATCTCATCCTGGTATCTTTCGGGGCCATCACCACTTTCCTCTTGCGGTCCCCTGGAGCGATTCTTCTGCTCGCAGTCCCTGTCCTGGTTCTTCTTAAATCCAACTGGGCCCATGCCCAGGTTTTCAAGGAAATCTCCGCCGTGATGGAGGCTGTCCTGAAGATTCTGGAAGCCCGTGATTCCATTACTTTCGGGCACTCGGAACGGGTGGCCATCTATGCGAAGCAAATCGCAACAAAAATGGGGATTGATGAGCAGGAGTCGAGGGAAATCTATAGAGCAGCCCTGATTCACGATATCGGGAATGTGGTGATTCCTGATGACATTCTTTTCAAGGATGGCCGGATCTCGGGTGAGGAGCGCCTTCTCGTTCGTTCCCATGTAGGGGCCTTGAAGACTTTCCTGGAGAACCTCCCCCCCTTTCGAGTGGCCGTGGAGCTTGCATACTGCCATCACGAGAAATACGACGGCACAGGGTATCCCTTTGCGCTCAAAGAGAACCAGATCCCCCTGGGTTCCAGAATCATTTCTGTTGCCGATGCCTATGACTCCATGACCAGTGACCGCCCCTATCGGAAGGGCATGGATCGAAAGGTAGCCCTCAGGCGATTGGCACAGGCATCCGGGACCCAATTCGATCCCGAAGTGGCGGCTGCGTTGATTTCCTATCTGGAGGAAGAGCTGCCGGCTGACGAGCTTCTGAGTGCCGGACCGGAGGAGGAAGACCAACAGGCGCCGGACTCTCCAGCCGGTCACATCCTGGTCCTGTCCCTTGAGATTGCATCCCGAATGGATCTCCCCCCGGGCACCTGCGACAATCTTCGGGAGGCGGCGCTGGCTCATCACTTCACCCCCCCTGCCTCAATCTGGATCGCCCCTTCGCAGTTCTGCGATCCATGGGTGCGAATGGAGATGAAAGACCATATAGACGTGAATCCGGTAGGACTCTTAGCCATCGCAGAGGATGCGGCCTGTGTGATCAGGAGCCATCACGAATGGTACAATGGGGAGGGGTATCCCCTCCACCAGGAGGGGGAGGGAATACCGCTGGATGCCCGTATTTTTGCCGTGGCGGACGCCTTTGTGTGGCTGGTGAACGGACTGGAAGCCGGCAACCCCTGCAGCCCCTCGATGGCGCTGGAGGCAATTCGAGACCGATCCGGCGCCCAATTCGACCCCGGAATCGTGGAGGTTCTCGCAGAGATCCTGGAAGCAAAAGAAGGAAATCACCCCCGGGAGAGCCGCCTCGAAAAGGCTCGGAGCGTGGTCCGGGTCCCCATAAGCTGCCTCCTCGTTGCCTGAACTAAAGGAAGGAACGAATCGGAGCGCCCCGAAATTACCCCAGGGGTCATCGGATGAAAGATCTGGAAAAATACCTGAGGAAATATTCCGTCCTGGTCAGTGTCAATCCCAATGATGTGGAAGCGCAATTCAAGTTGGGATTAACCTATCATGAGGCCGGAGATTTCTCGAGGGCCGTGGAAGCCTATGACAAGGCTGCCCGCCTTCAAAGCCGCCTGTCCAAGGTATTGTTTCATAAAGGGCTTCTGTATGCGCAACTGGGGAAAACGGATGTCGCAGTCAAGGAATGGGAACAGTTCCTTCAATTGGAGCGGGGTCCTGTCCGAACCGCACACTTCACATACACCGATGACGTTCCCTTCGACTATCGGGCAAGAATCAGGGAAGCTCTGGCGGAATTTGAAAAGCAGGTGGCCCATCGCCCTGGCGATCCGATCGCCCTCTTTCACCAGGCCTTTGCTGAGGAGATCCTCGTGGACATCTCCTCAGCCCTGAAAATTTATGAGGAGTGCATACGGCTCAATCCGTCGCTCAAGCAGGCTCTCTTGAGACTTGGTCTGGCCCATTGGCGCAGCGGCAACCCCGACTCCGCCATAAGGAACCTGGAGCGCTGCATAGAGCTTGATCCGAAATCCTCGGATGCCCATTACTGGATCGGTCAGATCCAGCAAGACCAGGACAAGCTCATACAGGCGCTCAGGGCTTACGAACGGGCTATCGCCGCAAACCCGGGATTCGGCAAGGCCCATTGTGCCAGGGGAAAGATCTATGCACGGCAGAACCAGTGGGGACTCGCCATCGAGTCGTACCAGAACGCGATCCGACTCGGGCACAATCCGGATGAGAACCATTTCCTTCTTGCCGTGGCCTATGAGCAGCAGTTCAATCTCGATGCATCGGTCAAACATTATCAGGATGCATTGAAGATAAACCCGCGTTTTGCCGAGGCCTCGTGCAACCTTGGCATGACTTATCTCCGGCTCGGCAAGACCAATGAGGCCATCGAATCCTTTGAGAAGTCGCTTTCCGTCAAGCCGGATCCGTATACTTACTTCCATCTCGGGCGTGCCTGCGCCCAGGCGGACAGAGTTTCCGACGCCATTCAGGCATATACCGCCTCCCTTGAGATCAATCCGAAGGATTTCTATGCCCGTTATAATCTCGGTCTTCTCTACGCCCGTTCCACCGAGACGGAGGACCTCCAGTTGGCGGAACGGGCATTCGGCAAATGCCTCGAAATCAACTCGAATGACGCCTCGGCTCATTTTCAGATGGGCCTTACCTACATGAAGCTGGATCAACGGAGAAGAGCCATGCGCCCTTCATCAGGAGGGGCAATGCTTTTTGCCGAGCCCGATCAGGATTCGGAGGTCTGGAAGGCCGCGAAACACTTCGAAGCTGCGATCCGAATCAATCCCAACGATGCTTTCGCCCACTATCAATTGGGCGCGGCTTATACGCGCCTCGGGAGACCACGGGAAGCCATAGAACAATACAAGCGAACAACGGAGCTCAGCCCTGAGAGCGCGTTCGGCCACTTCAATCTCTGCGCATCCTATGTAATGGAAGGAGAATACGAAAAGGCAAGAGCGGAGTACGAAGAAGCCCTTGAGGTCACACAGTTCATCCCAAAAAGTGAATCCGAGCTTGCCGTCTTTTCCACGCTGGCCATGCAGAGCTACATCAACCTTGAGCTTGTCTGGCTTCGTCGTCACCTTGAAGAGGCATTTGAAAGCATTATCACCGCTCTCATGACCGCGATGGAAGCCAAAGACACATTCACCACCGGCCATACGCGCAGGGTCTCAAGGATAGCCCTGGCCATCGCCGGCGAAATGAACCTCATGGCCCGCCAGAGGAAGACTCTGAGCCTGGGCGCCGCCTTGCACGATATCGGGAAACTGGGGATCAAGGACAGCATCCTCTTCAAGGAAGGACGCCTCACTGACGAAGAGTTCGAAATCATCAAGACCCATACGATACTTGGGTCTGAAGCCATCGAGAAATTCAAGAGCCTCTGGGAGGAAGTCTATTCCTGTGTGCGCCATCACCACGAGCGGCTGGACGGCCGCGGCTACCCCGACGGACTCTCAGGTGAACAGATTCCCCTCACAGCAAGGATTCTGGCCGTGGCCGATTTCTTCGATGCCCTCGTATCGGCAAGACCTTACAAGGAAGGTCTCCCTCCGCAGGTCGCCCTGATGGAGGTGGAGAAACTGGCGGGGACCCATTTCGATGAAAACGTAGTAGCGGCGCTGAGCCGCGTTGTAGACAGCCTGATCCTCGAGCTGCACTGGCCTCAGAAGCGAGGGGACCTGGGGTAGGGCTACGGGAACCACGACCATACGTTGTATCTCAGGTAATTGGCGGCTCTTCTTCCCAGGATGTATGCGAGGCTTCTCCTTCGGGTGTCGAGCTTGGCTGTGCCTGTCATGCCCAAAAGGAGATGGCCGCTTGTGTTATCAACAAGGATCTTTACCCTGACCACACTGAAGAGCTTCTCCTGTGTCGCGGTGGGGCTGATCTGGAGGACCTTGCCGGAGAAGAGCTCGCCGGGCAGGGCCACGACCTTCACTCTGACCTGATTTCCCACTGCCACCTCCTCGAGGTCCCGCTCCTGGACATCCACTTCCATAAGAACCTTGGAAGAGTCGCTGATCCAGAAAATCTCCTCCCCTTTCCCGAAGTACTTTCCCACCCTCTCATGAACCTTGGGAGTGATGACTGTGCCGGAGATGGGGGCAACCAGATACGTGGCCCTCAGTTTCTGCTCTGTGGCATCCATGAGATGCGTAGCGTGTTCCAGGGCCAGCTCATTGAGCCGGATCTCCTGGCTCTTCAAGGCGATTTCGTCCTCTTCTTTTCTTGCCTGGGTATACTGAGCCTCACGGGTCAGAATGTCCTGCCGGAGGGCAGCAGGCTTGCTCCTCAGATTCTCCCTTGAGGTGGAAGCATATCGCGCTTCCCAGTAACGCTCCTCCTCAACGGCTTCCCGCAAATGTTCCGCCAACTCCTTCTTTTTCGCCAGGAAATCCTCTTTCAGGCTCTTCCCCTCACGCTCCAGAGCCTCGTAGGCCGAGCGAGCCTCCTCCAGAGCCTGGGCGGATACCGCGCCGGCTTCCATAAGCTTACTGGTTCTCTGGTACTTCTGGAGGGCGGCCCAACTCTCGACCTTGTTCTTCTCAATATGCTCCGAGATGGCCTGGAAGGCGGGAGGGTGACGGCCGGCAATCAAGTTGTCATGATCCCTCTGAAGCCGGGCGCGCACCTCCGTGGCCTGAGCCAATTTCTGCTCCTGTTCCGCCACATGGTGGGGACCCACTGCGGCATGCTCTCTGAGAGCGATGCGCGACTGCTCGTATTCCGCTTCCGCCTTCTTCAGGGCTGAAGCCTTCCGTGTCCTCAGCAGCTCGCTTTCCTTCGTCAGGATGTCCCCTTTGACCCTTAGTGTCTGTGCCTCGATCTTGAGCTCTTTGAGACGGTTTCTCAGATCCACATTCTCCAGTGAGCCGATAACGGAATGCTCCGATACTTTGTCCCCTTCTCTTACCCTTACTTCCGCCAGTACGCCTCCGACCTTGGTGGAAACAACCTGTTTGTTCCACGGCTCCACTCTGCACGTTCCATGGACGACCAGGGGAAAATAGATCAAGAAGAGGGATCCGAGAATGATGAAAAGGACGATGCCGGCGACTATCCAGCGCAGCTTAGCGATCATGCTCGATTGCTTCCACCTTCCCGCCAAGAAGAAAAGATACGGAACGGCCTGGGATATCGGGCGGCCCAGCCACAGGAAAAAAATTGCCAGAAAAAGGATGAAACCCAGGCCCAGGAAACGGCGTACAAGGAACTTCAGGAACAGGATGAGAGCAGCGGTCAGAAAAAACGCCGTGTATGCAAAGGCCAGAACCCCGTACCACAGGTAAATCCTCTTCTCTCTCGGGGAAATGTATTCCTTCCTTACGACCGGTATGTACCCTCTTCTTGCTCTTGTCGCAAAACCTGTCGGTTTCCTTTCCAGGACGGAGCCTTCCCTGCGGAACCGTATCTTCGCCTCTTCCAGAGCCGTTTCGTCTTGAATGCCCAGCACATTTTTCTTGAAGAGGGAAAGGATGTAGTCAAAGGACTTCCCCCTGAGATTGGAAATCTCCAGGGCATCGCTCAGAAGATAATACCCGTCCAGCTTGATGAGAGGATTCAGGTTGAAGAGGGACCACAAGCCGGTACAGCCGATCACGATGTGAGCAACGTGGTGCAGGAAAGTCCCGGGAAAAGTGAGCAACCAGACAAAGATTGCCGCAGCGCCCAACATGAACTCAAAATAGAGGCCGGCCACCCCCACCCAGAGCTTCTTGTACTTCTCCTGGAAAAGCCATGCGTCATTCACATTGGCATAGAAACAGGGCTGAAAATACATGATCAGAAAACCGATTTCCGTGACCCTCCCGCCAAAATGCTTGCAACAGATGGCATGCCCGAACTCGTGGACAAAACCGGTGACTACAAGGAGGACATAGAATAGAACGAATCCCCAGACATTGATTATGGATTCGCTTTGCTCAAAGTACTCCTGGCGGTGGTTGAAAAACAGGTAAAGTGAAAAAAACATGACCCCCAGGGCGGATACGACAAACCTCCGTTCAAAGGTGGGGGCAAAGAAGGGCGCCATTCGGTCCAGCAGGCTGTCCGGGTTCACGACCGATTTCCGCCAGAAAAGCACCTTGCTCCACCACGGGGGCCCTTCCGAAGCTCCAGGCCCCGGGCCTTCCAGGAGCCCTTTGTCCCTGAGGGTGTCGGTGAAATCGGAGATGTCCTCAAGGGTCATCTCGATATCCGCGAACTCACGAATCACCCGCTGATGTATCTCGGAAAGGGAGTTGCGGCCATTCATCTGCTGGAGAATGAAGAACTCAACTTCCCTCAGCTTGAAAATGCGCTCAAAGGCAGGGTTCTTGACAATGTAATAAACAACCCCCACCTGGGTCTGCTTGCTCACTACGAGGGGGGAGCACTTCTGTGGGAACTCGGGTATCGCCTGAGCCTGTTCTTCCATCATCTATCCGGCGTCAATTTGCATTCTTTCCGTGTTTTCTGCGTCTCCGTGGCGCATCCATGGTATTCTTGCAGGCTCCTCACCTTCAGGGGCCGCCTGCGGTGCTCTTCCATGGCGGAAATGACGGCATGGGCGCCCGTTATCGTGGTAACCAGCGGGATATCGCGAGTGATGGCAGCCCGACGAATCAAAAAACCGGCGCGCTTTCGCTCGGCTCCGCTGGGAGTGTTTATGATCAATTGGACACGGCCACCTTGTATGTAATCCACAACATTTGGGCTCCCCTCTTGAACTTTCTCCACCGTAACCACCGAAATTCCTGATCGTTCCAGGACTAAAGCGGTCCCACGGGTCGCCAGAAGGGAGAAACCGAAGTCCAGCAGTTTCCTTGCGACAGGGACGATTCCTCTCTTGTCCTCATCCTTAACGGACAGGAACACGGCCCCCTGTGTGGGAAGAGCCTGGCCTGCCGCGGAGAGGGCCTTCCAGTATGCGGCGCCGAAATCGTCATCCAGTCCGATGACTTCCCCTGTTGACTTCATTTCAGGACCCAGGACCGCATCCACCCCTCCGAATCGCTTGAAGGGAAGAACAGGAACCTTGACCGCGCATAAGGGCGGGCGGTCCGGAACCCTCATTTCCAGCTCGGAGAGAGAAGCGCCTAGCATCACCGCCACTGCCGCCTTGACAAAGGGAAGTCCCTGGGCCTTGCATATGTAGGGGATCGTGCGGGATGCACGGGGATTTACCTCCAGAACAAACAGGCGATTCCCTCGCAAGGCGAATTGGACATTCAGGAAGCCGATTACCCGGAGCTCCCGAGCCAGGAGTGCAATATCTTCCTCGATCTGCGAGATAGTTTCAGTCCGGAGGGACCGGGGAGGGATCAGGCAGGCGCTGTCCCCTGAGTGAATTCCCGCCTCTTCGATGTGCTCCATTATGCCCAGTATCCACGTTTCTTTTCCGTCTGAGAGAGCATCCACATCTATCTCCAGTGCATCTTCCAGAAACTTGTCAACATAGAGGGTCCGACCATCGGAAACGGAGAACGCCCAGGGAGCGTGGCGGGACATGGCCTCCTCGTCGTAGATGATGCGCATGGCGGAACCGCTCAATACATAGGAGGGGCGGACGAGCACCGGATAACCCAGACGGCCCGCCTCCCGCAATGCTTCCTGAACAGTGTCCGCAGTCCCGAACGGCGGGGTCTGAAGTCCCAGGCCCTGGGACAGCAGGGCAAACCGTTCCCTGGATTCGGCCTGATCTATGCTGTCAAAAGAGGTGCCCAGGATTCGGATCCCTTCACTTGTGAGAGTTCTGGCGAGCTTCAAGGGGGTCTGCCCGCCGAGCTGAAGAATCACGCCCCGAGGCTTCTCTCGATGCAGTATCTCCAGTATATCCTCCGATGTCAAGGGCTCGAAATAGAGGCGGGTGGATGTGTCGTAATCGGTGGAGACGGTTTCCGGGTTTGAGTTCACCATCACGGCCTCAAGGCCCAGCTCCTTCAAGGCGAAAGCGGCGAGCTCGGTCCCCTGCCCGAGTCGGTTGGGACCGCTTCCCAGAATCACAACACTCTCCCCCGCGGAAGGGGGCAGATCGTCCGATAACTCATAAGCCGAATAATAATAGGGGGTGAATGCGGGGAACTCCGCTGCACAAGTATCCACGGCGAGGAAAGCAGGCCTGATATCGAGGGAGTGACGCTTCATTCGCAGATAGTCCTCATTCAAATCACAAAGGAGGCAGATCTGCTTGTCCGAGAATCCAAGCTCCTTGGCTTCCCGCAGGAGTCTTGCGTCAAGATTTCGGGCCTCACGGAGGCGCTGCTCCATCTGAACCAGTCTCCGAATCTGCGCCAGGAACCAACGATCCACGCCACATAGCGCCTCCAGCGTCTCTTCCGGCCGGCCATCGGCCAGTGCGTACTTGAGGTAAAAGATCCTCTGCGCCGTGGGGACCCGCAGGGCCGCTTTCTTGTCTACAGCGGCCTCCCACTGGCTCCGCAGGCTTTCATCCAGCCCGGAAAAGCCCCTCTCCAGAGAACGGAGAGCCTTCTGAAGGGACTCGGGAAAAGTACGCCCTATGGCCATGACTTCTCCCACGGATTGCATGGAGGTTCCCAGGATGTGATCCGCCTCCTCGAATTTGTCTTCAGCAAAACGGGGAATCTTGGTCACTACGTAATCAATGACAGGCTCAAAAGAAGCGGGAGTCAGACGGGTGATGTCGTTGGGAATCTCATCCAGAGTCAGACCGACGGAGACAAGTGCCGCGATCTTGGCGATGGGGAAACCGGTGGCCTTTGAGGCCAGAGCACTGGAGCGGGAAACTCGGGGATTCATCTCAATGAGGACGATCCTCCCATCCCTGGGGTTTACGGCGAACTGAACATTGGCGCCCCCTGTGGCGATTCCGATTTCTCTCATGATGTCAAAGGCCATCCTGCGCATGGTCTGGTATTCCCTGTCGGTCAGAGTCTGTGCAGGCGCCACAGTAATGCTGTCACCGGTGTGCACCCCCATGGGGTCCAGGTTTTCGATAGAGCAGACAATCACCGCATTGCCTCTCGAGTCCTGCATGACCTCAAGCTCATATTCCTTCCAGCCCCAGAGACTTTCTTCCATCAACACCTGATGGATCAGGCTCTCCCTGAGTGCGGCCCCCACTTTCTCGGAAAGCTCCGATTCCCGCATCACGAACCCGCCCCCCATCCCGCCGAGGGTGAAGGCAGGGCGCAAGATCAAAGGAAACCCGATCTCTCCGGCCGCGTGGGAGGCTTCCTGCAGATTCTCTACAAGGGCGGATCTGGGTACAGCCAGGCCGATCAGGGAGGCGGCAGCACGGAATTTTCCCCGATCCTCCGCTTTTTCGATGGCAGCCAGATCAGCCCCCAGCAACTCTACACCGTATTTCTCAAGGACTCCCGTGCGAGACAGCTCCACGGCGATATTAAGCGCCGTCTGACCGCCCATGGTCGGCAAAAGGGCATCAGGCCGCGTTTTCTCAATGATCTGGGCGACTACCTCGGAAGTGAGGGGCTCCAGGAAGGTCTCGTTTGCCACATCCAGGTCTGTCATGATCGTGGCAGGGTTGGAGTTTACAAGAATGACGTGAAAGCCCTCGTCCTTGAGGGCTTTCACGGCCTGGGTGCCGGAATAGTCAAACTCACAAGCCTGCCCGATCACAATTGGGCCGGAGCCAATCACGAGAATCTTGTGGATGTCGTTGCGCTTGGGCAAGCTTCACCTCCTCTCACCAGCTCCGCAAAGGCGTCAAAAAGATACAAAGAATCCCGTGGGCCCGGGCAGGATTCGGGATGATACTGGACGGCAAAAACAGGGAGCTCCCTGTGGCGAATTCCCTCCACGGTCTTGTCATAGAGATTAATGTGAGTCACTTCGAGGCAGGATGGAAGGGTCTCCTTGTCCACGACAAAACCGTGATTTTGCGCGGTAATCTCCACCCGGGCAGTATTCAGTCGCATAACGGGGTGATTCCCGCCCCGATGTCCGAACTTGAGCTTGTACGTTCGGGCGCCGAAGGCCAGTGCGAGGAGTTGATGGCCAAGACAGATGCCAAGCGTGGGGAGCCCCGTCGCCGCAAGCTCGCGGACAGTTCGAATGACCGCTTCGGAAGCCGCGGGATCCCCTGGGCCGTTGGAGAACACCACTCCCTGTGGCTTGTACGCAAGGGCAGCGGAGCTTCCCGTATCCGCGGGGACCACGACAAGATCAAAGCCGCGCCGAAACAATTCCCTCAGTATCCCGCCCTTGCAGCCGAAGTCGTAAACCAGGACACGAGGACCGTCACGCCTGATGTGGAGGATCTTATCGGTTGTCACCCC
This sequence comes from Armatimonadota bacterium, assembly GCA_016183865.1. Taxonomy (GTDB): domain Bacteria; phylum Vulcanimicrobiota; class JACPDT01; order JACPDT01; family JACPDT01; genus JACPDT01. The sequence continues at coordinate 4,976 of JACPDT010000117.1, read as the reverse complement.
CCGCAGGAGAGAAGTTCCCTGCATTCCTGGAAGCTCAAGAAGGGTCTTCATCCTTTCCGGAGTGACTTCCCCAGGGAAAATCGCGGCACCCATCGCCCCAAAAGAGCGAATATGCTTGATGAGGCCCCTTGTATCCACTCCGCACAACCCGACAATGCCGTGCATCCGGAGGAAACCTTCCAGATTGCACGAATGCCTCCAGCTTGCTGCAACAGGGGAAAGAGATTTGATCACAAGAGCGTTAACGTGGATTTTCGCCGATTCCACGTCTTCCAATGTTATTCCATAGTTTCCTATATGTGGATACGAGAATGTTACAATTTGTCCTGAATAAGATGGGTCTGTCAGGATCTCCTCATAGCCTGTGATGGAAGTGTTGAAAACAATCTCACCGACGGATTCGTGAGTATCGCCAAAACATTCCCCTACCCACTGTTTTCCATCCTCCAGAAGCAATGTCCCGGCAGTACGCATATAGTTCAGATTTCGCGAGCCTGGCGTCAACTTCCTGTACGAAAAATGATGCAAACCCCTTCCCAAGCACAAAAATCTGTGTTATAATAACAGTGAAATTTTTCCGTGGCGTTCCGGTTTTATGGCTTTGCAATGAGCACATCAGAACCTCGATCTCTGAAACCATCACGAGTCAGCCGTTTCACTCTGCGGGCAGGCGCCCGATGAACGTCCTCCACGAAACTATAGTCATCCCTGAAAGTTTTGCCATCATCGCCAAGTCCAGTTGCGGAGGGGTGACGCCGCGGGGCACCCGCCCGAAGGGTGGGTCGGGGCGCCCTAAGGCGCGGAGCAAACTGCGACCCACGCTTCGCGCGGGTACCCCGACTGGGGGATGGGAGTTATGCCGACCCGCAAGCGGGTGCCCCGCGTGGGCTGGCGCAGGCGGCAGGACCCCGTAGCAACGGTCGGATACATGGCGATACTTTTGGCGATTACTATAGTAGCAGCAGTACATCCAAAAAAGGAGGCTCCGAGAAACCTTTGAACAACATTAGCAGACTTCGGCTTCGCGCCTTTCTCGTGCTCATGATCACAGTGGGACTCCTGCTGGCACACTGTGCGCGCAAGCCTTCCACGTCCGTGACTCTGTACTTCTCGGATTCGAACGGGCGGCTCCTTCTCCCTGTCAGCCGCCAAATCCCTCAGGCTCAGAATCTCCCCGCAAATGCGATAACCGAGCTTCTGCGCGGTCCCAAATCCGGCGGAGGCCTGCTGAGGCTGCTCCCCCCCGAAACCCGACTCCTGGACCTCAAAGTGGAGAAGGGCCTTGCCGTTGTAAGTTTCAGCAAGGAGCTGGAGAGGGGATTCGAAGGAGGTTCCACCGCCGAGTCGTTGATGATTCGGTCCGTTGTGTGGACTCTCACGGAATTCCCCGAAATCTCACGCGTCGCATTTCAGGTCGAAGGAAAGCCCCTAACCGTGCTGAGGCAGGGTCATGAGGATCTGGATGAAGAGCCCTATGACAGAGAGCCTCACATTAATATCATCTACCCGGAGCGGACCACGAAGAACACAAGTCCTGTGGTATTTTACTTTCCCGCAAGAGGCACACGATTTCTGGCGCCTCTTTCCCTCCAGTTGGACAAGAGGACAGCAAATCTGCGCGGAATCGCTCAGTTTCTTTTCGGTGATTCTCCCCTCCCCCAGCTTCTCGACAGAGTCGCTCCCCCCGGAGTTTCAGTGACCAGGGTGGAACAGTCGGGGGGGGAGGCAATCGTTTCCCTTGCGGCCGGAAGCGTGGAGGCCCTTCGCCGGATGCCTTCCGATCAGGACCTGCCGATCAGAGCCCTGTTGATGACCTTGACGGAACAACCTGGGATCGGAAGAATTGTGGTAAAAGAAGAAGGGGGAAGCCCGGGAAAGCTCGGGGACCTCGATCTCTCCACCCCCCTTATGCGCCCCAGCCTCGTCAACAAGGAAAGTGCTTTCACTACCGACCAGGGGGCCGCATTTGCCTCCCCGCTGCCAAGGATAGCAGTTGCAGGACAGGAGGTGTCCCTTGCCAGGGATCTGGTGGAGTCGGGTGACACCATCCATATTCCGGCTCAGGATCCGGGAACTCAGAGGATTCTTTCCACCTTTGATGCGTCGTTATCGTGGGACGAAAGCTCGCTCCGACTCTACTTCTCCCTGCCCAGGAAGCGCTACGTCCTCGGCATTGACAGTCGCCAGGGGACCATGAACGGCTCGCCTGTTGAGATCCCGGTCGCCCCCCTTCTCTTGAACGGCCATCCCTATATCCCTCTTGAAACTCTCGCATTCCTTCTTGATGCGAGGGTCCGTAAAGAACGGGGTGGACAGATACTCAACATATATCCCACCATTCGAAGAATTCAATATGTTTCCGAGGAAGGCAAGCGAAAGGTTGTCATCGGCGCTTCCGCGCCTGTTTCCTATACCACCTTCATGCTGAAAGATCCTCCATACAGAGTTGTGGTGGATGTTCCCGGCACCTCTCTTGGAATCGCGGAGAAGCGCATCCCTGTCCAGGATGGGTTCATTGACGAGATTCATGTGGATCAATTCAAGAGAGAGCCTGATGTAACGCGAATCGTCGTTGTCTTTGCCCAGGAGGGGGGTGTGGAGTTCCCTCCCAGGCTTAATACGAAGGAAATCGTCATGGAGCTGAAAGGGGACCCCGCCTCAGGCGCCGCTCCTGATCCTGTGGAAACTCCCGCTGAGACACCGTCCTATCGCCATATCACGGCAGTCAATGTGGAGGAGGCAAAGGACGGCGTTCAGGTAACCATTGAAGGGGATGGCGCGATTTCTTATGAGTGGCATCGTCTCAAGGCGCCGGACTGCCGCATCTTTATTGATATCCCAAACGCCCTTCTCGATTTCCCCAAAAAGGCCGTACCCCAGGAGAGCTCTCTCCTTTCGGAGATGCGGGTGGCTCAATTCCAAAAAGATCCCTACCCCGTTGTGCGGATTGTGCTTGATCTCAGGGACTCCTTTGACTTTACAGTGAAGACATCATCGAACGGAGTGCACAAGATCCTGGCCACCATTCTTCCCGGAAGAGTGGATCCGCTCATCGCCGTGGGACAGGGAAAGGGCAGCACTGGCCCGATGAATGCCGGGTTCTCCGACAGAAACAAGGTCATTGTCCTTGATCCGGGCCATGGAGGCTCGGATACGGGTTGCATCTGCCGTCAGACAGGGACGCTGGAAAAAGACCTGACATTGGACATCGCTTTTCGTGTCAGGAAACTGTTGCAGACCAGACTGAAGGGCTGGAAGGTTGTCATGACAAGAGAAACGGACAGGGATGTCACCTACGCGGGGTCTCCTGCAAAAGAGGAATTGCAGGCAAGGGTGGATGTGGGTCTTGAGACAAGCGCTTACGCCTTCATCAGCCTTCACATAAATGCCTCCACCAGCGCCGCGCCCAACGGAGTATCCACGCACTGGTACAAGGAAAACGATGTTGCACTCGCCCAGGCCATCCAGAGAAATGTAGGCAGCGACCTCGGCCTCGCGGACAAGGGTCTCATGCGAAATCGCTTCTATGTGGTCCGCCACTCTCCCATGCCCGCCGTGCTGGTGGAAATGGGCTTTCTGACAAACGGAAGGGACAAGGCGCGTCTCTTGAGCTCGGATTTCCGCCAAAGGCTGGCTCAGGCCGTTTCCGATGGGATCGTCGAGTACGTAAAAGAAGGGGCAGAGTGAGGAGAATCATAGCCACGAAAGCACACGAATGCACACGCATCAATATTCGTGACCATTCGTGAAAATTCGTGGCCAAATTGTTGATTTAGTCCTACAACGCCAAATGTAAGCGGAGGGGTGACGCCGGAGCCTGGGCGCCCTAAGGCGCGGAGCAAACTGGGCCCCACTGGGGGATAGGAGTTTGCGAGCACCGTGGGCTGGCGCAGGTGGCAGGACCCCGAAGCGGCAAAATGGCGCTGTAGTGTTAGTATTTTGTCACCGTGGGATCCACTTCATCAGACCAGCGCAAAATCCCGCCCGCCAGGTTCTTCACCTTTCGATGCCCTGCCTGCCGCAGGAGCTCTACAGCCTTGGCAGATCTGCCTCCGCTCCTGCAGTGGACAACGATCTCATCTGCGGTGGAAAACTCGTGAAGATGCTCAGGCAAAGTATGCAACGGAATCAGCCTGGAGCCGGGCAGCTTACAAATGGCGTACTCGTGCGGCTCCCGGACATCTATGACGACCGGATGCTCTCCCCTGTCCATTTTTGCCTTGAGTTGCAAAGGAGTGATCTGAAATTCGACCACATCTGAGGTGGTTTCCTCGGATTCACGGGAAATTCCGCAAAATTCATCATAATCAATCAATCCCCTGATTACAGGGTTCTCACCGCAAATGGAGCAATTCGGGTTTTTGCGCAGCCTCAATTCCCTGAACTTCATTTTCAATGCATCAAAAAGGAGCAATCGCCCGATCAGGGAATCACCCTTGCCGAGAATGAGCTTCACTGTTTCGATGGCCTGTATGACTCCGATCACTCCGGGCAAAACACCCAGGACTCCCCCCTCCGCGCAACTGGGAACAAGCCCGGGAGGGGGCGGCTCCGGATAGAGGCAACGATAGCAGGGCCCCTCTTTCGCGTAAAAGACCGTTGCCTGTCCTTCAAAACGGAAAATGGAGCCATAGACATTCGGCTTGCCTGAAAGTACGCAGGCATCATTGACCAAATATCGGGTGGGAAAATTGTCCGTTCCATCCACAACAATATCATAAGGAGCGAACAACTCCAGGGCGTTTTCCGATGCAAGCCTGGCCTCATAGGCATCTACCTGGACATTGGGATTGATTTCCGCGATTCGAGTCTTCGCCGATTCGATCTTTGAGCGGCCGACACTTTCGGTGGAATGAATGATCTGTCTTTGAAGATTCGTGAAATCCACTGTGTCGAAATCCACAATCCCCAGGCGTCCCACCCCTGCCGCTGCAAGGTAAAGAGCGAGTGGGGACCCAAGGCCGCCGGAGCCGATC
>JACPDT010000099.1 GCA_016183865.1 Armatimonadota bacterium | reverse complement strand
CGCGATCGCCGGCCTGCCGCCCGTGCAGTTCAGAAGAGCCGTCCCTGCCAGACTGTTGCCCGCATCCAGGAGGAGGGTGTTCGGGTTGTCCTCCCGGGCTTCCGGCAGGACCGACGCGATCCGCGCAAGCCCGCCTCCGGAGACATTGGTAAACTCAGGGCCCGTCAGATGTCCAAGGACATCATTCGTGTGCAGGATCGGAATCCAGACTGCCTCCCGGGCGGAGGCCGGCTGGAAAAGCAAGAGAAAAAAGACGAGGAGCAGAGCGAGAAGATTGTGCAGCGACTTGAGCATCATTTCACGGACCTCCTACAGGGAAAAGCGGACTAGATGACTTCCCATAGAAACCAACCATCCCTTGTTAATCTGCCCGAGGTGGAAAGTTTCCCTGTCCAGCAACTCTTTCGGGAAGAAGCGAAGGGAGAAATCGGAAAGAACAGGTCTCCCCAGGGCATCCCACCTGTCCACCTGCGCATCCAGAATCTCCAGAGCCCTGTTGCTTCCCCAGGAAAGCACGTTATTTGAGAGCAATGCGCAGGATTCGTCAGGGGCGATGAGGCCCAGGAATTGGCGGCTGGTCGGCTTCATGGAATCGGCCAGGAACATGTCTTCGCCCGATTCCAGAAAAAGGAACAATCGAAAGCCTGCCCATTCATGAAAATGGGTGGGAGCGTTCACAATCCGGCTGACCCGGGGCTCCTTTCCTCTTATTGCCTGTCTGATGAGATTCAGCTTCGGCTGGTCGGAGGCGTCCATCCAGAGCACCAGATCCGCCTTCGCGTCCTCTTCATCGGAAAGGCGCTCCAGGCGATCATCAAGGGCCACCGCCTTTTCATGGACACCGGCCATTCCTTTCATGCCGATGAATCCGACCTGCCCGATCCATTCGCTGTCCAGGCAGTTGCCCTGCCGTTTCAGTTTCAGGAGATATTGCCAGGGATTGCTCCCCAGATGAAAGGGGAGAAGGAGAAGGCCGCCGTCACGAAGCTGCCGGAACCAGGAGACAGGGATATCTTCTGCAGCGGTCGTCACTACTATGCCAGGTCACAATCAATATCTACCGAGAAGATCTGGGGAGGGGCATTTACGAGCAAGGCCAGAAGGGCGGCGTTGTAGCCTGTTCCGGTTCCGATCTCCAAAATCCGAAGGCCCTCGCCCAGGTCCAGCTTCTCCAACATTTCCGCCATACAGGACGGCTGGGATGAGGAGCTGATGGGTTTCCCTTTTTCCCACTTCGTTACAATGGCTTCGTCCTTGTAAACACGATCAGGGGGAAAATCCGGCAGGAAAAGATCTCTGGGAACTGCCCGGAAGGCGTGCTCAATCCAGGGTTTTGTGATCTTGCCCTCTCTCACCATCTGGTCCACCATCGCCTGGCGAAGAATCGTCGTTGATTTCATGTTTGCTCCCCTGCCTTTTCCTGCAGCCCATGACAACTTCTCTCCTTGCGGAGGAAATCCCTACAGTGGCCAGAATTCCAGGATGAGAATCTGCGGAGGATATACTTTTATCATGAAAGAATTCCCAAGGGCTCTTGTGATCGGGCTTTCCTGTGCGGCGCTGATAGTGTTTCTTTCATGCTCGCTGCCTTTTGCTTCTCATCCCCTCCTGGAGGGATTGGAGCTCTCGTCAATGGACTTGCGATACTTGATTCGCGATTCCACACGTAAAGTGTTGCTCGATCCCAGAATTGTGATTGTGGGGATTGACAATGACACCTTCGAGCAGTTAACCTATAGGGACCTTGGAGAACCCACGATTCTCTGGAGCCGCCATTATGCCGCAGTCCTTAAATCCATGCGGGAAGCCGGGGTTGTGGCCGTGGGCCTCGATGTCATCCAGGAAACTTCGCCCGGTCCCTGGCTCCGGCTCAGGATTCAGGAAGCATTGGACAATATCAGGAAAAATGTGCCGGGCTCGCGTCTTCCTGAAGATGCGGAAGATTTCGTGCCCGATGACGACCAGATCCTTGCGCAAGAGATCTTCAAATGGAACGGGAATATCGTCCTTGGGGCTTACGTGGACAGCAGGAGTCAGGTCTTGCGAAAGCCTGCTCCTCAGATTTGGGCCGCTGTGGATGCGCGGGAACACGGCGCCGGCCTGGTAAATGTCCACGCTGATCCGGACGGGATCATCAGGAGACAAGCTTTGTATCTTACGGGCTTTGCAGCGCAGGAGAGAAAAGAGAAAGAGCGGTTTGATGCCTTTTTCCTGTCCCTGGCTGTCAGGGCCACGGGAGAGCAGGTACTGGAGAAGAAGGGGCGCTGGTTCCTGGGACGCCGGGAGATTTTCGCCCCCGATGGTGAGATGCTCATCAACTATGCAGGGGGACCTCTCACCTTCCCCACTCTTTCTTTCGGCGATGCCCTTCGTCGCGCTCAAAAGGGCGACCTGGCCTGGTTCGAACGAAATGTAAGAGGGAAGATTGTCTTGATCGGGGACATGTCTTTCGGAAACGACACAGAGCCGACCCCTTTCGATTTCAGGTTGTTCGGGAAAGAGCGTGGCCGCACAGAGGGCTCCGTTCACGGAGTGGAAGTGCATGGACACAATTTGAATACCTTGCTGACAGGTCGCTTTCTCTCGGAAAGCGGCAACCTGGAGAGGGCGGGTCTTGTCCTCCTGCTCTCCATCCTCACAAGTCTCATCTGTGCCGCAAGTCCCTCCATTCTGGGCTTTTTGTATTCGGCATGCCTCGCTCTGGCCTATTTTCTCGTATCTCTTTATGCCTTTAACTACCACGGTCGCTTTATCCCCCTTGCAGGCCCCTCCCTTGGGATCGCTCTCACCTGTGTCGCAATGTATGCTTACCGTTATGTGGTTTCAGACAGAGACAAACGGCGGATCAGGCGTCTTTTCAGCGGGTATGTCTGCGAATCGGTGGCAAAGGAGCTGCTCGATGATCCAAAAGGGACGCAGTTGGGCGGGGAGAGCCTTCACGTGACGGTTTTGTTTTCAGATATCCGGAATTTCACAACCATGTCTGAGAATATGCATCCACAAGAGGCGATCTCCTTCCTGAACGAATACCTCTCGGAAATGGTGGATGTGATCTTTCGCTATGAAGGAACACTCAACAAGTTTATTGGAGATGGAATCATGGCCTTTTGGGGCGCACCTGCACCGCAGAAAGACCATGCCTTCAGGGCTATTCAAGCCGCGCTCGAAATGCTCCTGAGACTGGAGGAGCTGAACAGGAAATGGTCCAAGGAAAGGAAGGCGCCGATTCGGATCGGAATAGGAATCCATACAGGAGTGGCTGTGATCGGAAACGTGGGGTCCGGAAAACGCATGGAGTACACCGCCATCGGAGACACGGTGAATCTTGCCTCACGAATCGAGGGACTCAACAAGGAGTTCGGAACCTCCATCCTGATCAGTGAAGCGACATTCCTGGAGGTGACCGATTCCGTGGAAGTGCTCTCCATAGGTGAAACCCATGTGAAAGGAAAAATTCAGGATGTAAAGATTCTGGAATTACTTGGCTTGAAAGGAGAATTGGAGCATGAATACACGTATTTGTAGAACTGCTTGGGCCTCTATACTGCTTTTCTTTATGGCCTGCGGATTGAGCCCTTTGCGTGCGGAGGAGTCGTCACTGGCCGTCATCCTGTCCCTCTCCGGATCTGTGGAATTGCACTCGAAGGCAACGCCTCAATCCCGCAAGAAGGCCAGCCTCATGCGGCTTCTTTATGCAGGGGATCGGCTTCTGCTGGCCGACACAGCCGAGGTTACCGTCAAGTTTCTCTCCGACGGTCGGAGGGAAAAGGCCAAAGGCAAGGGAGAAGTCACGATTACCGCCCAGGGTTGCAAGTCAAAAGGGCCGACCCTCCAGAAAGGTGAAGGTCTTGTGAAGCTTACGGCGTTGCGAGACAAGCAAAGTGTCGGAGACCAGCTTGGGACCAGACTGGAGCGCGACGGAGGGAAAGAGCTAATGCTTGCAGCCACTTTGAATCCGAGCTTCTCCTGGAAGGGGGAGGGTGGCGAGGTCTTGCTCAGCCTCTTTCAGGGACCCTTTATCTTCGGCGCACAGGAGACCCTTATCTGGAAAAAGCGCATCACTGGAAACGCGTATGTTTATCCAAAGGAAGCGCCTCCCCTGGAATGGGGACAGCGATACTACTGGAAGGTTCTTCCCGTCCCCATGCGGCCTGATGAAGTGATCAAGAGCGAAGAATTCCGCACCGCGAAGAACCTGGCTGTGGCTCGCCAGCTAACTCTGGTCAGGGACCGCGTAGCGAATGCGATTAAGGCTCACGATATTGATTCCCTCACCGAAATGGTCACTCTTTTCATGGACAACGAGTGTTACAATGAAGCATTGCCGCCTCTCAAGGAGCTGGAGGCTTTGCGTCCCGAGGACCCCGCCGTTCACTACCTTCTTGCCATTGCATACAATAAGCTGGGGGAACATATCTTGTTCAAGCAGGAAAAGGAGAAAGTGAAAGAACACGCGGGCAACGACGATACGTACAAGTTCGTTGAGCAGTAGCAGCCCAAGCCGAGCGATGTACGGTACGTCCGCCCCCCTGCGCGTATTTTGAACAGTTGTGCAGGCTGCCGACGAGAAAGGAGAATGGGATTGCGCAGATTACTATGGATTCTCATATTGGCATGTCTTCTGGGATGGCCCGGTGCGGGCGTGTCGGATTCTTCCTTGATCTCCCCTCCCCTTATGGGAGGGGCTGGGGGAGGGCCTTCCGAGGAGATGCCGACTGCTGTCCTCTTGTCTTACTCAGGCTCCGTGGATCTCTGCCCGAAGATCGGAGCGCCCACATGTAAGAAGGCGAGCCTCATGAGGCTTCTGTACATGGGTGACCGCCTTTCACTGGGTGAGGGGGGGGAAGTCGTAGTCAAGTATCTGAAAGATGGTCATCGGGAAAGGGCGGTGGGGAAAGGCCAGGTGGTTCTTTTTCCGGAAGGGTGCAGATCGGATGGGCCCAGGATTTATAGAGGACGCGGGCTTGTGAGGTTGTCGGCGCCCAGGGACAAGCATTGTATCGGCGACCGCCTGGGGACGGTTTTGGTGCGCAGGGGACCGGAAGTGGAGACGCTGTATACATTAAGCCCCTCTTTTTCCTGGAAAGGTCCGGAAGGCCAGACCCTTTTTCTTCTTTATGAGGGGCCCTTTCCCGACAATGCTCTTGCCGGTTTTTTTCTCTGGCACGGATGGGTCGAGGGGGACCGGTTCGTCTATCCCCAGGATGCGCCTCCGTTGAGATGGGGCGGCCTGTATTATTGGCGAGTCGTCCCGAGCCTTTCCAATATTGACAAGGAGATCGCAAGGGGCGCTTTCCGTCTCGCCCGCAGTGAAGAAACGGTAAGACAGCTTGCGGAGGCCCGCTCTCGGTATGGAAAAGCGGTCAATGCCGGAGATGTGGCGGCAACAGCGGAGCTTGTCCTCCTTTACCTGGACAATGAGATTTACGAAGAGGCTCTCGCCTTGCAGCAGAAGCTGGCCGCACTGAGACCTGATGACCCTTCCGTCCACTACCTTCTCGCCAAGATCTATTACAGGCAGGAGAACAGGCAGAAGGGTGACGAGGAAAGGGCGCGGCCCGGTCTGCCATGGAAAAAAGCTCCCCTGACACATCGCTTATACGCATCCCAGCCAGAGACGTGCAGGGGGCTGGTGTCCTGCTTGGGATCACAGTTCTCCTGTTTGTTCTCACCATGGCCCTTTTCCCGCTCATATTCGCGGAAAGTGAGGGCTTTTACCGGATCTATCTTCCCCTGTTCGTGTTTCCCGCTCTTCTGGTCTTTCTGATCTGGTATTCCACTCAGCACCACATGGTCTTGATCACCCCCAACGAAGTTACAGTGAAGCGCTTCCTCAAAGAGACGAGACGTATCCCTGCATCGGGCGCGACCAGAGTGGTCCTGGAGGCGGAAGAGGAGAAGGGGATACTCCACGGTGATGTGTGGAAAGTATCGCTCCTCCTGGACAGGGAGGGATCGGGGAGATCGGTTTCCGTATTTCAGGATACTACCCAGATGGCTGTTCGCTCCCTGGCGGAGCGACTCTCAAAGGCGTTGAAAATCCCCCTTGAAGACCGTGCTTTCGAAGGGGAACCCATCGTCTTCTCATGGGAAGAGCTGGATTTTCCCCTGGCCCGGCGCGTCAAGGCTCATCCGGCCCTCCTCGGCAAAGGCATGCCTCCTGAGTATCCCGGTGTGCGAGTGTCTCGGACCGGCAGCGAGGAAAGCCTCTCCTGGGGCGCAGCGACTTTCCCCGTGATTGCCCAGGTGCTCCTTACAACCCTCGCTTTTCTCGTTTTTCTTTCATCCATGCCGTTTCTCGTCCGTGAGGCGGAAGGGGCAGCGGGACAACTCCTCCCGTGGTGGCAGAAAGGCTATCCGATCTTAAAGGGCTTTACCATCGCCTTTCCTATCGTGGCCATCCTGATGGTTCTGGGTTGGAGAAACACGATCACTATCTCGAAGAAGGAAGTTCAATTTTCCGAGTCCCTGTGGGGTCTGCCTGTTGCCGTTCTTTCGATCCCGCCGGAGGAAGTGGAGGAGGTTGGAGTTCACCACAAACATTGGGCCGAAACTCTCCAGATCATCTCAGACAAGCGGATCATCTCCTGCCGCACCTATTTCCCCCGAAACAATCTGGATACTCTGCATTGGATCGCCTACGAAATTCGGCGTGCTTTGTCGGAAGACAGCTCCTCTTAGAATCAAGACGGGCGTAATCCCCAAAAGCTGGTAATTCGACCAACGAAGTTTCAACGGAAATCCCCACGAAAGAACCGTAAAAGCTAACCGTTCACAGCCATTCTCATAGACCTAAGTAAGCCCCCGTCTCGTCCGATAAATAATATGTATGCAAAGCGAAATGGGCTGTCCCAAGTGCGCCCCCTCATTACCATACCATTGTCTACGTTCTCCCCTGAACAGGAGGCGGCATTCCGGCGCGGCGTGAGGGCTTATCGCAACGCTGTGTCGCTTCTTGACTAAATCAGCAGGCTGAACATCGAGATCATCAAAGGAGGAGTCGCCGATGAAAAATGACCGGGAAGCGCTGCGCGAAATGGTGCGGCGCAAACTTGAGGAGCAGGCCGACAGGATCGTGGATTAAATCTCGAAGGTTCTGGAGCAGCCCAATTCACTCACCATGCTGGAATCCGAGAAAGGGCTTCATGTCCAGACCACACGCCTGGCGGACGCGATCTTCGAGGATGTCGTGCGCCGAATCTCCACCAGCCCCGACAAGAAAGAGAAGGCGGCGGAGAACTACAAAAAAGGGGGTTCACCGTCCAGAGCCGGGCGCAGCGAACCGAAGTCCAGTTGATGGGCGGACGCACGGTGAGTGTGGAGACTCCCTACATGCTCCCGGTGCGTGGAAAGAAGCGGGGTCGCAAGAGAAAACTAGGCCGCAGGGGCAAGGGCGGCGCAGGCGTCTACCCCGCGCTTGAAAACGTCGGCGTCATCCACGGTGTCACGCCCGCCCTCTGCGAAGATGTCACCCTGAGCGCGCTGAACAACACCTTCGATGAAGCCTCGGATTCTTTGAAACGCCGGGGGATTGACATCAGTCCCAAGCGAGCTCGGGCCGTCAGCGAAAAGTTCGCCGCAACCGCTCTTGAAATCCGCGGCAAAGACCTCGATGATTATCACAACGGCGCGGCGGCGCAGGCGCCGGCGCTTAAAGACGCGCACGTCGCCGTGTGCCTCGACGGCGGCCGCATCAACATCCGCACCCCGAAGAACGGACGAATCCCCGACGATGCCAAACGCCGCGGCTTCAACGCCAATTGGCGCGAACCCAAACTGTTCACCATCTATTCACTGGACGAAGAGGGAAAAAGACTGAAAGGCTCTCCGCACTTCTGTGATGGAACCATCTCCGGGCCGGAGAAAACGCTCGACCTTCTCGCCGCGGAACTCCACCGTCTCGGCATCGGCGGCGCAAAAGAACTTCTGTCACGCCGTCGGCCATCTAGCCGTCATCGCCGACCTTCTGTCAGGGCGCAGCGGCAAACAGAAAAAACGCTGGTTCAACAAAATGAAGACTTTTTTGAAAGAGGCCTCCCCTGACGACTTCCTCACCGAACTCTCCCGCGCCGTCGAAAAAACACGCAATAAAAAACTCCGCTCCGAGTTCAATTACTTCGCCAAAAACAAGGCGCACATCAACTACGCGGATTTCATCGCACGGCACATACCCATCGGCTCAGGCTCCGTCGAAAGCGCCATCCGCCGTGTGGTCAACCTGAGACTCAAGGGCGCCGGCATGTTCTGGCTCAAAGAAAACGCCGAAGGCTTCCTTCACCTGCGCTGCCATACGAAAACCGGCAACTGGAACGCATTCTTTCGCAGAACTTTCCAGATCATGTGCGGAGGGGTATAATCTAGAGTTTCGCCATTTTTGATTTACCCGCCATGAAGCAGATGTCCCGCCTGCCGATGAGATAGGTAGAAATATACATTCTCTTCCTCCGACCTTCCCGTGGCAAGAAACTACGCTCTCCATTTACGGAAAAGACGT
>JACPDT010000098.1 GCA_016183865.1 Armatimonadota bacterium | reverse complement strand
CGACTACGAAGAGGCGTACCGAAGCTTCTCCTGGGCCGATGCGGAGAAGGAATTCGACTGGCACAGGACCGGAAAGGTCAACATTGTCCATGAGGCGGTGGATCGTCATGCGGTCACGTGGAGAAAAAACAAGGTAGCCCTTTACTATACCGACGACGGGAGAGATGAGAAATATACGTTTCAGGACCTGAGAATTCTCACTTCCAGGTTCGGAAATGTTCTGAAAAAGCTCGGAATCCGGAAGGGAGATCGGGTCGCGACTCTTTTGCCCCGCACTCCCGAGCTTTATGTCAGTGTTCTGGGCATCAATCGAATCGGCGCCATACCTGTTCCTCTCTTTGAAGCCTTCATGGAGCAGGCCATTCGCGACCGACTGGAGGACAGCGAGACCGTTGCCATTGTCACTACTCCGGCTTTGCGCCTTCGAATTCCCACAAAGGATCTCCCTGCTCTCAAGGTCTTGATTCTGGTGGGTGCGGAGAAACACTCCGGCTTGACCGACCTGGACGAGGCTGCCGTCACCCTGGGTGACAGTGGTGCTCAGTATACCGCCAGTGAAAGGCTGGAAGTCAGCTATGAAGAGGAGATGGCGAAAGCGGAAGACCAGCTTGAGCCCGAATGGCTCACCGGCGATGACGGGCTCATCATCCACTACACATCTGGCTCCACGGGAAAATCGAAGGGGGCCCTCCATCGTCAATACGCCATGGTGGGCCATTATCAGACTGCCAAATGGGCCCTGGACCTCCGTGAAGATGACGTATACTGGTGCACGGCAGATCCCGGCTGGGTAACCGGGACATCCTACGGCATTTACGGCCCCTGGACCCTGGGTATCAGCTCCGTGGTTCTGGGGGGGAGATTCGAGGCAACCCGATGGTACCGGACCATCGAGAAATACAGGGTGACTATGTGGTACAGCGCCCCCACTGCGTACAGACTTTTGATGGCCGCCGGGAACCTGATTCCAAAGCAGTTCAATCTATCGAGCCTTCGGCACATATGCACAGTGGGAGAGCCCCTGAATCCCGAGGCCCTCCGATGGGTCATGAAGATCACCGGCCTCCCCCCTCACGAGACATGGTGGATGACTGAGACAGGGATGCAACTCATCTGCAATTACCGCTGCGCCCCATTCAAGATCGGCGCCACAGGGAAGCCCTTTCCAGGAACGTATGCTTCAGTGGCGGATGAAGAGGGAAACGAGCTTCCCCCATATCAGATGGGACATCTGGTCGTGAAGCCCGGTTGGCCCTCCATGATGCACTCCATCTGGAAAAACGAGGAGCGGTACAAAGAGTATTTCCGCATTCCCGGATGGTACGTGACCGGAGACTCGGCATACAAGGACGAAGACGGTTTCATCTGGTACGCCGGAAGGGCGGATGATGTCATCAAAACAGCAGGGGAGAGAGTCGGCCCCTTTGAGGTGGAAAGCGCACTGGTGCAGCACGAGGCTGTAGCTGAGGCAGGGGTCATCGGAAAGCCGGACCCCATCCGCGGCCAGATCATCAAGGCATTTGTGACGTTGAGAAACGGCTACCAACCCTCCGATTCCCTGAAACAGGAGATCATCCAGTACGTCAAAGAGAACCTCGCCGTCCATGCCGCCCCCAGAGAGCTCGAGTTTCGCGACCGCATCCCCAAGACAAGAAGCGGAAAAATCATGCGCAGGGTCCTCAAAGCCTGGGACCTCGGACAGGATGCTGGGGATATCTCGACTATGGAGGAGTAGTCGTCCCCTTGCAGGCTTCCGGACTACCTCCAGTTATCGAGTTTGAAGGGCCAAGAGATCTGATCTCTATGGATAGCTGCTGACGAAGGCCGCTCGAATCAAAACTTGTCCGGGAAGTTCATCATTCCTGGGATCTTGTTATCGTCCTGTTATCATTTTGTGAGCGAGTTGTCATGGGACTGAGAGAAAACATGGGTAAGCTTTCAGCAGCTTTCGTTCTTGCATGTATTTAAGAGGGGGTTGTTTCTAATGGCGGACCCTGACAAGACAATCAGAATCCCTGCGACATTCGTTCCTTCCGTGAATCTCCCGACTCCTACCATCACTCCAACAAGGGTCGCCGACCCCGGTGGCAGCCCGGGATCGCCGGGTGGAAACATTCCCGCTCAGCAGCCGGATGGAACGGCGCTTTCTCCTTTGGCCAACAATGGCATAAAAGATAGTCAGGGGAAGCTGACACAGGATGTGAATGAAGCCCGACAGGCCGCAGATGCCAGGAAAGAGCAGATCGGTACCCTGGAGGGCCAGATTCAGGAAGCCAAGGCGAACGGTGCGGATGAGGCAAAGGTCCAGGAAATGCAGGAAAAGCTGGATCAATTGAATCTGGAGCAGAAGACTGCGGAACAGCAGTTGACTGAGCTTCAATCACGCATGGATGCCCTCAAAGGTTCCGGTGATTTGACTCCTGAGGAAGCGAAAGCATTGGAAGAAAAGCTGGGTGGCCTCAAGGGAGTAGACGGTCAAAATGGTGAAAAGCTAACCAATCTCCAGCAACAGTTGGATGAAATGAAGAAAAAGCCTGAAGACCAGAAACCCGAAGAGGAGCAGCAGGCCGAAGAAAACCAGCAGCCTGAGGAAGCTCAGCAGCAGGAAGAGCAACAACAGGCTCAGAACGAGGAGCAGCCCCAGGAGGCTCAGGCCCCTGAGCAGGCTCAGGATCAACAGAACCAGGAAAAAGATTGGGATACTACCCTGAGTCAGGACGCCCAGGCGGTCATCCAGGAACTGGGTGGCGGCCAACAGCAAGGGCAACCCGGTCAGGGCAATGTCGCCGAATGGAATTGGATGCGATACCAGCCGGGGCAGCCTAACGCCGCCCCTGCCCAGCAGCAGGTCCCTGTCGGCGGCACAGCCCCCGTGGCGCCTCCCGGGGGAGCTCCCGGCGCCCCTCCGCAGCAAGGCAACGCTGCCGTCGCCCAGTTGCTTGCAGGCAAGAGCCCGGCAGTCCAGCAACTTGGGAATGATTTCGTTCAGGCATCCCAGAGCGGAGTCCAACTGAAGCCGGAAACTCAGCAGCTTGTCACACAAGCCTTCCAGATGGCGGGCGTCAACCCTGACCAGCTCCTCCAGGCCGCGCAAGCAGCCAACCAGCAGGGTGCAGCCGGAAACCAACCGCCAGGGAAGGTTAACCCCACGGCAGGTCTGCTCGGGGCGCCAGGCGCCAAGAAAGTTTGACCGCGCCCTGCATCTTGTAACATCCGGGGGGCAGGAGGCGTAAGGTCGGCGAAAGACGGCAATCAGAAGTGGGCAGATGGGGGTGGCCTCGTCCCACGTGGGACTTAAAGTAATCTGAACAATTCAGGGATCCTGGGCAGGAGAGCGAGAAGCGCCTTGAGTCGGGTTCGGAGAGTTCTTCCCCAGAACGCGCTCAGGCCTTGCAGGAAAAAGCTCGCCTTTGCCGGAGTGTAGGGATACCACATGGGGGAGCTCTTGAGATTGAGCCTCTCCACCGAAACGTGACGGATGTGGACACATCCCAGCAAACCGTGCTCCCCTTTGGCCCTGCCGACCCCACTGTCCTTGATGCCTCCCCAGGGCGCTGCGGGGTTTCCCGTTGGAGTGATGTGATCATTCACGAAGATGTTCCCTGCCTCAAGCTGGGATACGAGGCGAAGAGCGCGCTCCTCGTTGCGGGTCCAGACACTAGCGCAAAGCCCGTAAGGGCCCCGATTGGCCAGCTTCACGGCTTCGTTTTCGTCTTTCACCACTCGTATCGGGATGACGGGTCCGAATGTCTCTTCAGCCATTACCCGATCGTCATCTTTTACACCCACCAGAACCGTGGGTTCAAAGAAATGTCCTTCAGGAAAGGCGCCGTTCCATTTGCCTCCTGTTTCGGCTCTTGCGCCGCCTTTGAGGGCTTCGGCCACCTGGTCCTCGATCTTTCGAAGCTGCTGCTCATTGTTGATCGCACCAATCTCTGTATCAGGGTCCAGGGTAGGACCCTGGACGAGTTTCCGCACCCTCTCCACTACCATTTCCGAAAAGCGTTCGGCCACCGGCTCAACCACATAGACCCGCTCAATGGAAGCACAGATTTGTCCGGAGTGACAAAGGGCGCCCCAGACCACGCCGTTTGCCGCGCGCTCCAGATCGGCATCTTCCAGAACGAGTGCGGCATCTTTCCCCCCCAGCTCCAGATTGCAAGGGATCAAACGCCTCCCGCACGCCTCCGCTACTTTACGCCCTGTGGCCACACTTCCAGTGAAGCTCACCATGTTCACACCTGCATCAATGAGAGCCGCCCCGGCCGCGCCATAGCCGGTCACGACCTGGAAGACTCCTTCGGGGAATCCTGCCTGATCGAGAATCTCCTTGATGTGAAGGGCTGTGAGGGGCGTGAATTCGGAGGGCTTGTTGATGACACAGTTTCCCGCGATGAGTGCAGGGATTGTGGGACAGAGAGTGAGATAAAAGGGAAAATTCCAGGGCGAGATAACCCCCGCGACCCCCACAGGGGAGTATGTTTCCCAATGAGTGGTGGTCCACAGGAACTTTGCGCTCCGAAGACGCTTCGGCTGGAGAATCCGTTCCCCATGCCGCACGTAGTAGTCCATCACGAGGAGGCCGTTTCCGATCTCTCCCAACAGGGCTTCTGTGACCGGTTTTCCCGTTTCCCGCACAAGCTGGCGATGAAGCTTATCGGCGCTTTCAGCGATGAGGTGCATGGCATTGCGCACAAGAGCGATGCGTTCACGAATCTGGGTTTCACGCCATGTTTTCTGGACTTCACGGGCTATGGCAACCGCTTTGCGGATCTCTTCGGGAGAAAAGACGGGCAGCCGTCCGAGCTCTTCCCCTGTGGAAGGGTCCCTTGGAACAATTCGTTTCGAAGTATCTGGTTTCACACCGGTCTCAGGAGTCGTTTCCTTTGTACCTCCGCCAGGAGAGTGGGCTGTCTTTCCTCACAGAGCTTGAAGGCCGCTTTGACCACATCGCCGACGGTGAGCCCGCATTGCTCCCGGAGCGCCTTGATGGTCCCGTGTTCCAGAAAGGCGTCCGGGATTCCAAGGCGAGCCACCCGGACCCCGAAGCTCTCCGCATCGGAAAGACATTCCATGACCGCGCTTCCGAAGCCGCCCTGCAAGGCATTTTCCTCAAGGGTGAGGATTCTTCTTGTGTTTTCGGCGAAACTGAGGAGAAGATCCTTGTCCAAAGGCTTCACAAACCGCGCATTGACAACTGCGGCATCCACGCCCATGTCGGAAAGCTTCTCAGCCGCCTCCAGAGCGGTCTGGACCATGGGCCCAACGGCAAAGATTGCCAGATCCTTTCCCTTCCGGAGAATCTCCCCTTTTCCGATGGGGAGACAACGCAGCTCCTGGTCCAAGGGCACCCCGAAAACCGATCCTCTTGGATAGCGAACGGCAACAGGTCCGCTATGCTCCACAGCGGTTTTCAACATGTGGCGAAACTCATTTTCATCTTTGGGCGTCATCACCACAATGTTCGGAATGGAACGCAGGAAAGAGAGGTCAAATACGCCGTGATGAGTCGGCCCGTCGTCCCCGACAATGCCTCCTCTGTCCAGGGCAAGGACCACTGGCAGGTTCTGCAGACACACATCATGCACTACAGGGTCGTAGGCCCGCTGGAGGAAAGTGGAATAAACCGCACAAACCGGCTTGAAGCCCTGGCACGCCAGGCCGGCGGCGAAGACGACAGCGTGATTCTCCGCTATCCCCACATCAAAATAGCGATTTGGAAACTCCTTCTGAAATTTGGACAGCCCTGTGCCTGAAGGCATGGCGGCGGTGATGCCGATGATTTTCCGATTTTCTTTTGCGAGATCAATCAAGGTGTTGGCAAAAATGTCCGTATAAACGGGCTTCTTGCTTTCCAGACTCGCCTTGTCTGGAATTTCGTCCAGCGTGGTGTTCGGCGAGACTCCGTGAAACCTTGTGGCATCGTTCTCCGCCTGCACCAAGCCTTTTCCCTTGATTGTGCGTACATGGACCAGAACCGGACCGCGAATCTTCTTGACATTCTCCAAAGTTTCCAACAGTTCTCTCATATTGTGGCCATCCACAGGTCCCACGTACAGGAGGCCCATCTCCTGAAAAATGTGTCCTTTCGCGGTTGGGACCGTCATGTAGGCCAGGGTGTCCTCCGCCTTGTCAAAAAGGGAGTACAGGAACTTGATATGGTCGTCGGAAAGGCGGGGGAGACGATCCAGAATGGAGTGAAGGTTCTTTCGAGCCGTCTGGTAGGCTGGAGAAATGCGCAATTTGGAAAGATAATGGGCAATCCCGCCCACATTCCTGGAAATGGACATCTCGTTGTCATTGAGCACTATGGTGATGTCTGTGGGATATTCCCTCAGATTGTTCAGACCTTCGAAAGCCAGACCTCCGGTCAGGGCGCCATCTCCGATAACTACGACAACGCGCTCATTGCCGCCCTGGAGATCCCTGGCCTTCGCGAATCCCACTCCCGCCGAGATGGAGGTGCTGGCATGTCCGGCGCCATAGGAATCGTGGGGGGATTCTCTTCTGGATGCAAATCCCGAGAGCCCGCCCTGGGTGCGGATGGTATGGAAGCGATCCGATCTGCCTGTCAGGATCTTGTGGGGATACGCCTGGTGGCTTACATCCCAGATGATCTTGTCTTTGGGACTGTTGTAAACGCGGTGCAGAGCTACCGTCAGCTCCACGACGCCCAGGTTCGGGGCCAGGTGTCCTCCGTTTTTCGTCACAACCTCGATGATCATTTCTCGAATCTCTGAGCATAGCAGGTTGAGATCCGGCAAATCGAGGCTCCTGAGTTGAGCAGGTCCCTGGATCTTTGGCAGGATTTGCGCCATCTATTCCCTCCGATTCCCGACACAAATCCCATCACGCATTGACGTCATTCATGTCGTGGGCCACTTGGATATGGTGCAACGTTCTTCGAGAATGGTCCCGATACTCCTCTTTGACGCAAAGGTAAAGGAAATCCAAAGATGACATAGAAGCACGATTTATGGAGATCAAGAGAGCCAAGCACATGGGCTTCTGCTTCGGAGTCGTCCGCGTTTTGAAACTGGCCCGGGAAGCCATCGAGCAAGCCAGGGGAAAGGCCGTTTATTCCCTGGGTCCCCTGATCCATAATTGGGAGGCCCTCAAGTACGAGAACCTGAATCTCCCTGTTGTGGAGGACCTGTCCAATGTCCCTGATGGCTCGACGCTGGTAGTGAGAGCCCACGGTCTGTCCCCCACGCTAATGGAAGAAGCGGCAGGAAAGCATCTCGCCATCGTGGACGGCACCTGCCCCCTTGTCACCAAGGTGCAGAAATTGGCCCGGGGCCTGAAGGACGAGGGATATCAGGTGGTCATAGTGGGCAAGCAGATTCACCCCGAGATCATCGGCGTCATGGGCCACCTGGATGGAGATGGAACGGTTGTGGAGCGTCCCGAGGAGGTTCCCTCTATTTCCCTCATGAAACGCATGGGCATCGTGACCCAGACAACCACCATTTTTTCGAAGTTTCAGGAGATGACCGGGGCCCTTCTCTCAAAGGCAAAGGAGTGGAAGATTCACAACACGATCTGTTTTGAGACTGTTGATCGCCAGGTTGCCACCCAGGAAGTGGCCAGGGAAACCGGATGCGTTGTCGTGGTGGGGGGGAAACACAGCGCCAACACCCGCCATCTCGCCGAGATCTGCAAAATGGAAGGCGCCGAAGTCTATCATGTGGAAGATGCCAAAGAGCTGATCCCAGAGTGGTTTTCCGGCATGGAAAAAGTCGGCATCGCCGCAGGCGCCTCCACACACCCCCAGAGCATTAAAGAGGTAGAGGACACCCTTCGAAGTTTCCGGGAGCTGACCCTTTCGCCCCGCGCCTCGTCGTAAGGAGCGCCCCCGGGGCACCCGCGCGAAGCGTGGGTCGGGGTCCAGAGACGCGCCAAGGCGTGATGGAATTTGTGTCTCGACCCACTAAGGTCCCACATCCGAGATCCCTGCACCGGGCAATCAGAACAGGAGCGGGATTCCGAAGCAACAGGAGTCGTCCCGGTCAGGCGTGAAGAAGAGCAGCATGGGGAAGCAGAATTGGAGATTCCGGCTTAAGGCGGCGGGCAGTATCATTTTTTGGGGCTATCTCGGGGCGTTGTTCCTTCTGCCCCTGCTCTGGCGGGTGATCGGCGAATCTCAGTGGTACCTGGTTTTGCTCAGATTTGCGCCCCCTTTGGCCTATCTCATCATGCTCATACTTGTCTCGGTATTTGCAGGGTTTTGCCGGGCGAAATTTCTGTGGCAGGGTGTTTCGGCAGGATTTCTTCTTGTGATTTTCCATTATATGGGATTCTGTTTCCCCTGATCGCCGGCCAGGACCGGGAGAGAGTTGTCGGTCATGAGCTTCAACATTCGTGCCGGTCTGGGCGGAGATGAGGCCATTGGGGGTTATCTCAAGGGCTCAGGCTGCGATATCATCGGCCTTCAGGAAGCTCGAAAACCGGTTGTTGCGCCTAATCCTGATCCTGTGCCGAAGATCGCATCCGTGATGCCTGATTACTTTATTGCACGGGGGGGAATCAGAGGGGAGCTTGTAACCTTTACCCGGTACCCCATCCTGACTGTCAGGGAGCACACGCTCGGCGACTTCAGCACCTGCGTAGAATCGGTGTTGAGCATGGATGGCAGGAATCT
>JACPDT010000101.1 GCA_016183865.1 Armatimonadota bacterium | reverse complement strand
CAACCTTTATTTTAGGGGTTATGTCATTCCCACGAAAGTGGGAATCCAGAATCTTAATACTGGATTCCTGCTTTTACGCAGGAATGACGTTATGCCAGATAACCCACAATTTAAGTGTTGACAATGCACTAGAGCCATGATAACAGAAAGGCCCCGGGACAACCCGGGGCATCTTTTTCCTGCTTTCAAGCAATTCTCGGCGCCTCTGCGCCTTGGGGCCTAATGAGAAGGATACGTGCTGGGGTACGTGGTGGTCCCTCCGCCATCCTGTGTTCCCTGGTGGCCGGGCTGGGATGAAACATCAGGGAAGAAAGGAGCAACTGTTCCCGGACCGCCGAGGTAGCCCAGGGTGTCGTTCCCAAGCAGGGTTGCGGCGAAGAGGAGTCCTGGTGCGTCCTCGTATGCATGGGCATTTCCGTGACTGTCAACAATGATGGATACACCCGGCTCAAGCATCAAAGTGACCCCGTTCGTGTAAAGCACGAGGGACTGACCCGGGCTCAGAGTCAGGGAAGCGCCCTTTGATGTAACGACATGCACGATTCCACCGTATACTCCCACGACCGTGGTGCCGTCCGGAAGCACTATGCTCTGAAACCTGGTGCCTCGAGCCCGCGAATCTCGGTTCCTCTGTGGGAGTTTCAAAAGTGCGGACTAAACAGGAATTTGAGCGCGCAACACGCCGCGCGTTTCGTTTTGACATGAAAATCCTGCTGGCCTGCGGATGATTTCAAGCTCGTCATCTGCACTGTGGAGTTTTCGTGGAGGCGCATAAAAGCGCCCGCCACAGTCACCTTGGCTTCGGAGCGCGCGTGAGTTCTGGCCCAGTCTTTTTCCGCAAGCTCCCTGGAAGTATAGAGCTTTTCCCATGCGCCCCGGTCTCCCTGGCGATTCTCAACTGTACCTTTCACACGGGCTACGATTTTCAAATCCGCTCCCCACACGAGGGCGCCGGAAATCGTCAATGCAAAGAAAGAAAGAGTCAGGCAAAGAATCCACAGCTTGCTGCGAACTGACATTACTGCACCTCCTCAAATAACTTATTTCAGACGTTTCAGGTATTCCTCCCGGAGTTGCTGGATTCCTCCCTTCCATGCTTCCCTCACCCCGACCACTTCAAACACTTGAATTCGCTCCTCTTTGCCCTTCACATAAATCGGCTCAAGGGGTATGGTCTGAATCAAATCCTGGATTTCAGAATTGGTGCTCTCGCTGACCAGAATCTGGCGGCCCCTGGCCTGAGTGTAAAGCCTTGCCGCCAGATTCACGTTGTCCCCGATCACGGTATAGTCCTTCTTGTAGTCTGAACCGACGATACCTGCGATCACTTCCCCAGTATTGATTCCCATGCCGACCGTAAAAGTCGGCTTGCCCTCTATCGCCCATCTCTCCTGGAGACGGTCAATCTCCTCCTGCATCTCAATAGCCATGAGCACAGCCAGACGGGCATCATCCGGACGAACTTGAGGGATGGAAAAGACGGCCATGATACAGTCTCCAATGAATTTGTCCATATAAGGACGATACTTTCGGGCAACATCGGACATCACCTGGAAGTACTCATTCAACAGGTTGAAAACAGCTTCAGGCGTCTCCCTTTCGGAGAGGGTGGTGAATCCCCTGATATCGGAGTAGAAAATGGTCACTTTTTCCCGCTTCCCCGATAGTTGAAGCTCCCTCCTCACCTTCTCGTCTTTGAGGGAGGCCACAACCTCGGGGGAAAGGTAGCCTTCGAAAAGGTTCTGAACAAGCTTCTTTTCCTTGTAAGTGACGAATGAAAGGTATGTGAACTCGGAAAGGTAGCAGAGCACCAGGCCGAGTAGGGGCCAGGCCACTCCCGAGCAATAGCCGAGATAGCGGTAGGCGGCAAAGGCCATCGTCATGTGCGCGCACACCAACCACACAATACCGAGGAAGGCAAGAAGAGGCGATGCTCTGGGAAAGGCGAAACCCAAGAAGAAGCCGTAAAGAAGTATCACAGCGAAGACAAACAGGTCGGGAGCCGCCCGAAGAAACCGCCCTGCCAGAATTGTGTGCAGCGCCTGGGCATGAACCTCCGCACCCGGCATGAGGCCGAAAGGAGTAAGCTTGATGTCCCGTTCTGAGCCGAGATCCGCCATCTGAGACATGGTTTGCACCCTTGTGGAGGAGCCCACCTGACCGCCTCCGAGACCTACAAGAACGATCTTCCCTGTGAATCGCCCATCATCAAGCAATGATTTCACAAGCTCATCTTCCGGAATAGAGGGATCCATATAATTATAGGTCTCACGGTCTATAGCAAAATACTGCCGGTCATCCCTGGGGTACAAGTATCGAATCCTCAAGCGATGGTTCTCCAGGGGAATTTCCCTGCTCCCCAGGGAAAGCCGCTTCCCCTCGCGGTTCCAGGCCAGCTGACTTCGGGAAAGGCCAAGGTATTTGCAGAGGGCATCAAGCTCGAGGGAAGGGAAGTGAGGAGACTCGCGTTTCCAAGGGGCGAAGGCATAGAGGTCAATTTTCCTGAAAACACGATCAGGGTCTTCCTTTTGATCCACGAAACCCACCTTCCCGTCCAGATCCTTGACCCCCGGCAGTGTGGGCAGTATGCGAACCAGGCCGGCGCCTGCTTCAAGAGAGTAGCTGGCGGCAAGAGAAACGTTTGTGGAGGCATTCGCGGCCTTCTCCAGGCTCTCGTCATCCGAGCGGGTTCCGGGGCGATTGAAGCGGGACTGGTCGTAGAACATGAAGTCAAGGACGACGACCTTCGCTCCGGCTCTTGAAAGAACCCGGACCAATCGGGCGAAATGGGCTCTGGGAAAAGGAAAACCATTGAGCCGGTCAGGATCATTGATGGCTTCTTCGGTGACATAGAGGATGACAATGCTTCGAGCGGCAGAGAGTTCGCCCTGGCTCGGGCCCGAGGCATTCTCGATCTGCCCGTACCAGTCATTGCTTCTCTCATCAAGCCGGGTCAGGAGATCCTTCCTACCGGTCCAACCGAGAAAATTGGTCCCGATCTTAGCGGCGACCACCAGGAGGGACAAAATGACTCCAATGAGAAGACAGACCCTTGCCTGATTCTGGTCATGCCGAAGCTCCCGCACTCTCACGTCCTCCACGACTGGACAAGAAATAAAATATTCGTGCTTCATGGTTTCACTCTGGATGGGCAATTCCCTTCCGCAATGTTTGCGGCAATGGAGACGGCAGCGCGCCGAAATTGAGACGCCAGTCCATCACCAAGCCCTCAAATCTCGTCGCTCTTGTCCTCATTCTGACTCCTGCATT
>JACPDT010000100.1 GCA_016183865.1 Armatimonadota bacterium | reverse complement strand
GGTAGTCCTTCTCCACGCCCGAGATCAGGAGCCGTTTGACTCCGCGGAAAATCCCGATCCCGTGGTGCATGTGGACAACAAAGTCTCCCTCCTTGAGCTCTCCAGGTCTAAGAACAAACGCTACGGGCTGCTTCCTTCTGATTGTCTGGGTCTCCTGAAAACCGAAAAGCTCTTTGTCCGTCATCAGGACAAGATCCAGAGCGGGCCAGAAGAAGCCCTCCTGAAATCGCGAGGAAATCACATGGGCCCTGCCCTTTTCGGGAATTTCGTTATGGGCCAAAGGGAAGGAAGCAATCTCGTTCTCCGAGAGAATCTCCTTGATGCGGGAAGACTGGTGGCTGGCTATGACGATCCTTCGCCCTTCCGAGAGCCGAAGGCGGACGCTTTCCAGAAAGGCATCCAGATTTCGGGAGAAACCCGGGAGGGGTCTACATTCCCCGAGAAGGCTTTCCCCGACATCCTCGCCTGCGGAGAAAGAGATGGTCGGTCCCTTGAGACGCTCCGGAAGCTGCCGATAAGACAGATAGGGACTGCTTCCGATCGGGAAAAGCTCCCCTCCTTTCAGATGGGGACCGAAGAGAGATTCCATTTCTTCCTGTATGGCCGCGCTCTGCCTCTCCAATTGAAGGGGATCGAGCAGGAGATAGAGGGTGTCCGGAGGCAGGGAATCGGCAAAGCTCCATTCCCCGCCCAGGAGAGTTCGGAGGTACCACTCGCGCTCGAAGTAGGAGAACCCCTGCTCCCATCGAGGTTGGAATTGAGAGAGCGCCTCCATGTGCTCCCTTGCCCCTGTTTTTCTGATGGCTGAGACAAGATTCTCCCTGGCCATGGGGTCAAATAAGGGCTCCGCAGCAGGAAAGAGAAAGATTTCCTCCGGGAGAGATCCCGAAGTCGGATGGCGCCTCTGGCTTCCAGGGTCAAAAGTCCTGATGGAATGAATCTGGTCTCCCCACCATTCCAATCTAAAAGGAACGGTTTCCTGAGGGCAGAAGAGATCCAGAATCCCGCCTCGCACGGCGAATTCTCCCCTGGCCTCTACCTGGGCAACCCTGCGGTAACCCTGGCACACCAGCAAATCGAGGAGAGACTCCATTGGAATGCTTTCACCCAGCCTGACTCGTCGGAAAAGGGAGCGAACCTGCCCCGGCGGGAAGGTAAGATGCAGAATGCTGCGGAGCGAGCCTACGACAAGGATCTTTGATCCTCTTGCGATTCCGGCGAAGACTTCCGCGCGCTCCGGCTGGATTTCCGGGTTTTCCCTGAAGAGATCCCTGTCCGGGAAAAAACGCACAGCCTCTGAAGGGAGTCCTGTCTCTTCCAGGTCTCTGGCCAATGTCATGGCTTTCGCCTCGGTGGGAACTATGACACATACAGAGGAACGGCTGTTTTCGTACAGGGCTGCCGCAAAGAGCGTCAGCGCAGAGCCTGGAAGCCAAGGCAGAGTCCACTCTCCCATGGGGCTCGAAGCGATCTCGGAGAAACCCTCGTGCTCCTTGAGAAGGTTCAGCATACGGGCACTCTGGTCACGCAATCGCCAGATATGGTATAATGAAAAAAGAAAGGAGCGTTCATGAATCTTTCCATCCCGAGCAGCCTCAACACCGCCATCATCATATTCCGGTGGGCCGCCCTGTTTTCCGGTTTTGTTTCCATAGATTACGGAAGCCCGAACCGTCCTCTTTTTCTCCAACAGGTTCCGCAGATCATTTTTTTCTTCCTTTTTGTCTACCATCTTGCGGCTACGCTTTTCCTCATCAAGGGTCTTGAGACGAGAAGCGGCTTCCTTTTCCTGCTCCTCCTGGACATCTCCCTGGGTGTCTTCCTTGTTTACGCATCATCTTCTGGTTGCAGTTCATCATAAACCGGGTCGCCTTATCTGCACTGTCGCTGTAGAGCACACCGCCGATTTGCATTTCCCCCTTCTTGTTCTTCAATTGGTCAATATGCAGGCCAGGGACTTCATTCTAAAGAATCTTCTCGTCTTTGCCGCCATGGGGGGCGCCGCCACGTATATTCTTTTTCGCCTGTCCTCTGTTGAAAAGGAAAAGACGGAGCTCACCGAGAGGTTCCACAAAGATCGCAGATTGGCGATTGAGGCCTTCGAAGAGCAGCAGGAGGAAAAAAAAGGCTTCCTGGAGCGGATTGAGGAGCTTCATCGGGAGCTGGATTCCAGAAAACAGGCCCTTTTTCAGATTCAGGAAACCCAGGCTCAAAAGAGTGAAGAGACGAGTCGGGAGATGGAAGAGAGGTCCCAGCGAATCGAACGTCTTGAGACTCTCCTTCGGGCATTGCGAGAATTTGTGCCGAGTCCCCATCTGGATGAGCTCTTCTCAGGCTTCACGGAGATGTTGGGAAACCATCTCCCTCTGGACACTTGTGTCCTCTTTCTTCCGGAAGAGGAAGAGGGCAAGATCCGATTCATGGCGGAGCTGGCGGTCAGCAATTATGTGGAGTATTTCAAGAACTACAGTGTAAGTCCGGGAGAGGAGGCGGTGGGATGGGTGGCCGTGCAGAAGACCCCTCTTCTGATCGCCGAAGGAACCCACATCACCCCTGAAAGACAAGAGCTTTCCACGATTCTCGCAAGTGAGAAGTCGGCGCTCCTGGCCCCCCTCATGATTCAGGACGAGCTCCTGGGAGTTCTATATGTGAGCCACACCAAGCCAAGCCGGTATACCCCCTGGGACCTGGAATTCCTGACCCATTTCACGTCACTCATAGCCCCCGCCCTGCTCCTTGCTCATCACTATCAGCAGGCCGTATCCACCGGCGTACATGACGGAGTCACCGGACTTTACAACAACCTTTATTTCAGGGAACGTCTTGCGGAAGAGTTCAGGAGAGCGAACCGTTACGAACATCCCCTGTCTCTGATCATGGTTGATGTAGATCGCTTTCAACGATTCAATGCGAGTTATGGAGAGCGCTTCGGAGATTTTCTTCTGAGAGAGCTTGGGGAGCTTCTGAAAGGATATCTCAGGGATGTGGATGTATGCGCAAGGCTGGGGAACGACCAATTCGCCATTCTCTTGATTCAGGCGGACAAGTCCAATGCCATTCTCATCGCCGAGCGAATTCGACTGGCCATAGAAATGCGCGCCTTCGGGGCTGCGGCACGGCAAAAAGTCCGCATCACCGCAAGTATGGGAGTGGCGTCATTTCCCCAGGATGCCCGAGCCAAAGAAGATCTTCTGGAGAAAGGGGCGAAATCTCTGGCCATCGCCCAGAAAAAGGGCGGCAACAATACCAGTTTTGCGGCATGATCAAGGGAAAACCACCTGGCTGATGTATTACGGCTCCGCTTGACGTCCGTTCATTTCTTGCTTATAATGGTTCTGTACTGAAGCTATTTTTCCGTGACAAGAGGTGCCGTGCGAGGACGATTCGCGCGATCCATGGAGCGCGTGCTGCACAGTGGAATCCTTCCTGATGACAGCGGAAGAGCCAGGTCGGAGAAAGCCGCTCTGACCGCATATGCCCTCATTATGGTCGGCGCGGCGCTCCTCTGGGGTTTCGCTTACTGGGCATTGGGACGGCCTGTTTCCGCCACGATTCCCGCAGGCTATTCTTTCTTCTCAGCCTTGAGCCTACTCTATTTCTTCAGAACGAAGCGCTATGGCGTGTTCCGATTTACCCAACTCCTGTTCTTGCTGTGTCTGCCCTGTTTCGTGCAATGGAGTCTGGGAGGGTTCGCTCACTCCGGAGTAGTTCTTATCTGGGCCATCCTGTGTCCTCTCGGATCCCTCATGCTCGGAGGGGCGGTCGGAAAATCCTCTGTTTTCTGGCTGGGGGCATATCTCGTTCTCATCGCGGTTTCAGCCTATTTGGATAGTCTTCTGTCCGGTTTGATCCCCCCTTTCCCTCACTTGATCACAGTCCTCTTTTTTGCGCTCAACATAGCGGCAGTGTCGAGTGTCGTTTTCGTGCTCCTCCGTTACTATCTCTCCGAGAATCAAGACATCATGGGCGTCATTGATGAGAAGAATCGCATGCTCGACGAGCGCGCCCAGAGCCTTGTGGAGGAAAAGGAAAGAACAGAGCGGGCGCTCACCGAGGCGGAGAGGCTTCGAAGAGAAGCGGAAATGCAGCGAAAGGCTGCTGAAGAAGCCAGGGCGACGGTAGAGGAGCAGTCCAGACAGCTCCTCGAGCTGGATCGGATCAAGACCCGCTTCTTCTCCAATATGTCCCATGAGTTTCGAACTCCCCTGACCCTGATCATCGGTCCATTGGAGCACCTCCTTTCCCAGGCCCACCAGAAGCTGGATGCGGAGCAGTCGCGTCAGTTCGAGGTCATGCTGCGAAACTCACGCCGATTGTTGAGGCTCATCAACCAGTTGCTCGATATTTCGAAAATCGAGGCGGGAAAGATGGAGCTTCGGGCCAGAGAAACGAACGTGGTCGAGTTTCTTCGGGCCATTACCCTTTCTTTTGTCCCCTATGCGGAGCGGAAAGGCATTAGTGTCGAGTTCTGTTCGAACTGGGAGGAATTGCCCCTGTTTCTCGATGCGGAGAAGATGGAAAAGATCCTCTATAACCTCCTCTCCAATGCCTTGAAATTCACGCCCGAAAAGGGACGTGTGTCCGTGTCCCTTGGGAGCTGTGATGGCCAGAGCTCGAATGATGTGGAAGTGGCCGTGAAGGACACGGGGCGGGGCATTCCTCCGAACCAGATTCCCCATCTTTTCGATCGTTTCTTCCAGGTAGATGGATCGGCCACTCGCGAACAGGAGGGAACCGGAATCGGCCTCTCACTGGTCAAGGACCTTGTGGAGGTCCACCACGGAAGCATTCGAGTCGAAAGCGAGTACCCCGGAGGCACGGAGTTTATCATCCGGCTTCCGAGGGGAAGAGAGCATCTTTCGGAAAGCGAGATAGTGGAAGCTTTGGAGCAGGAAAGCTATGGAAGTCAACCTCTTCTGGAGATGGCCTCCGTAGAGGGCCGGCTTTCTCCGGCGCCTCCATCTCAAGAAAGCAGGGAAGAGGCGGCACGTAAGCCGGGGATGGAATGTGTGCTGGTTGTGGACGACAACAGTGATGTCCGCCAATATGTCCGGGTATGCCTCCAGGACACCCTGTGGGTGGAAGAAGCCACCAACGGGCTCGAGGGCGTGGATCGCGCCAGAGAGCTGAAACCTGATCTGGTGGTTAGCGATGTCATGATGCCCAAGCTGGATGGACACGAATTGTGTCGGATTCTGAAGGGGGACACCCAGTTTGCCCAAATGCCGATCATCCTGCTCACCGCCAGGGCATCGGAAGAAATGAAAGTGGCAGGACTCAAGATCGGCGCCGATGACTACCTGAGCAAGCCTTTCAGCAGCGGAGAATTGAAGGCCAGAGTTGAAAATCTGCTGAAAATAAGGCGCCATGAGCTGCGCCTCCGACAGTTCAACGACACCCTGGCCAAGCTCAACCAGAAGCTTCAGGATCAGTCCGCTTTGCTCAAGAAGCAGGCGATTACGGACGGGTGGACAGGGCTTTTCAACCGTCGCCATCTGGAAGCCCGACTCGCTGAGGAGCTGGCTGAAGCCAAGCGGACGGGGGCGCCCCTTACGGTGATGATGGCCGATGCGGATTTCTTCAAAAAGATCAATGACCAATTCTCCCATCAGGCAGGGGACCAGGTCCTGCAAGCCATCGCGCAAATACTGATGAAAAACGTCTGCCATTCCGACATCGCTGCCCGTTACGGAGGCGAGGAGTTCGTCGTCGTACTGCCTGGAGTGACCCTGGAAACGGGCGTCACTTTTTCGGAGAAGATCCGAAAGCTCGTTGAATCTTCAAACTGGAGCTCCATACATCCCGATCTTAAGGTAACAATAAGCCTGGGGGTATCGAGCAACACGGATGTGCCTCACCATGACCAGCTTCTTGCCCTTGCAGATGAGAAGCTCTATCAGTCCAAGAGGGAAGGCCGAAATCGGGTAAGCTACTGACGGGTTACGCCTGCCGCAACTCCCTTAGAACCTGCAAATTTTTCCTGTCCCAGAGAAGGGGATCCTTCTCTTTCGGAGTTTCCAGGAGCATGGGATGATCAAGCCATTGCGGATCATTGAGGACCAGGGCGATCCCCTTGCACCCGATTTCCCCCTGCCCGATGTGTTGATGCCTGTCCACCCGCGACCCCAGAGCCGATTTCGAATCATTGATGTGCCAGCATTTGACGAAATGGGCGCCCACCGTCTCATCCAATTGTCTCATGAAAGAGAGGTACCGCCTGGGTGTGCGGTAATCATAGCCCGCTTCAAAAAGGTGACAGGTGTCCAGGCACACTCCCATGCGCTTCTTGTCTTCCACCAAATTCAGAAGCCGGGCCGTTTCTTCAAGAGAGCTGCATAACACATTTCCCTGCCCTGACATGTGCTCAATGCAGATGACGACCCTCCAGTCGGAATGTTCCCCATGCACTCGATTCAGGGCCTCTGCGGCGCGTTTCAATCCATACTCCGCCCCTCTTCCCCTGTGAGAGCCCGGATGGAGTACAAAATAAGGGATTGCCAAAACCTCACAACGCTCCAGCTCGCATTCGAGCGAGGCAATGGACTTTTCCCAGAGCGAACCGTCATCAGTGCCGATGTTGATCAGATAGGAGGAATGGGCGACGATCGGATGGATCCCCGATTCGGAGCGGGCGGAATTCCATTTCAGGATCTCGTCCCTTTCCAGGGGTTTGGCTCTCCATTGATTTGTATTTTTTGTGAAGATCTGAATGGCTTCACAGCCGAGCTCCATGCCCCGGTGAATTGCCCGCCAGAAGCCCCCTGCAATGGACACATGTGCTCCAATTCTTGGCATGGTCCCATTTTTCGAGAAAGTTGGGTCTCGTCCTTTGCGTTGGATTCTTCAGGTTCAATTTGCTCCCACAGCGATCTCGCCATTTCAAATTGCGTATGCGTTTGGCAAGTGGTAGACTCGGCTTGGGCTTCTTCTTTTTTGCGTGGCTTATGGCCGTGCTGGTGTTCTACTATTCTCATTTTTCACACAGGCTGCTCAGTGGGGTGCTTTCGGATGGAGGAGGGGGGATCTCTTCTCGCCGAAATGTACCCGGAAGGGGGGATGGAATGCGTGTACTGAGACGCACCTATGATTACATCATCGTGGGCGCCGGCTTGTTCGGGTCGGTCATGGCCGAAAGGATCGCCGCCCTTACCGGATATTCCGTCCTTGTGATCGAAAAGAGAAATCACATCGGCGGCAACTGTTACTCCGAGACGGATCCCGAGACGGAAATTGAGTTTCACAAGTATGGACCTCACATTTTTCACACCAGCTCATACATTGCTTGGGAGTATGTCCACAAATTTGCCGATTTCACATCCTATTGCCACAGAGTCATGGCCTCGTACAAGAACAACCTGTATCCCTTTCCTGTAACCCTTTCCCTCATCAATCGCTTCTTCGGCCTCAAGCTTACCCCGGCCGAGGCAGGGGAGTTCATGGCAGGGAAGCGCGTTCCGATTGAAACTGTCGGGACCTTCGAGGACCTGGCCCTTTCCTCAATCGGGCGCGAGCTTTATGAGGCTTTTTTTGAGAATTACACTCTCAAGCAATGGGGGAGGAGTCCGGGTGTCTTGCCTGCGGAGAATTTTGCGCGGATCCCCGTTCGTCTCAATTACAATGAAAGCTATTACAACGATACATGGTGCGGCATGCCGATGGATGGCTATTCCGCTTTTCTCGGCAGGCTCCTGGGAAGTCAAAAAATCAAGGTATCTCTGAACACCGATTTCTTTGAAGTGAGGAATTCCCTGAGATTCCGGCGCGGCCTGATTTACACGGGCCCTCTTGATCGGTTCTTCCATCATTGTGAAGGAAGGCTGAGCTATCGCACTGTTGACATCTTTCGGGAAGTTCACCCGATTCCCGATCTCCAGGGTGTCAGTGTAGTGAATTATCCCGAGCCCGCATTTCCTTACACGCGAATCGTTGAGCCCAGACATTTCCACCCCGAGAGGCATTACCGAACCGATTCCACGCTGATCTTCAAGGAAGTCCCCAGAGACGATGACGGCGTGAACCCCTTTTATCCGGTAAATGGGGAGGAGGACAAGGGGACCTTGATGAGATATCAGAAGCGCGCCCGGGCCGAAAGAAACGTCATCTTCGGAGGGCGCCTGGGCACATACAGGTACCTGGACATGGATAAAGTGATTCTCTCGGCACTAAGGGCTTTTCAGGAAAGAATCGTCAGTTTGGGGATTTGAGCTTTTCCCTGACCAGCTCCACGACATCCTCATCCCTCAGGAGCGTCGTTCGCTTGAAATCCGCGATCTTGGGATCTTCTTCATGCATTTCCTTACCCCTTGCCTTCAAATGGTCGCTGATGGCTCCTGCTATCTCCCCGATCTGATTCTTGAACAGGCTTCTGTAGTTCGATTCCATTCGGGCACAGTAAGGCTTGAATTTCTCAAAATACCAGATATCGTCATACCGGAAAAGCTCCTTGTAGCGC
Organism: Armatimonadota bacterium; assembly: GCA_016183865.1. Lineage (GTDB taxonomy): Bacteria > Vulcanimicrobiota > JACPDT01 > JACPDT01 > JACPDT01 > JACPDT01. The sequence goes on along the minus strand of JACPDT010000100.1, from coordinate 6,407 downwards.
TCCTTAAAACTCTGGAGGTTCCGGTTTTCCATGACGGCAAGGAGGGCCTGAGGAAAGTACTTGGAGTTCTTTACAGTCTGGATTACCCTGCCGAAGTTCTCTTCACCGAAATGAAGGTATGCGAAACAAAGAGTGTTATGAAGGATCGTAAAATGGACCTCGAACGAGTCCCCCCAGGTCTGTTTGAAGTAGTGTTTCACATAAGCGTGGGGTGTCGCATAGATCCTGTATCCCAGCAGGCAGGCCTTGAGACAGAGCTCCGTATCCTCACGCCCGACACGGACGAACTCTTCGGTGTATCCTGAAACCTTGTCGAAGACATTTTTTCGGATCAGGTAACTCGAGCCGCACCCAAGGGGGACCTCATAGATCTCGGTTCGTTCTTCACAGTGCCACTGAGGATTGAGATAGTAGGAGTCAAAAATGTAAGTATTGATCTTTCCTTCCCAGATCGAAAGGTCCTGCCCCAGATCCATGATTTTAGGAACACTCATTCCGCCATCAGGGAGATTGACCGCTTTCACCATTTCCGAAAGCCAGTTCTCGGAGGGAAGGATATGGCAATCAATGAAAACCAAAAACTCGCCGTCACCTGCGGCGGCCCCTCTGTTTCTCGATTTCGCAAAACCCATGGGTTCAGGGTTTCTCAGGATACGAACCGGAACGGAGTATTCTTCCGGGTGGATGGCATCGAAGGAGCCGTCTGTTGAGCCGTCGTCAACAAGGATGATTTCGTAATCCTCGTATTCTGTAACTCTTACGATGTGGTCCACCGTCTTTTTGACGAAATCACCTTCGTTACGGGCATTCCCTATTATGGAGATCTTGTTTTCTTTCACAGGGAGGTCTTCAACAGCAAATGAACCTTTCCCTATTGGACTTCAGGTCCTTGTTCAGTTACGCCACTTTCACGGAAGGCAAGCCTACCAAATCGGATTCTCGAAGAAAGCTGAGGACCTTGACAAAATAGGGCGTTCACCTCAAAACTGAAGAAGGGCACATAGGTCTATAGGTCTTGTCGGCCCATAATTTCTAATGAGTCCTGAGAAAGCATAGTCTGTGAGATCCTGTGGGCATAAGGAGTCAGACTTATATGGTTTCGGCCTCTATTTTCGGGGGAGGCTCGGCGGCAAAAAAGGGCTCCTTTTCCCGAGAGGGACCCAGGGTGAAGAGCACCTTTCGGACAAATCGAATGATGGTCCGCAATATGGCGGCACAGGGGACGCCCAGAAGCAGTCCCCAGATTCCAAACAAGCGCTCCCCCGCAAAAAGGGCGAACATGATCACATAAGGGTGTAGCTCCGTGCTTTCTCCCATGATCTTGGGGTTCAGAAAGTTCGATTCCAGAAGATGGATCCCGATAATGACCAGGAGTACGATGAAAGCCACTGTCCACGACTGGGTTAGACCCATGAGAACCGCAGGGATTGTTGACAGAATCGAGCCCAGGACAGGGATCAGGCTGAAGAGCCCTGCAATGGCACCGATTGTGAAGGCGTATTTGACGCGAAGAATAAGCAAAGCTACAGTGGTGAGAATGCCGTTTACGAGGCAGATCAGCAACTGTCCCCGGATCACGCTCGAGAGGTCCTTGTTCATGCTTGCCACAAGCTCGATGATGGAGTCCTTATGCTCCTCGGGAACGAGGGAAAGAAAACCCTTTCGCAGTTTCGGAAGATCAATGAGAAGAAAGGCCGTCAAGAGCAAGACCACAATAGTACCTGTGACTGTGGAAATGATGGATGTGACGACCCGCCTGATTTTGTCGGGGAGCTCCGCAACAAGGCCTTCTCCTGCCTTCATCAGGGAGCCGATTCCATTGTCCATAATTTTCGCCACATCAATTTCGAGGCCGTTTTGTGCGGCTGCGGCTTTGAGAGAATCTATGAATTTCGGGAGGCGCTCTCTTCGCACCTGGTGAAAGTAGTTGGGCGCCTCATTGGCGATATTCTTTGCCTCCCCCATGAACTGAGGAATGACCAGCAATCCTCCCAGTACGAGAGCAAACAGGAGGCTCAAGTAAACGGCCACAACTGCCAGGGCCCGCGGCATTTTTTTTGACCACGAGTCCACCCAGGGCGCCAGGAGATATGTGCAGATCGGGGCGATGATAAAGGGCGCCAGCACTTCTCGAACTCTATATAGCAGGATGAAGGAGAAGACGACCAGAACCGCTATTGCCCCGATCCGCCACCTGATGACAACCGACACGGGAACCTCCTCGCACGGATGAGAGTACCGTCCGAAAGCCGCTCTTGAGAGTGACTGCCGGATGTGCAAAGCATGATTATAGCACGGCCCTGATTTACCTTCTCGATGAAAGCAACTGTCAGCGGATGTGGGCAATGACCTCGGGATTGTAAATGCGGTAATATCCGGGGAAGTGAGTCCTGGCCTCATCCGAGACCATCCTTGCAGCCTGGGCAAGCCTTTCGTGCGGGTCTTCGATGGATCCAAGCTCTCTTTCACGGTCATCCAACCGGCTCAGGAGCAGGTTGTCCTCAATATCGAGCCCCACATCAATTCCGGCCTTTGTGAAAAGATCGGTGCGGGCGCCTGTCCTGCCGTAGCCCATCTTCTCGTCGTAAACGTCCGCCTTTTCGAAGAGAGTCTCAAGCTGCGCCAGCACCGATGGATCGGTCGTGTCGAGGAGAAGAGTCTCCGGCGCCAATTCGAGGGTCTGAAGGGTGTCTCCGAAACTCTGCGAGCTTGTGGGGTTGTCGGCGGCGTAGATCGCCATCTGGTCAAAGGTGAAGCCCCGCAGGCGATAGAGATCATCCACTTCCATCTTCCCCTTTTTCTCCAGGATTGCCGTAGCTTGTTCCTTCCAAACCCTCTCTCCCCAACGATAAAAAGTGCGCTTCTCAGGGGGGATCTCCACGGCGAGCTTTCTGATGGCAGGATAGAGGGGGCGGAAACGCTCGACCATGCCCTGGATGTCATCAAAGTTGCGACCCTCAAGAAAACGATAATCGGGCGGCCTTCCGGAGAAGATTCTCTGATCCGGAACAGAGTTGCGGAATCTCGCACCAGGCTCTGAAAGGAGATAGCGATAAGGCTCCATCTCGGTCCCCGAGACTGCCTCTCTCGCACAGGAGACCAGGATAAGCTGATCACGCTCTGCACTGGGACCGGGGTAGTCCTCCAGAAGTTTGGCTATGGCCGCACCCACTCTTCCCCTGCTTTCCCCGGGAGAAGTAGGGGACTCATCAATGACCGTCAGGACGCCGTTTCGTTCGAGAACGATATCGCCACGCGCTCCATCGTCCTTACGGGAGGACTCCTCTTTTACCGAAACACTCACTCGCAGGGAGGATACCTTATCTGCGGCCTTCCCGATCCCGGCCCCCGGATCCCCGATACCTGATTCCTTAGCTTGACGGGAGGATGACAGAACTGAGCTATCGGAAACAGGGACAGGATCTGCAGAAGCATCCTTCTCAACGACATCCGTCGTTACCGAGGGAATGATTTTCCCCGTGAGTGGTGAGTATTGCCCTGCAGGCGAAAGAGCGCGCTCGATCATATCACCATGATACTCGTCTGCCGACGAAAACACAAGAAAAGGGATGTAAACTATGTTAAGTTTATGTGTCGCGGGCTACCCCACAAATTCTCCTGTCGCCATGTCAATCACGTGTTTGATCGTGACATCCTGACTTCCCATGATCCAGGGGGCGGCAGGAGTAGTCTCGGTATAAGACAGGACTGCTTTCCCATCCTGGCTGGTCGCTTCGTATGTCTTGGTTTTTGCGCTTGAGCTGAAACAGCCATCCCAGTGGGAAATCTGAATCCTCTTTTCACTGCACGCAAGAACCTCAACCGTTCCGGGCAGGGGAACCGGTTGTCCGTGGTCCAGGGCATCGCGAAGGGTCCGATATTCTTCAAGAATCGCCTTACCTGGCGCCTGGGGCTTGAATGGAGAAACAGGCGTTGAAATCACATTGCCTGCGATAATGTCGAAATCTCCTTGTCGCTCAAGGATTTCCTGAGTATTGAGATCCAGCTTGACAAAAGAGCGCTCTTCCTGGCTTCCTATGCGCCATGGAGCAGCCGGAACCACCTGCTCGAACTCCAGAATCTGCCTGGACTGTCCAGCCGTGCCTTCGTTTTCGCTTTTTTCGCTGAATGTGAGGGTCGCGGAAGGGGAGCTGAAGCTGCCGTTCCACGAGTGAACCGTGATTGTATCCGTCGTCGTCGGGTCTTGATCCACCTGGGCTGACGCAATGTCTACCTGGCGCAATGTGTTCAACTGGATTTTCGCGCTTTTCTGTTTTGCGAAAGCAGCATCTCTGAGGGTATTGTAGTCCTGGATGAGTTGGGAAGTCGTCATGGTCATCGTATATCCTCCTTATGGCATCCCTCCATCTTCATTCTATTCGATCGTTGGAAAGGAGCCAATAGACGGTTCGTTAATTTTCTGGAGGACAGGAAAATTGGCTGAGGCGCCTGGATTCGAACCAGGGATGTCGGCTCCAAAGGCCGATGCCTTACCGCTTGGCTACGCCTCAACCTTGACGAGAACCATTATAGGACAACCTGCGCCTTGTGTCAAGCAATGCCCGGGAACCACGCTTCCATGCCGGACTGCGAGTTGTACATAGCTCTCGCACACATATCTTTGACTCTTTACGTCGGCGGTGGTATAATCTACCTGACTAGAGTTTGAAGTATGTACAGGGGCGCAACGAAGGCGTGGAGAAACGAGGAGCTTCTTATTCGATCAGTTGACATTCCTGTACGATGGGTTCGTGAAGAAAGCAGAAGATTGCGGCTGCTAAATGTTAACATGTTGTTAACAAATTATTTACGAATTTGATGTATAATAGCTGTAAACTCCAATAGAGGGGGACGATATTATGGCCATTGACCCGCAACACACGAACGCAATAGATTTGACCAGGAATATTAAGAACGCTGATCATCTGGGAATTACCGGGGGGCAAAACAAAGAAGAAAATGAAACCCAAGGCAGCGACTTGTACGAAGTTGGCGCTGCTATCGTTCCCCCTGAGTTGGGATTCGGCGACAAGCTTCTAAAAGGTCTCAAGGAGCTTTACCACCGGACTCCTTTTGATATTCAAGGCATACGCGATACCAATGAACTGTTCGATGCCGCCGGCAAACACGTCGGTCCGGGGGAGGAAGGAATCCAGGAGTACCGTGACGGAATTCGGGAACCTTCCATAAAAACCATGCCTGAAGAAGATCCGGACAGAGCCAAAACTGCACGCCTCAACGACCTCTCAAAGGAATTCAAGGCAGCCGGCCACGAAGAAATGGCCAGAAAGCTGCGGGACGAAGTTGATTTCATTCTCGCAGAACATGCAACAAAATCCATCTTTCCACATTGGGATCCTAAAAAACGTCAGGACTTCATCAATGTCTCCATGGGAAAAGCCGGCCAGGGCGACTGGAGATTGGATCCTAAAGTGATTGAAACTTTCCTGACCCATGAAATCAAGGTGATTCCAAAGGCAACCACTGTCACAACGCCTGACGGAAACTCGCAAGATCCTCATCTGGCGGATCTTAAGAAAGCCACAGGTCTTGTGCAATACATGAGAGATGTCGAGATAACCCCTCAGACTATGGAAACAACCAAAGCTTTCCTCCAGGACCGCATTGCCGCTTACAGCGGAAGCAAGGATCCGGAAGATCAACTGACAGCCGACCTCATGAATACGGCTCTTGCCAATGTTAAAGGAGCAGAGACCTTTTTTGCCCGCATGGGGAGAGCCCAGGTTGTCAGCTCCCTCGGCGCAGTTTATGACTTCCAACCCCATGACAAGAAGCTGGACAAGTTCAAGGAACCGGTTGAACAGATGGGGAAAGCGATGAAAGAGCACTGGGGTGGGGAGATGAGCCCTGATCAAGCCCTGGTGGAGCTGGCAGACACGGAGAAGGCCGTAGATTCCCTGAAAGGGCTGAAAGAGCAAATGCTTGCAGAGCGAGAGAGACGCGCAGGCGCTCCGCCCCTTCTGCAGGAGGGAATTATGCTGCAAATTGTCTCATTGCGATTGGCGGAGAAAACGGCGATTAAATACAGGAATTTTTTGCAAGACGTAAAGGATCTGGAAACCGATCAGAGGTTTCTCGTCTCCCAAGGGCAGGTTTCCGACAAGAGCATTGAAGCCAAGTTTGATGTATAATAAAGAGTAAGCGGAACGCCCATCGCCCCGGCTTACCGCTTTTGGCATTCCAGAGCACCGCGTTCAGGACCGCTTGACGGTGTAGTTCTCATTGTGGCCGTCGCGCCAGCCCTTCACCGTTGTAGTGTCACCCGATTGCTTGACGGTGTAGCCCTCATTGTGGCCGTTGCGCCAGCCCTTCACCGTCGTGGTGTCACCCGACTGCTTGACGGTGTAGTCCTCATGGTGGCCGTTGCGCCAGCCCTTCACCGTCGT
>JACPDT010000093.1 GCA_016183865.1 Armatimonadota bacterium | reverse complement strand
TTTCGCCTCAACGAGTTGGGGAAATACGTTCCCATCCGTCTCAATGGCCAGGAACGGGAAGGTAGAGATGTTTTCCGGGATCGAAAAATCGCCGTTCTCCATGGCTCTTTTCTTCTCGGGGGTGAAATACTCCGTGAGAACGGCTTCCGTTGTTCGGCTTTGCATGCAGGCGAAGGGTCCGACGATCACCACCCCGCTTATGGAATGGAGAATGTCCTTCAGAGCTGAGCCGCAACTCAGGATGGGGTCCCCTCCTATGTGGACGCTTAGCATTTTCTTGCCATATTCCATGATTCCGTCAATGTCCAGAGGGTGGCCGTCGAAAAGGCCGGAAGATGCCATGATGTGGCGGTATTTTGTGTCCAGTATTTTCTTCAATCGGTTGTTGACGAGGAACTTGAGGAACTTGAACCAACTGTACCGACTTTCGAAGATTCCCTTTTCGATCATATAGTCCACATAAAGGAGCCATTCATGCACAGGGGCGGTCTTGACGACAATCTCACGATCGGCCAGAATCCTGACTATCGCGCCGGAGGAGAACCGCTCTTTTCGAACATATATCTCTCCTGAAAGCAAGACCTTGGGTGCGTCTTCATACCTGCGTTTCAATGGGATCTCCCGAAGTCTGCCCGCTGCGCTCCCGAGAGCTTCTTCCATTCGGGCGCCGGAACCAAGGGCTTCGAGAACCTTTTGCCATTCCTGATCAAAAATCGAGAGTCCTGATTCCCGATCCAGGGCAAGAGCCATGACAGCGTTTCTGATGTCATCAAAAATGTCGGAAAGAACCACGGACTGGAAAACCCTTGTGATGACACGATCCTGAAGCCCCGCGTAGCCGTCCTCGTTGTTGAGGGAAAGGAAAGCCACGTTTTCCAGCTCTTTTTCCTTGATGTACTTTTCGAGGAAGACCTGATACTGTCCGAGACGGCATCCTCCCGCCGCCGTGGGAACGAAGAAAAGGGAAACCTCCTCAGGGGACTTGTATTTCTCCACGTACTCGTCCACCATTCCTGTGATCAGAATCAAGGGAAGGCACTCTTTGCAGGAGGTGTGAGCCCTTCCTCTCTTCAGGACCTCAAAATTGGGTTCAGGAATCGCTCTGGATCGGATTCCGGAGCTCTCAAAGGCAACACTCACGGCTTGGGTCAGGAGATCCCCCATGGAGGGGAAAACGACTCTCACCTTTGGATCATCGAGACCCAGAGTTTCCCCTTCGGAGGTTTTCACTTTGACGCGATCACCTTTCAGGTGAACGGCGGCCGGGCGATACCCTGAATGATTCCCATCGTGCGCAATGACGACTCTTCGATACCGCTCAATGATGTCCAGGAAAGCTTCCACTCTCGTATTGATTCCCGCATCTGCTGTGTGACTGTCCAGCTCCAGTGTCAGAGAAGGCTTCCTCCCCATGAGATCCCTGAAATAGCGCTGGAGGAAGGAATCCGGGCCGCAACTGAAGTTGGTGATGTAGCATCCGTAAAGCTGTGGATGTCGGGCTACGTAGGAGGATGCCTTCAGGATCCTCTGGCCTGTGGCCCAGTGCATGTGCTCATCACACGGCTCTTCGTCGCAGGAGAGAAAGTCCATGGAAATGACGGGAATTCCGCGGGATGAGAACTTCATCGGGATCCCCATATTCAAATCACAGGAAAAAGCATTATAGGATCGTCCGAAAATGACGACAGCGATCCTTTCGGGATCGCGCTCCAGATCTTCCAGAAACTTCCTCCCTCTTGAGCTCAGGGCTTCTTCGAAACTTGTCTGGTTCTTGACGGCTTCCCGAAATGCGGCTTTCGCACGGGAAGCCCCCGTCCCCAGGGAGCGGCCAAGCTGGATGAAGGCATTTTCTTCGGAGAGATATCCTTTGGCGAAATTGAAAACAGGACGAAGGATTTTCTTTCCCCCCTCCAGGTCGGAAAAAGCAGCCCGCAAAATGTAGGGCTCAGCCTGCAAAAGCTGACAGGTGGCCTGACAATCCCTTCGGGCGGTCACACTTTTGGGAACATGCAGTTCCCGTATGTGGGGAAGAACTATGCAATCAGGATTCCTCCGAAGCAGATCCAGATAGTAGCCGTGGGCAGCCTCAACGGGGTGACAGAAGTAGGCGCCTTTCCGCTCGACGCCCTCATCGAGCATGAATTCAGGAAGAATCACCCTGAAGCCGAGGAGGGTGAAGAAGGTGTGGTACAGGGGATAGAGCTGGTGGGTCAGAAAGGATCGGTTCAATCCAAGGGCAGGCGCGCTTCCCCCCTGCATTTCGGGACAGAACTCCTCGAAGACCATTCGTGCCCTTTCCCGAGAGAGATCCGGGATGTTCCCGCTCTTTTTCTTATTGTGCCTGAAGTCATAATAGCGGTTGCAGGCGCCGCCGAAAGGAAATTTTCTCCCTCCCACGATTACGGTATTGACTTTGCACTTGCGATCGCACTTCTCGGGACCTCCGGCGCACACGAAGTCTTTTCCGTAATCAATGGTTCTTTCGATCAGGTCCCGGAGATTGAATTTCTGCTCCTCCAGGAGCCCTGCCTCCATCCTTTTCTTAAGTTCCAGCGCCACACCGTAAGCCCCCATGAGCCCGGGCTCCGGAGGAACCACGACAGGTCTTCCGATCAATCCTGCCATGGCTACAGGGACGGCCTTGTTGTAACAGACCCCGCCTTGCATGAAGATCTTGTCCCCCACGGGCCTTGGACCCTTGACCTTGTTGCAATAATTCATGCAAATCGAATAGACGAGGCCGGCCAGTATGTCCTCGCGTTTGATCCCTTCCTGAGAAGCATTCTTGATGTCGCTTCCGATGAAGGCTGCGCACTGATCATTGAAATTGGGCGGAGAACCGCCATTCATCGCAATCCCCGCGATTTCCTCCGTGGGAACCCCCATGCTCTCAAATGCCGACTCTTCGAGAAAAGAGCCTGTACCGGCGGAGCACGCCTCATTCATGGCATAGTCGCAGGGGACGCCGTTGTTGAGATAGGTGTACTTGGCGTCCTGACCGCCGATTTCAAGGATTGTGGTGACCCCGGGGTCAAAGTGAACCGCTGCCGTGGCATGAGCAAGAATTTCGTTGATAACAGCCGATGCCTGGCTGAAAAGTCCGCAGATGTGCCTCCCCGAACCGGTGACCCCAAGACCGATGATCTCCACTTCCGCCGTAAGTCTCTTCAGCATCTCTCTAAAACAGTTCCTGGAGGCGCCCACCGGGTCGCCGAGGGTTCTCAGATAACAGGAAGCTACGATCCTTCCATCTTCATGGCGCATAATGACCGCTTTTGTTGTGGTGGAGCCCACATCAAGACCGAGGAGGCAGCGATCTCCCAGACGGGCCTCGCCTCTTATGCCTTCTTCGAAAGTGACGAGATGCGCAAAATTGCGAAGAGGAGGCAGGAAATCGAAGGAAGAGATCTTGTCCGCGAAAAGGGACGAATAGTTCTCAAGAGGAGGAGATTCCCTATCCACTGCAAGAAGAGCGGCCCCAAGCGCCTCAAAATAAGGGGCTTCGGGGGGGACCACGAGATTCTCGATTTTCTCCCGGAGGAGTCCCATAACCCGCTCGTTTTTTGAGACTCCCCCGATCACCATGATGTTCTTTCTTGGTGTTTTCTTCAGGAGCTCAAGAATCTTTCGGGCCATCATCTCCGACAGCCCTGCAGCGATTTTGCCGACCGGCTCTCCACGGTTCAAGGCATGGGTGCAGTCGCTCTTGCAGAAAACGGAGTGTGGGAGGAAAAATTCTCCTGTTCCGGAGGCGCAACGGCTCCCTGTGGAAACTCCCACTATTTTCCCCAGGGAATTGAGGGCATAGATGATGAAAGTTTCGCTGCCTGCGCTGACGATCGCTTCGAGAGGGACACTCCGGTAAAAATGGCCAAGGGCCTTCTCCGTTGCTTCCACCTCGGTAGCGGATGTAAGATTGACCAGTTTCCGGAATTTTCTGCCTGTTATGACCGTAGGCATGAGAGTGCGATCCATGAGCAACTCTCTCAAGACCTGTCCCGGATTTCCCTCGTGAGTTTTCCGGATGACTTGATCGGTGCGGATCTCGCCTCTGCACGAGGAGATCTCGACCAGACTCAGTGTAGAAGCGCCCAGACAGATTCCCAAGGATTTTTTCCAGTTGCAATCAGATGTATCCATGGCCCGGCTATCTTTCTTCGGATAGCGAAGAAACCCTCCCCCGGTAATACAGTCCGGAACATGACGCCGACCGGATACAAATTCGGACATAATTGGTTTTGTTAAATGGTGCTTTCCGATAGGAATGTGTGGGAGATCGCCTAATAGTACAAGATAGGCAGCGACTCATGCCGCACACCTGAAGGAGGAATCGCAAGTCCAGATGTCTAATGAAGTACGCTTATCTGAAAGGGATATGATGCGAATGGTCTATAGCGATCGGAGAAAGGGAGTACGAGACCCCGTGGAAATCCTAAAAGTTTCGGCCAAATCGAACCCAAATTCTGTAGCAGGAGCACTGGCAGGTGTCCTCAGGGAGAGAGGAACCGCGGAGATGCAGGCCATTGGGGCAGGCGCTCTGAACCAGGCTGTCAAGGCAGTTGCCATTGCAAGGGGGTTCGTTGCCCCTGCCGGCATGGACTTGATTTGCATTCCGGCCTTTACGGAAATTCAAATTGATGGCGAGGAAAGAACGGCCATCCGCCTGATCGTAGAACCGAGGTAATATTTGCACAAGCCTCATCCAAGCCTGTTTCCGTAACGTGCGGGACGCTCTCAGAAGCAAGGCGCCTTACGGTTCTGAAGGAAAACAGGTTTTTTTTTGATGGAGCACGGGCATGAAGAAACCCCGATGCAAAGATTGGAGTAAACGATATGGAAGTGAAAGCCTATTCAGCAAACGATGTTCCATCGAGCATCGGCGCTTTTCTAGTGACCGTGTTTCAGGGGCAGAAAGAGTTGCACGGTTACAGCCGGAAAATTGACGAAGCCCTGGGAGGCCAGATAGGCAGTCTTCTGGACTCGGGAGAAATTCAGGGAAAATTCAGGGAGTTTACGATCCTTCACAAGTTCTGTGGAAACGGCAGACCTTTCGTCGGCACAGATGGTGACCAGGATGGGAACTTGCCTCAGAACTCTCATGTTCTTGTTCTCGGTCTGGGTCAACGGACCGACTTCTCTATTGACAAGCTTCGTTCCGTGGCGGCCAGGGCCGCACGAATCTGTCGCCGTATTCGGATTTCCCACCTGGCCATTCCGCCCTTTGATCACCTCGATCTCCATCCCTTGGAGGCATCCCAGGCTTGTACGGAAGGTATTCTCCTCGGCCTCTACAAGTTTCGAAAGTACAAGGGAACGGAACCATCCCTCAATTCGGGCGTAACCCATGTGGCCCTGATTACCGCATCGAGAGAGGGTGTCCCATCCGCTGATGAGGGAATCCGAAGAGGCGTGATTCTGGCCGAGGCGACCAATCAAACGAGAGATCTGGTCAATGAGCCATCCAATGTGTTGACCCCAGGGCGAATCGCGGAGGAAGCGAAGAAGCTGGCGGAAGAACAGCAGCTTGAGCTTGAAGTCCTCGATTTCGACGAATTCTCCGCAATGGGGATGGGAGCACTGACTGCCGTTGCACAGGGGAGCAAGGAGCCCGCCAAGATGATCTCTTTGCGCTATAATGGAAATCCGGAGTCCAGGGAAACGATCGGCCTTGTGGGTAAAGGCGTGACATTCGACAGTGGAGGGATATCCATCAAACCCTCTGAAGACATGAACCGCATGACCTGCGATATGGCCGGAGCGGCGGCGGTGCTCGGCGCAACGAGAGCCATTGCAAAGCTGAAATTGCCCGTCAATGTCCTCACTGTAATCCCTGCAACGGAGAATCTACCGGACGGCAAAGCTTACAAGCCCGGGGACATCATACGCACGTATCAGGGCAAGACGGTGGAAATTATCTCAACCGATGCGGAGGGAAGGCTCATACTTGCCGATGCGCTGACCTATGCGAGACAAAAGGGTGCTACTGTCCTTCTGGATATCGCCACATTGACGGGAGGGTGTGTGACCGCTCTGGGCCACCTGGCGTCAGGACTCATGGGAAACCATCCCGAATTCATGGAGATCGCGCAACGGGTGGGGTACGAAGTGAATGAGAAGCTGTGGCCCCTGCCCCTTTTTGATGAGTACAAGGAGCAGATTCGGAGCGAGCGCGCCGATCTCAAGAACTCCGGAGGAAGACCTGCCAGTACCTGCACGGCAGGGAAGTTCCTTCAGGAATTCGTGGGTCAGTGCCCGTGGATTCACATTGACATAGCCGGCACTGCCGTGAGCGAACGAGGCAAAACAAGCTACCACCGAAGACCATACCTGCCCAAGGACGGAGCTTCGGGCATCGGCGTGAGGAGCATTTTCGGAATTGTGGAGAATCTGGCTTCCGGAAAGGTCGTCCTCGATTCGGTTCCTGCTTCGACCGCAAATGAGATTTTCGTCTCCAGAAACAGGGAGACAGGGAAGATTCCGCAATTGGAGAGGAACTGATCCCGTGGGTTGACTGCCGGCAGCCGATAGAGTATTATGAGTATTGATCTTCACTTGCACACAACGGCCTCGGATGGACTGTTGACGGCGGAAGAGCTGGTCTCGCTGGCTGTTCGGCGTGGTGTAAGGATTATTTCCATCACCGATCACGATTCAATTGACGCCATCGCTCCCGCGGAAAGGGCGGCAGGGAGCTTCTCCATCGAAATCTTCCCTGGAGTGGAAATCAACACCGATGTAGGTGAAAGTGAAGTTCACATTCTGGGCTACCTTTTCGAAGACCAGGAGCTGCTGGAAAATAAGCTGGCGGCTCTCAGGCGAGAACGGCTCAAGCGGGGAGAGGCCATGATCGGACGCCTCAAGGATCTTGGTCTGGATGTCCCTTTCGATCGGGTCCTCTCCCTCACGGGCGCCGCATCTCTTGGAAGGCCCCATGTGGCGAGGGTGATGGTGGAACAGGGATACGTCTCAACCGTAAAAGAGGCTTTCGACAAGTATCTCGCAAAGGGAGGGCCCGCTTACATACCCAGGGTGAAATTCTCTCCGATGGAAGCGATCCGTTTGATTTCGGCAGCCCGTGGAATTCCGGTCATCGCCCATCCGGGAAAGATCAGAGACCAGTCTCTGCTGGATGAGCTGGTGCAGCACGATGTGAAGGGG
>JACPDT010000092.1:2800-5470 GCA_016183865.1 Armatimonadota bacterium | reverse complement strand
GCTGAAAGCGATTTTATCAGGGGCAACTAGGCTAAGAAATCCGAGATAATATTGAGAAATATCGAGTTATGTGATGAAAACGCAATAGCGGTGCTGGCTTGAGCACTAATTCATGGGTATTGAGACTAAGTGGGTCTCGGCATGAATAACATCAATGATTTGGCGATGGATCTGGAGACGAGTATGATTCTGGATTCCCACTTTCGTGGGAATGACATAACCCCTAAAACAAAGGTTGAAAGCCCACTACTTTGCAGGGTAAAGGTACTCGAAACTGATGCACCCGGGTCTTTTGTCACAGTAATAGCCCAGGATCTTAAGTCTTGCAAACCGGCCGTCGTGGGTGCGGACGAGGTAGACGTGACCGAGACTTTTCAGGCGATGGGTAATCCAATCATAGTGATACCATCTGGAGAGGGCGGGGTTCTCGGTCTCGAGGGAATCCCTGGTCCTGATGTCGGAAAGGAGAACCGGATGGCCAGGTTGCGGGGCGCCGCGAATCTCCCCTGCCCCCAGGTCCAAAACCGCAGCATCTCCTCTACTCTGTGTGCTCCCACCTGCCGTTACCATCCTGTGTCTCCTGAAACCAAAATCCCAACCGATGGAGTCGAGATCCCGAGATGAATGAGCCCTCCCTGTGGAAAAAGAGAACAGAACCCAGTGATCGAAAGAGGAGGCATCCACAGTCATCAGATGCTTTCCCCCGGGCGCTTCTTTCGCGGAAGCAAGAGGAGTGAAGTTGTCCGGATCTCCGCCGGAATGGAGCGCCTTACCTGCATACCAGATTCCAGAGATCCCCAAAATCGTCAAGACCGTGAAGATGCCGAAAGCAATCAGGAAATCTCGACAAGATATTCCGCAAACCATTTGGTGAGAGAAATTTCGGGGCTCTTCCCTTTTTCCTGCCAGCCGTGAAAGCGATGATGGTGATGCTTTCAAGCATGACGGCATGTCCGCAGGAGGAGGGCGCGACCTGAGAGAAATCCATGATAGAATGATCCAGAATCTCCGTGGATTTGTCGTTTCGTGGAATCTGACCCGCTGTTGCAATTTGATGTGCAGACACTGCTATATGGATGCGTCCCCGTTCCCGGGGAGAGCATCCTCCGAAGAGCTTTCAACCGAATCGTGCCTTTCCATCCTTGACCAGATACAGGAAGTCGCCCCTGAGGCGCTCCTCATTTTGAGCGGCGGAGAGGCTCTGTTGAGGCCCGATTTCCGGCTTATCGCGGAGCGGGCATCGAGCCTGGGCTTCTGGGTGGTCCTGGGAACCAATGGAATCGCGGTGGATGAAGGCCTTGCCGCTCGCTTGAGAGAAACTGGCATAAGGGGTGCAGGCCTTTCCCTGGATTCCGCCGTTCCGGAGAGACATGATGCTTTCAGGGGGCTCTCCGGCGCATGGGGAAATACAATGAAGGCCATCGCGTCGGTAAAAAAGGCGGGGTTGCCCTTCCTGATCCATACAACCGTGCACAAAGGCAATGCAGGCGAAATTCCTGAAGTGGCGGAAAAGGCTTACTCCCTTGGGGCGCAGGCTCTCCAGTTGTTCTTTCTTGTCCCTTCCGGCAGAGGGCGATTTGTCACAAATATCACGGTGGAAGAGCATGACGGGCTTTCGAAAGCACTTGGGCAACTGAGACTCCGGTACTCCGGAAAGATGCTCATTAATGCCAAGTGCGCACCCCATCTGCGAAGAATTTTCCAGGAAGAGAATCCCCATGACCCTGATGTCAGAGGTTTCTCAGGAACCGGCGGGTGTCCGGCCGGGACACAATACTTCGCAATCACTCCGGAAGGTGATGTAACACCCTGTCCCTATCTGCCCCTTTACGGCGGGAATCTGCGGCGGGAGCCGCTCTCCTCCATATGGAATCATTCGGCTCTCTTTCAGGAAATCCGAGATCGAAAATCTCTCACCGGGACATGTGGAATCTGTGAATGGAAACACGCTTGCGGAGGATGCAGGGCACGGGCTTTCGGCGCCACGGAAGACCATCTTGCCGCTGACCCCATTTGCTCGTACCGGCCGGGAAGCAGCCCCAAAGCGCCTTCTGCTTCGGGTGGGCCGGAGGCATATGGGCAGGAATGCTCCGTAAGCCTTGCCTGGACTCCCGGGGCTCTGGCCCGGACAAAGAGGATACCTGCTTTTGTTCGGGGAATGGTAATCAAGAAACTTGAGAATATGGCCAGGGACAGGGGACTGGCAGAGGTCTCCGAAACCCTCATGGATGAGGCAAGGGAGCGAATGACGGGACATATCCCTAAATCTCCCCCTTGATGGGGGAGGTCAGGTGGGGGTGATTGGATACCCTCCTCTAGCTCCTCCCAGAGGGAGGAGAAATTAATGTAAAATGAATATGGGTGGACAAATGCCGAAGGTTTACAACTGGCACATCGGGAGAGATATGGAGTACCCCTATCCGGAGAAACATCCCAGGAAACAGTTTGTTTTTGTCTTTAATCTGAACCGATGCATAGGATGCCAGACTTGCACCATTTCCTGCAAGTCCACATGGACCTTCTCCAGAGGTCAGGAGCTCATGTGGTGGAACAATGTGGAAACAAAGCCCTATGGAGGATATCCACAGTTCTGGGATGTAAAGACACTGGCCCTTCTCCACGATGTGCACTCTCAAGAAGGAGTTTCACCCACCTGGGAAACCTCGGAAT
>JACPDT010000092.1:976-2793 GCA_016183865.1 Armatimonadota bacterium | reverse complement strand
TTGGAAAAGCAGAAGCCGTATGGAACCTACTACGGCTTCACCCTTGTGGAAGCCGCGCAAAAAGTAATCGAGGAGGCCCCTGCGCCTGTTCTTGGGTACCTTCCCTCGGATGAGGAATGGAGGTTCCCGAACATTTATGAAGATACCCCCGCCTCATCGCCTGGATCTCTGGCAAGAGGGGCGACCTTGCCCGCTCACAAAACGTGGTTTTTCTATCTTCCGAGACTCTGCAATCACTGCGAGTACCCCTTTTGCCTGGCCGCCTGCCCGCGAAAGGCCATCTACAAGAGACCTGAAGATGGAATCGTTCTCATTGACCAGCACCGCTGCCGGGGTTACAAGAAATGCATATCCGCCTGCCCGTACAAGAGGCCCATGTTCAGACCCAACACCAAAATTTCCGAAAAATGTATCGGATGCTATCCCAGGATTGAGGGGAAAGATCCGGAGGCAGGGGGATCGCCCCTCGAAACCCGATGTATGACCGCATGTGTTGGGAAAATTCGCATGCAGGGGCTTGTCAATATCAAGGATGACGGGCAGTGGGCGGAAGATCCCGATCACCCCTTGTGTTATCTCATCAAGGAATCGCAAGTGGCTCTTCCGCTTTATCCCCAGTTCGGCACACAACCGGGGGGTTACTATATCCCCCCGAGATGGGCGCCCAGAGACTATCTGAGACAGATGTTCGGACCGGGTGTGGACAAGGCCATTGCGGCTTGTCAGGCGCCCTCAAGGAAGCTTCTGGCCGTATTGCAGCTCTTCAGAGCGACCCGGACGATCCTGGCCAAATTCAAGATAATCCCGGGCAAAAAGGTCTATGAGACGACTATTGCCGGAAAGCCCTGGGCCATGTATGACGACACGGTTATCGGTTTCGGCCCGGATGGAGGGGAGCTGATCCGGGTGAAAGTCGAGGAGCCCCTGTATCTCCGGTCTGCAAAATACCAAAATACTATCTGATTCGGGAGTGGAGCACTGTGAGAAAATCTCTTGTCCTTTTTCTTGCCGGCGCCCTTCTGGTGGTTTGGGGCGCCTTTTCCGACCTATCGGTTTCCCAGTCCCCCCCCCCCGGC
Source organism: Armatimonadota bacterium (assembly GCA_016183865.1). Taxonomy (GTDB): domain Bacteria; phylum Vulcanimicrobiota; class JACPDT01; order JACPDT01; family JACPDT01; genus JACPDT01. Next base: position 1,717 of record JACPDT010000092.1, on the reverse strand, counting down.
AAGACAGCCCCATCGGGGACTCAGACCCCTCCTTCCAGGGAATCCCATTCGAAGATAAAAATGGAAAGAGAGCGATGTCTCGCGTGCCATGATTCTCTTCCCAGGGACATGAATGACCCTGTTTACAAGAAATGCGACCTGTACAACCATTGTTCCGTCTGCCATGGCAGTGAATCGGGAATGGGAGACGGTCCAGCCGCCCCCTTTCTTTATCCAAAGCCGAGGGATTTCTCAAGAGGGCTTTTTAAGCTGCGCTCCACAACAACCGGGGAGCCGCCCACGGAGCACGATCTTTTCAAGGTCATAACCAGAGGAATTCCAGGCTCTGCAATGCCTACTTTCGCCTTCATGACCGATCTGGAGAAATGGGCCCTCTCCGATCACGTCAAGACCCTTGGGAGAGTCTTTGAGGGGGAAGGCATCAAAGCTCCCCCGAGTCCTCCCGTTACGCCGAATCTCATCCAGGAAGGGCAGAAAGTCTACGAGAAGCTCAAATGCGCAGAGTGTCACGGCGATTACGGTGCAGGGGACGGAACAGCTTCTTCCGGCCTGAAAGACGACTGGGGGCATTCCATTTCTCCGAATGACTTAACCCGGGGAATCTACAAAGGAGGAGAAGAGCCGCAGGAGGTTTACCTTCGCGTCACAGGGGGAATGAACGGAACCCCCATGCCCTCTTACCTGGATTCCACAACACCAGAGGAGCGTTGGGCCCTGGTCGCATTTCTCCTTGGGAAGCTC
>JACPDT010000092.1:0-929 GCA_016183865.1 Armatimonadota bacterium | reverse complement strand
AAGCTCTCCAGGCGCGGATCAGCCGCCAGGGAAAAACTGGACATTCCAGTGAAGAAGCTCACAGGACTCCTCCCTGTCTCCCTGGATGACCCTGCCTGGGAAACGACGGAAAGCTCGATTGTCTCATTTTCTCCCCTCTGGCAGAAAACGCCCGAACACAGTTACGGCAGCGTTCGGGCACTCTATAACGAGATGGAAGTGACTATTTTGCTGGAATGGAGCGCATCAGGACCTTCCACGAGCTTCACCAGACATCAGGATTTCCCGGATGCCTGCGCCCTTCAGTTCCCTGTTTATGAGACCTCCTTTTCCGAGCTGCTTAGAGCCAAACCCAGGAAGATCGGGAGCCTGATCCCCTCATTCGTGATGGGGGACAAGGGCGCCCCTGTCAATATCTGGTACTGGCGGAGCGAGCAGACCGGCACTGTAAGTCGTCAGGCCATGGATGACTATCTTCTGGATGATGGCGACAGTTCCTCATCGTCTTTCCATACGGGAAAAGCCGTGGGAAACCCCTTCTCCCTTTCACCCGGGATGAGTGCCATGGATATGATTGCAGAGGGCCTGGGCACCTTGACGCCGGTCCCCCAGGATCTTCAAAAAGTACGAGCCGTGAGCGCCTGGAAGGGAGGCAAATGGAGGGTGTCATTTACGCGGCCATTGAATCCGGAATTCGCGGGAGGCGCAAGGTTTGCGCCCGGGGAGAAGGTTCCCATCTCTTTTGCCGTATGGAGCGGGAGCAAGGGGGAAAGAGATGGGCACAAATCGGTGGCTGGATGGCATTTTCTGGTACTGGAGAAGTGATCATAACCGTCAGCAATCGGCTATCGGCATTCAGCCGGAGTCCTCTGATGCGGTCTTTGCTGACCACTGAAAGCTGACCGCTGAAAACCTTTTACGGTGGAGTCCCGTAATTCTCAAGCTTTATC
>JACPDT010000091.1:7191-30097 GCA_016183865.1 Armatimonadota bacterium | reverse complement strand
TGTGGCCGATCAGCCATGGATCAATGCCCTCGCTCCATCGAAAAGGGCTTCCCAGTCCTCCGGACGAGGGCGATAACCGGCAAACTTGACCAGATCGGACTTCCTCAGGAAATCGGACAGCGCCCCCGCCGCAATCGGGGGAAGGGTTGAGGTGTGCACTCTCGATATCACCTCTGTAGTGGTAAGCTCCCTGCATCTAAAGCTCCATTTCTCCTGGAGGTAGTCCTTTATGAGGGCTGTGATCCCTGTCGCCACGGCCTCCGTTTCCCCCGCATCCAGACGGGTACGAAGGGATTCCAGCTCCCTCAGATATCGCTCTTCCAGTGACAGGACCAGCGAAGGCTTCAGCGCCGGTTTCGGAGGGGGAGGGGGTTTCCTGCCTCTGAGGAAGACAAGGCCATAGACCGCCAGCAAGGCCGCGAGAAGCCAGACGAGCGCGGTTCTTGCGGATGCATGGGGCCGACTGTCCTTTCCGGAAACGGCGACGGAAAGCTCCGGAGTGGCTCGCCTCACCTCATTGCCTGTGGAGGGGTCCATGTAAATGAGAGTGGCCGACTCAATGGTCAGGTTTCCCGCTCTTCTGGGTTTCAGGGTATATCGCACCGTTGAGATCAATCTTGTCTGCTCGGGTGTCTGGCCTGCACGGCTCGATTCCGATGTGGAGAGAAGGTGAAAGTCCCCGAAAGGAGGTGGGGCCAGGCGATAAGTCCCCGGATGCTTTCCTGCAAAAGTGAGCCTCAGGGTCAATGTAACGGTCTCGGAAATGGAGATGGCGGGCTTGGAAACCTCCGCTTCACACGAAACCTCCAGGGGCGACTCTGCGCCGAAAGCGAGTGATAGGATGGAGGCGCCGAGGCCACAGAGCAAGAATTGCAAAGTCAAGATTCTCCTCATTGAACGGTCAGGTACAAGCTTCTCCCTCCCCGAATGATCCGGAGAACAACCGGTGTGTCGGAAGAAAGCTCTCCTGTGGCTTTCTGCCAATCTGCAATACCCCTGATTTTTTTATTATTGACCTCGATCACTATGTCCCCATGGGTAATCCCTGCCCTTGCCGCCTGAGAACCCGGGGACGCCTCGATCACAATTACTCCTTCCCTGCTTTTCAGGCGATACCTGCGAACCACCTCTTCCGTTACGGGGGCGACGCGAAGTCCGAGCAGGGAGGGAGTCTGAGGCGAGGGCGCTTCGGAAGGGGCCGCAGGGGCCTCTCCAACCGTTACGGTAAGAGTGATCAGGGCCTTCTCCCTCATCGCCTTGATTGCCGCTCTTTTCCCGGGAGGAGTTCTGGCCACCTGATTCTGCAACTCCAGTGTGTCCTTGATCGCTTTTCCGTCAAATTCCACGACAACGTCGCCGGGCTGGAGTCCCGCCCTGGCAGCAGGGCCATCGGGTTGAACATCATTGATCAATACCCCTGTCGGGGTTCCAAACCTCCTGGAAAGGCCTTCATCCAGATCCCTGATCGCCACGCCCAACCAGCCTCGAGTGACCTTTCCCTTTTCGATCAGTTGTGGAAGTATCTCTCTGGCTACATTAATGGGAATCGCCAGGCCGATTCCCACCGACCCGCCTGTGGGGCTCAAGATGGCTGTGCTTACTCCGATCACTTCCCCTTCCAGATTTACCAGGGGCCCTCCACTATTTCCAGGATTTATGGAGGCATCGGTTTGGATGAGATTCCGCAACATTTCTTCTCCTGAGGAGATATCGCGTCCCTTGGCCGAGATGATTCCAAGAGTCATAGTGGACCCGACTCCAAAGGGGTTCCCAAAAGCCAGGGCCCAGGATCCGATGGTTATTCGATCCGAGTCCCCGAGAACGGCTGCCACCAGTGGCGCGGAGCTATCCACCTTGATCAGGGCGATGTCTGTCTTGGGATCCTGCCCCACGATCTTGCCCCTGAGCGCCTCTTTTTTGCCTGACAGGTACACTCTGATTTCCGTGGCCCCCTGGATCACATGTTCGTTCGTCAGGATGTATCCATCGCTTCGAACAATGACCCCTGATCCCAGGCTTGTGGAGGTCTGGGGGCGTTGGGGTCCGGGGATGCCTCCGAAGAACCGGCGGAAGAAGTCCTCCCATGGGGTTCCCCTGAACGGCTCCAGGTCCGGCATTTGAGGATGAGCGGACACGGTTTTCTCCGCACTGATGTTGACGACAGAGGGTCCCACTTTCTCGGCGATCGAGCTGAAAGCTCCCTCCAATTCTTTCAAGGTTTCCAGGGATGCGGATGCGGCGAATCCCTGGAAAAAGGAAAAGAGGACGGCAAGCGTGATAATGGAAAGAATTTGCTTTCTCACAAGAGTCACCTCCCTGGATCGGTGCATTGCATGTTTTATGAATGTTTCGTCAGCATAAAAGGGTTCCTCCTTTGCCGACACTTTCTCTCATCCCCTGATCTGTCCGAAAGTTAACAATTTGGTAACACGGTTTTCTGTTTACAAGTCCCCCGGATTATGGTATTATTTTCGTGGATGATTGGGCGTTTGTCCTTGATTATTTTGGGAGGTGAGTCCGAATGAGTAACATTTCCGGTTTTGGCCCGGAGAGTAATCTTCTTAAGAATGCGGCGCACGTAGGCAAGATTTCGGAACAGAAATTGATTCCCACCAAATCGGAAGAAGGGGAAATTTCTGATGTGGTGGAGCGAACCGCCGCTCTGGAGATTGTAGACATTGCCGGCAGAATCAAGGTGCAGGTTCCCCCTGCCGAGACACTGGATGTGGAGACAACCGTTTCCAAGGCATCGGAGGAGGCGGCCCTCAATTTGGGAGCTTTGAAGCTGACCACGGAAGGATCTCCTCAGATTCTGACGGAGCCCATAGCCAAAGATGAGGCGATCATTGCAGGTCCGACCTTCGGGTACAATCAATCTCAGATCGTGGTCCCCAAAGGCATCGGCGGCATAATAGGAGCGGCGGGGCTCAATGACCTGGGCGGATTGAACGGCCCCGGCTCAAGAGAAATCCATTATATGGGAGCAGGTTTCGCCTCCTGATACAAGGACGATCAAGGCAAGACAGTCAATCATCCGAGACGGGCGTGACCCGTCTCTTTCTTTTGTAGTTCGAACTACGGCTTGACACAATGCCTCTTAGTCAGTATAATAATTGTATATGTTTCACCAAGATATCTCCTGGGCCGCTTTGAAAAGGCCCGGAAACGAGGTTCCTTTCTGAATGCTCCACCCCAATAGGCGTTTCATTGGCCGCAAGGAATATTTCGGTTCCCTCATTTATGACAGACAGGTCGGAGACTATATTCCTTTTGATGCGGACGCGACTGCCATTTTCGAAGCGAGCCTGGAGCAGCCCATGGATCGGGTGTATGAGGCGGTTCAGGATCGCATCTCCAATGAGAGCTTCCTCACTTTTCTTCAATTGTGCCAAAGCATCGAGTTGATGGACCAGGAGGGTCATTTTACCGGTGACCTCATCTCCACTAATCTTGTTCCCGATCAATTGACAGCGCCGCTGCGGGTCTACCTGTCCATCACAAGGGGTTGCCCTTTGCGCTGTCGCCACTGCTACAACTCTTCCGGAGATGCCCTTCCCAATGAGCTTTCAACAGGGGAGGTCATTTCGCTCGTTGATCAGATGGCCGCCATGGGAACATGCGAGCTTTCCATCGGCGGTGGGGAGCCGCTTTGGAGAGAGGATCTTTTTGAGATCATCGCCCATGCCCGGAAAAAGGGAATCCAGGTGAGCATCTCGACAAACGCTGTTCCTGTCACCCGTGTCATTGCGAAGAAAATCGCTGAGGCGGACTTGAAAATGATCAAGGTCAGCTTTGACGGAGCAAGCGAGAAGACCTATGATTACATAAGAGGAAAAGGAACTTACAGAAAAGCGGTTCGGGGCATGAAGATTCTGAGGGAGGCGGCGCCCGATGTCCCTGTGGCCATACAGGCCATCCTGATGAAGCCCAACCTGACGGAGATTCCTTCCTTGATTCGGGCTGTGGAGAAGCTCAAAGGAAACAAGCTCATTCTTCAGCCCATCCGCAAGCTGGGCAGGGCCATTGAAAATACGCAGATCATGCTGACACCCCAGGAGGTTCTGGATGCCTTTGCTTCGGTGAAACGCCTTCGGGAAGTGACCTATCGCAATATAGAAATTCCGGAAGTTCCGTGCAAGAACGGCAAGAATGCCATCTATAAGGGTTTTGGTTGCGTGTGCGGAAACCTCTTCTGTCACGTCGATCCTACAGGGATCGTGGCGCCGACGGGATTCCTGGTCAAGGAGTTTCCGGCAGGGAATATCCGGGAAAAGCCTCTGAAGGAGATCTGGGAGCAAGGGGTAGGTCTCCGGGTGATGAGGACTCTTCCAGGCAACCCTATCTGCGCTGCCTGCGATCACTTGCAGCCCTGCAGGGGCGGCTGCAAGGCCCGAAGCTATGAGGGGACAGCGGACTTGAATTCCCCTGATCCTTTCTGCCCGCTCAAGGAAGAGATCGCCGCGAAACTGGCCAAGGCTGAGCAGGCGCAGGCCGAAGCCGCCCGCGGCCCGGCCCGGAGCCATTCATTTTTCAAGTGACCCCGTAGCAACGATCTTCAAGGGAGCTCCTCTCCCGCATTTTTCCAGTCATTGCCGAACATTTCTAAAAAGGCCGCGGCGACAGGCACGGAAACCACATCAAGGCCAATTTCTCTGTTGATGTTCAAGCCTTTGTAAGTCCAATTCCCGCTTCCCACAATGACTTCCCTGTCATCGAAAATGCATAGCTTCGCGTGGAGCTTGTTACCCTTCACCCTGTACCAGCGGACGGGGACGCCTTCCTCCCTGAGCTTCTTTGCCGTCTTGTCATTCGGCGATCCTCCGTCCTGGTAACGGTTCGGATCCAGGAGAACCTTCACATCCACACCCCGGTTTTTCGCCTCCACGAGCATCCGGATCACTTTCGAATCGGTAAGGGCATACATGGCCAGGTGGATTTTCTTTTTTGCCTCTTCGAGGTTTCTGTAGACCACCGCCTTGTATGATCTGTGCTTTTCAGAGGTGCTCACCGCACTTGTCAGGGCGGATCCCTCCGGTTGGAGGGAAGTCCTGCCAGGACCGGCACTCAGGGTCCCTCCGGAAGTCTCCCAGTCCTCACGGAACAATTGCTGCAACTGTTTGACCCCGGGTCCCTCCAGGAGCACATCCGCGTCCTCATTGGCAAAAGACGAGTTGCCCCAGTTCATCCCGCCGATGATCGCGGCTTTTCCGTCAACTATCAGCAACTTTACGTGATTGATCTGTTTTTTGCTCGAATCGGTGGGATAGTCCCGCACCTCTGCGCCGCTCTCGGAAAGAATCCGGATCGCTTCGGCTTTTTCTTTCTTTTTTTCAGGGTCATCGGGTGCGGAAGGATCCAGGAGAACTCGCAGGGAGACCCCTGATCTTGCTTTTTTTGCCATGAGGTCAACGATCCGCTTGTTGGTGAGCCAGTACATTTCGAGCTGGATCGTGGAGGAAGCCTGGGTCAGGGACTGGAGGATCCCGTCAAGAATTTCCTGCCCTCCCCGGAGGGCGGTCACTTTGTTGCCTTTGGTGAAGTACCCGGCCTCGGACGGAAGAACAGCCCCATTGCCGAGGGCAACTATGTCCTGCTCATAGGTGGTAGGCGCCCCCCCACCCAGCCTCCCCCGCGAGGGGGGAGGGGAAGAGAGGAAAGGAGGCTGCATTATGAGTTTTTCCCTCCGCCGCGACGGGGAAGGAGAAGAGAGGAAAGGGGCCGGTATGATGAGTTTCTCCCTCCCCCGCGAGGGGGAAGAGACTAAAGGTGGCAGGGAAAGGGGAGACGCTGGAAAGAAAAGGGCCAGACTGAGAAAGACTGGAAAGAACGGGGTGAGGCGAAACACCCTCAAAGTGACTTATCTCTTCTTGGACGCCTTTTCCGCATCAGCCAATTTTTTCTTGATGCCCGTGTCTTCGGGATTGATCTGGAGGGAGTACTTGTAAGCCGAGACAGCCTCGCCGAAGAGCTGTCTGTTCATGTAGATATCTCCGAGCCTCTCTGAAGCATAGTAGCCTTTCCCGATTCCCAGGGGATCAAGGAAAACCGTCTTCTTGAAAAGGTCAACGGCGTCATCCGTTTTTCCAAGATCCTGATAAGCCCTTCCCATAAAATAGAACCCGTCAGGATATAAAGGTGAGGCCTGGCTGACTTTTTGGAAGAGCGGCAGCGCTTCATCAGGTTTCTTTTCATCTTGAAGGTAGATGGTTCCCAGGAATTCCGCCGCTACGGCGTCACCGGGGTTCAGCTCAAGGGCTTTCATGAATTCTCTTTTTGCTCTGGAAAGCATCATCCTGTCAAGTGATATGATCCCGAGTCCTGTATAGGCCGGTCCGATCTCCTGTTTCCTGAGGGCCTGTCTGAACTCGGAGGCCGCCTGCTCAAGGATGCTTGTGTTCCACCTTCCCTTCGCATAATAAGCGAAAGCCAGGCGGGCCGAAACATAAGGATCAGTGCCTTTGAGGGCGGATTCTTCCTCAAGCTTGTCTATGATTTTCGCGAGCATTCCTCTCTGCGCATTGGCTACCAGGTAATACAGGATTGCCAATGTATCCTTGGGATTCTGCTCCATGGCCCTTTGAAAGGAATTGGCGGATTCATCCCAACGTTTCTGGTAATATGCTTTCAGGCCCTCATCCAGGGGGGAAAGATTCTGGGCGGAAGCAGGGTAAGAGGAGAGAGAAAAAAGAAAAAATACGAGTGCGAGCCAGAGCAACACATCCTTGAGATGGATAGGACCCCGCAAGCGGCTCCCCTGCGCGCACCGCGAGCGATTCATGTTCAGGGCCTTGTGGTTCATTTCCCTGCTCCTCTCCTGTCAAATAAAAATAAGTTTTTGAATTCGGCAGGACCTTGCGAAATCCTGCACGGGCCGGCTTGTTTATCTGCAGTATAGTAAATGCCTACTTACTGGCCGATGTGTTTAGAGTCTCAGGTAGGGGGGTATAACATGCCCACAGGGGTAGGGAGAAAATTCAAAAAAGGAAAGGTGATGTCAATGTTGGCCCTGCATCAAAACGAAATCGGAGTCGTTGTTTTTGAGCCTGCGGAGAACAAATACCGGATTCAATTTCAGGAATATCTGAAACCCGATTGCTTTCTGACTTACACGGTTCCCGAGTGGAAGGAGCTTAAGGGTGACGTACAGAGACTGGGGACCATCCTTCACGACGAAATTCATACTCATAACAAGCAGCTCGGACTTCGCATAGACCAGATGCCTTACGGCTGGCAAAAGCTGATGGATCTGGTTGTTTATGCCCCTGAGCCGGAACTTGTTTACACCTAGAGCGATCGCTCAGGCGATCCAGACCGTTCCCTGGAGCCTCCGCAAGGAGGCTCTACTTTTTCTGATCCAATCCGCACAGCTTGCGCCACAAACTGATTACATCGTACACATACCAGTATGTTTCGGGGTAAGGAGGGATTCCCCCATACTTCTTGACTGCGCCATACCCTGCGTTGTAGGAGGCGAGGGCATTCACCACCTGGGTCTTGTAGGGGAGCCCGCTCCAGCGATCCAGATTCAGGCGGAGCGTGCGCACGGTGCCCCTGATGTTCTGGATAGGCTCGTATGAGTCGCGAATGCCCAGTCCGGCAGCCGTTTCCGGCATCAGTTGCCCCAGTCCCTGAGCCCCCGCCTTTGAAGTGGCCCCGGGCCTGAAAGCGGACTCCACCGCCACAACGGACACAACAAGCCGTGGATCCAGACGGTATTGATGACTGTAATACAGGATGCTCCGCACGATTTTTACAGTTGTCTGCTCATCCAGCCGGCGATTGAAGTACCGGATGGCCTTGCTGTATTCGGTGATATAATAAGGCGAGTCGTAGTGGGGGACCTTGCTTTCGGCAGATGCCCCGTCAGCCGCCGAAAAAAGAAGGAAAGTCGCGAGGGTGATCATGGAGGGGAGCGATTTTAAGATTTTCATTTTGCACTCTGCACTTTGCATGTCCTACCCCTTCACCGCCCCTTTTGTCAACCCCTCCACGAGGAATCGCTGCAAAGACATGAATACGACCAGGATCGGGATTGAGCCCAGAGTGGAGGCGGCGGCAAATTGTGACCAGTTGGTGCTGAACTGGTTTGCGATAAAAGAGCGCATCCCCACGGCAAGGGTGTATTTCTCCGCCCCTGTGAGGACTACGGAGGGGAGGAGAAAATCGGTGTAAGGTGCGATGAAATTGAAGATGGCCACAACCGCCAGGATGGGTCCCATAAGAGGGAAAACGATTCGAGTAAAAGTCTGCCAGTGAGAAGCGCCGTCTATGTATGCAGATTCTTCAAGCTCCCTGGGGAGGCTGTCCACATATCCTTTGACCATCCACGTGCTGAATGGAATGCTCCCTGCCGCATAAATCAGGATCAGGCCGGAGAGTGTATTCAGTCCGACAAGACCCCCGCTCATCCGACTCATGTAAATCAGGAGCTTGAAAATGGCTACCATGGCCATGGCGGAAGGAAACATTTGGAGAAGGATTACCGCCATCAGGGTTCCTTTCCTGCCGCTGAAGCGGAATCTGGAGAAGGCATACCCCGCCGTTGTTGTCGCGAAAAGGGATACAAGGGTCGTGAAAGAGCATAGAATCAGGGTATTTTTCATCCATGTCCAGAAAGGGGTCTCCGCAAGGAGTCTTTCGTAGTTCTTCAATGTGAGGGCCCTCGGAAAAAGGTTGCCTGAAAAGAGAGAGTCCTCCATCTTGAAGGATGCCGCCAGTACCCAGACTATGGGAAAGAGAGTCACGGCAAGGGCGGCGAAGAGCACCCCATAGGCAAGAAAATGAAGCAAGTGAGGCCTGAGCTTAGTCCACATCTTTGAAAGCTCCCGTCAACTTGAAATTCACGGACGAAATGGAAGCTACAACGGCAAAGATGATGACCGAGTAGGCACAGGCCATGCCGAACCGGAACTGGTCAAAGGCCAGCTTGTATGAATATGTCACCAGGATGTCGGTGGCCCCTGCCTGGCTCGCAAGGAGCGGCGGGCCTCCGCCGGTGAGGAGATAAATCCCGCCGAACTGATTGAAGTTGAAGGCAAAGCTCGTGATTGCGACAGGGAGGACGGCGGACCGCAACTGAGGGACCGTGATCTTGAAGAATCGCTGCCAGGGGGAGGCGCCATCCACCGAGGCGGCCTCATACAGCTCGGCAGGAATGCTCTGCAACGCCCCCAGGAGCACGGACATCATGAAAGGAAAGCTCAGCCACAGGTTCACCATGAGAACTGAGATCTTGGCCCAGAAGGGATCATCGAGCCACGCGATCGGCCCTGCATGAAAATGGTAAAGGATCCGGTTCACTGCACCCAGGTGAGAGTTCAGGAGCCCTTGCCACATCAGGACACTGATGAAACTGGGCATGGCCCAGGGAAAGATGAAGAGAGTCCGAAGAAGGTTTCTTCCCCTCAGCTTCGGGGTGTTGAGGAGGAGCGCAAGAGCCAGCCCGATTGCCATGGCCCCTGCCACACTTACAGTAGCCCATACGAGGGTCCAGAGAAAAACTTGAAGGAAGGTGTGGATCTCCGGCCCTGTAACTATCCGGTAGAAGTTGCGGATTCCCACCCAGTCGTATTCTTCGAAATGGTACAGGCTGTGATTGGTGAAGGCAAGGTAAAGGCTGTAGAGGTTCGGAAGGAGCACAAGGGTTCCTGTGAGAATGCCCGCGGGGAGCAAATACAACAGAATCGCCCATCTGCTGACATTCCTGCCCAAAGCGGCGTCACCCCTCCCTGTCCTGACTCTTCAAAACCTTATGCTCTCAGCGCCTCTGTGGTGAATATTCTTCCCTGCCTATTCCATCATATTCCGAATTGCATCCCTGATCTGTCCTGCATACCGCCTGAGCACCGTCGCCGGATCGGCCTTTCCGGAATTGATCAATTTGAGCGCTTGTTCCATAAAAGGCCAGACCTGAGTCATGGCTGGAATGTTCGGAATTGCTGCGGCATTTTGCGCCGATTCGGCGAATGCCCTGATATCCGGATCGGAGGACACTTGCCTCAGAGCATCCATTCGGGCTGGGATTCTGCCTCCTGCCGCAAAAAGGGCCAATTGTCCTTTTTTGGTGTTCAGGTACTGAGCGAACTCAAAAGCCGCTTTCTTTATCCGGCTTCTCCGATTCAGGAAGACCCCCTGTACTCCCAGAAAGGGCTGAGGGGTCTGGCCGTTCGCAAAAGGAGGAATACGGGAAACTCCGTAGGGCAATCCGGATTCTCTGAGCTTTCCGAGCACCCAGGGTCCGTTCAAGACCATGGCGACCCGCCCTTCCTGAAAGAGTCCGTTCACCATATCTGTGTTGATTCCGGAGGGAATCAGCCGCTCTTTTTCCACGAGATCCCGCAGCATAAGGCTTGCCTGTACGGCCATGTCGGAGTCCAGTCCGACCGCGTTGTAGTCATATCCCTGAGGGGTCTTCCCAAAGATGGTCACTCCCTTTGCGGCAAAAAAGGGCCAGGCAAAATAGAAATTGTTGACCTCAAAGAGGAACCCCCACTGCTCGGGCGTTTGAGCCCGCGTGAGGGATCGGGCCTGCCGCACAATCTCTTCGAAGGTTTTCGGGGGGCTCTGGAGGAGATTTCTGTTGTAAATCAGGGCGATGGCCTCGATGGAGAAGGGGAGACCATATAGTTTCCCATTGAGCGTAAGACCTTCGATTGCCTTGGGGTGGAACTGAGCGGGCGATTTTTTGTCCGCGAGGTAAGGGCCGATTGGTGTGATGAGCTTTGCAATGGCGAAAGGCCCGACCCAGTTGTGGGGTCCTGTAATCAAGTCCGGACCCAGCCCCGCCGGGGACGCGATCTGAAACTTGGTCTGGAGCTCGGAAAAGGGGATGGGAACAATCTCCACCTTTACATTCTTTTCCCTGGAAAATTCCTCCGCCATCTGCCGGAGAGGCTTGATCTCCGTCATTCCCGTCCAGAGGGTTATTTTCGGGCGATCGTCTCCTGCACGTGCGGGAAGGATGGCGCAGAAACAGAGGAATAGGAGAAAAAAGACTGCTCTCAATGCGAACAGGCGCGCTGGGCTTCTGCAAGTCATGGGTCTCTTATTCCCGCTCCGGGTGTATGGATTCCTGCCATTCGGCAGGGATTGCCTCCCGGATCGAAGAAAGAAAAAAACAACTTCTTCTCACTTTCCTACCCCTTGTGGGGGGAACCGGATGCGGCGGAGCTCGTCCTTCCATTCCTCCCCCTTGTGGGGGGAACCGGACGCGGCGGAGCTCGTCCTTCCATTCCTCCCCCTTGTGGGGGGAACCGGACGCGATGGAGCTCGTCCTTCCATTCCTCCCCCTTGAGGGGGGAGGTTAGGTGGGGGTGAACCGTTACAGAAGAAAATACAGATAAATAGGGAGGCAACAAATCATGCAAGCTGTCGCTGAAGAATGCAAGAACTTGATTGCAGGCAAATGGGCCGGATCCGAGAGCGGAAGGACCTTTCACAGCATCAATCCCGCAAACCAGGATGAGATAATTGGAGTTTTCCCGCTTTCCACCTCCGCTGATGTGGACAAAGCCGTGAAGGCTGCCAGAGGGACTTTCGACAAGTGGAGGAAATTCCCGGCCCCAAGGCGCGCTGAGATCATGTTCCGGGCCGGTGAAATTCTTGTGAAGCGGAAAGAAGAATTGGCTCGATTGATGACCCGGGAGATGGGCAAGGTTCTTAGGGAAACCCGGGGCGACATACAGGAAGGCATTGACATGACCTACTATGCGGCAGGGGAGGGCAGGCGCCTTCTCGGGGAAACTACTCCATCGGAGCTTCCCGACAAGTTTGCCATGTCTGTTCGGATGCCTATTGGTGTCGTGGCGGCCATCACTCCCTGGAATTTTCCCCTGGCCATCCCGACATGGAAACTGATTCCTGCACTTGTTTGCGGCAACACTGTCGTCTTCAAGCCGGCCAGCGATACGCCCCTTCTTGCCACTAAACTTGTGGAGATTCTGCTGGAGGCCGGGCTTCCCGAGGACGTCCTTTCCATTGTTCACGGGACCGGCCAGGAGGTGGGCAATGCCCTGGTGAGCCATCCCGATGTGGATCTGGTCTCATTTACCGGCTCCTCCGCGGGAGGAAGGGAGATCTCAAAGATCTGTGCGGATCAGTTCAAGCGGCTCTCTCTCGAGATGGGCGGAAAGAACGCCATTTTTGTGATGGATGACGCGGATCTGGATTTGGCCGTCGAGGGGGCGGTTTGGGGCGCCTTTGGAACATCGGGTCAGCGTTGTACGGCGGCCGGCCGTGTTATTGTTCACAAAAAGGTTTGGGGCGCCTTCCAGGAAAAGATTTTGGAAAAAACAAAAAAGCTGCGCCTGGGAGACGGGCTCCTTCCCGACACTGACGTGGGACCTGTCATAAATGAGGCGAGACTGGACGCGATCCACAAATACACGGAGATCGGGAAAAAGGAAGGGGCCACGCTTCTTTGCGGAGGAGAGCGACACACGGATGGACCCTGTGCCCGAGGCTTTTTCTATAAGCCGACCCTCTTCACCGATGTGAAACCTCACATGACCATAGCCCAGGAAGAGATTTTCGGACCCACGGCGGCGCTCATTCGCTGCGATGATCTGGAGGAAGGCATTTCCATCATTAATGGGACCAAATATGGACTTTCGGCATCCATCTACACCCAGGATGTACGAAACGCCTTCACGGCCATGCGCGACATCTACACAGGCATCACCTACGTGAACAGCTCGACCATCGGGGCCGAGGTTCACGTACCTTTCGGCGGCACGAAACAGACGGGAAATGGGCACCGAGAGGCAGGGACAGCGTCCCTGGATACATATACGGAGTGGAAGACCATCTACGTGGACTTCAGCGGGAAACTTCAGAAGGCTCAGATCGGCGAATGAGCAGCTCTCTCGCCCTCTTACCACGGCGGGGGAACCGGACGCGGTGGAGTGCGTCCCTCCATTCCTCCAAAAGGCCGGATCGGGAGACAAGACTCTTTAACAGCAAGAACCGGACGCGGCGGAGTGCGTCCCTCCATTCCTCCCCCTTGAGGGGGGAGGTCAGGTGGGGGTGATAGTGCAAACCTTCACCAGTCGCCTTATCCAGGTCGCTGCCACTGCCGGAATTCTGACGCTTCTCCTCGGCCTCGCGGTCTTTGCCGCTGTTCTTGAGGCCAAAGAGGGGGTTACCCCTGACTCTGTCGCGACAGGGGAGCTTTGGAGCGGGGATTTTCTGGTCATGCGGCTCCGAAGGATCGGAAATTCAGACCCCCTGTCGGAAGTCACCCAGGTCAAGGAACGGCTGGAGGGTCTTTTCGAAATGGGACTCGCCCCGTGGGAAATCAAGGCGCGAAAGTTGAAGAAAGGCGGCGCCCTCATCGTAGCCAGGGGCCGTGTCATTCTCACGGTGACCGACGCCCAGGCCAGGGAAAACGATACCCTGCCGGGCAAACTTGCCTTTCTTTGGGCGTCAAATCTGAGGCAAGCCCTTTCAGAATTCTCCTCCTTCCGACTCTTTCCCAGCTCCAAGACGATTCCACTTGGAGAGAGGTTCGGCTTTCAACTGAAGGGGGACTTCCCTGGACCGTTCACGATCACCCTCTCCGACCCGAGCATCGGGGAGCTCAGCTTCGATGAAAAGACCCGAACGATTGTGGTGGAGTCGAAGAAGCAGGGCTGGTCCTCCCTTAATGTGCGTAGCGGAGACCTGAATGCTGTTGCCAATGTTTGGGTGAAGCAGTATGCAGGGGTTCTGCCCAGGTCCGTTCTGGCGGAAGTCACGGGAAATCCGGCCGATTCGGAGCTGATCAAGGAAGCTGTGATGGCCCGCCTGAGACAGAGTCTTTCCGTCCGCCCCATGGCGTATGTGCAGCTTCCCGACGAGATCTGGGTGCCCGCCTCACTCCCCAGGGGCACGAGCACTGCATTGCGGGTGCCGGTCAGGATTGCGGGGAAAGACTATCTTCCGGCTGAGGAAAAAGTGCTGGTGACCGTGAAAAACGTGATCCTTCCCAGGGAGGATACAGGTTATCTCATGGTGAGCAACCGTCCAGAAACTTTTCTTCGCAGCGGCGTCCTGCTCCACGAGCCTATTCGGGACGGCGTTCCCGTCAGGCTCATGTTCCATCACAAGAATGGCGTCCCTGGAGTGGATGAGTATTTTCAGGTAAAGCTGGTGAATCGCTTCGCCGCACCCTCAAAGGTCTTCATGACCGGCGGTGTCGGGGGACCGAGCAGGGACGAGATGCAGGTCGGCCACCTGGCGGCGGGCCGTTACCTTGATGTTCTGATGGCGGACAAAGGAAAGATCGTCACAATTCCGGCCCGGTCCGAATATCTTGTGACCCTGGAGAAACTCGCCCCTGATCGGGTGATCTCCGGGATTCTGCAATTCAAGGTCATTTGAAGAGCGATATCAAATCGGCCAGGAAAAATACACCTTTATTCCCATCGGGAAAAAACCATATCTGATGGAAGCTCGAACAGGAGAGCCGAATCCGGGAAACTACGGAGTCCTCTACAAGATTCGTTTGGAGCTCACGAACCCCGGCTATGATGAGAAAGCGGTTCGAATCAGTCTCTTTCCCACTGCCGGTGTCGCCAGGGGCGCGTTTGTCATAGACGGCAAACGTGTGAATGTCCCCATCACCCCTCCTTATGAAGAAGTGGTCCTGGCAAGTTATCGTCTCCCCTCCGGCTCAAGGCGAATTGTGGAGATTCTGACAACCCCTGAAGGGGGGTCGTATTATCCTGTGAACCTTATCGTGAAACCGGAATAGGGAACCGGACGCGCGATGACGTGTGCCCAGCCGGTCACCCGGCCGAGGTTGCTCCATCCGAAAATGCGGCCACCCGGCTCTTTCCGTTTTCTTTGGCGGCGCTCAGCGCCTGATCCGCTTTTTCGAGGAGATGCTGCGCTTGATCCGTGTGGGTCGGATATGAGGCGATTCCCGCGGAGAGCGTGCAGGAGACGGTGTGATCGTCCCTGGTGGGGAAGGACACTAAAGCGAAGCTTTTTCGGATTCTTTCCGCCACTATTCGCGCCTCTTCCTGCCCGGTCTCGGGCAGGAGAATCAGGAACCTGTCTTCATCATAGCGGCTCGCGATGTCAATCAGACGTGTATTTGCCCGCAGGGAATCGGCCAGACTTCTCAGCATCTTGTCGCAGAACTGCTGACCGTGGGCTTTCAGATGGTCTCTGAAGCGATCCAGACACAGAAGGATCAGGGTCGCCGTTCTCCCATAGCGCGATGCCCTTAGAATCTCCTCTTCCAACCGGGATTCGAAGTAGCGGAAATTATAAAGTTGTGTGAGCTGGTCGGTGACGGCCATTTGACGGAGCCTTTCATTGAGACGGGACAGGCGGGTGGTGAGGCCCTCCAGTTGTTTTCTTCTTTCCTTGATCACATAGCTCCCGACAAATTGCGCGATATAGGCCAGACACATCATT
This sequence comes from Armatimonadota bacterium, assembly GCA_016183865.1. Lineage (GTDB taxonomy): Bacteria > Vulcanimicrobiota > JACPDT01 > JACPDT01 > JACPDT01 > JACPDT01. The sequence goes on along the minus strand of JACPDT010000091.1, from coordinate 14,695 downwards.
CGGATGGTCCCTGAAAGAACGCTCAGTTGGCCGGGATGGCTCTGAGATGACGCGGCGGGAAGAATCTGCAAGGCTTCCAGCTCCAGGAGAGCCGCGTAAGCGACCCATGCCGCCGTGGAGATGGCGAAACCATGGTTGGGGAGAACGATGGTTCCTCCGATGATGATCTCAAAAATATAGATAAAGTAGTACTGGCTCTCCAATCCCCCGGTGAAGTGGACAAAGCCCGTCATCAGGAGGACATTCAAAAAAGTCTGACAACCGTGAAAGACCGCAAATGCGCGTCTCCGGCACACCAGGAGATGAAAGAGCGGAGTGTAGAGGACGGGATAGTACATCACCGTTGCGAGAAGAAGAAGGATGGGGGGATACAGAGGATAGGGCGCCCTGGAAAGGGCGGAGGTGAGAACGATCAAAGAGAAAACGGCCAGCGAGATTCCCCAGCGTATGCGGTCAATCATCAGGATCTTTCGTTCCAGGATATGGTAAAGCGGCACTATCCCTCCTTGCTTGCGCTCTTTTTGGCCAGATCGGAAAGAAACCAGTCGAAGAAGATTTCCAGTTTCTCCTTCTGCTCCTGGGGAGCGAAATAGTAATTGATGATGCGGTCGGTGATCTCCCAGAACTGGGGGTCCGTGATCGCCATGATTTCGGTCTTGAGCTCCAGCAACACCTCCAGTGGAATCCCTTCCATGGCCCGGTAGATCATCCGGGCCGATTCCGTGTCATCCATCACCAGATAGAAGGAGGCCAGTATGAGATAGCTTTTCCAAAGCTCTCTGGCTGATTTCGTATGTTGATGGTAGTCCACCTTGTGCTGGAGGGCCAGGTAATTTTCCAAAAGCTCTTCCCTGTAAGGGAACTTCTTCTTGAAAGCCCGTTCATTGAGTTTTCGCAAATCATAGGCTACTGTCTCGAAGGTTCGCCGTATGCCGGTTTCCAGGAGAATCATGGCATAGTAGTTGAGGTAATTCACCATTTCTTTCGTAACATCGGGATGAGTCTCCAGAAGCCGTTCCGACAGAAGCCTGTATTGATAGAGCGTATCGTTGATGGCCTGCCCGTTTGCCAGGACTATGGCGGTTCGGAGGATGGAATTCATATATTTGATCAAGAGCTCCAGGACCGCACGATCATTTTGCTCTGTGGCAACAATGCCAAGAGAGCGAAAGCTTTGGGCGACCGCTGATGGAACTTCGCCCATTTTTCCCGTGCCCATGGCGAAGATCAGCCTGAATTTTCGAAAAGCCCGAAATTCCACCCAGGCCTCCCTTCGAACGATCTCGGTAACAACCGACTGAGGGGAGCCCGGGATATGCCGTTCATCCACATGGTACCAGCTCTTGTGGAACGCGACCTTGTCCCTCAGATAGCCCGAAAGTGTTCTGGTAAGAGCCTGTATGCCGTGGAGCGCCGTCTCCGAGTCCACAGTCTGCACGGAAACAAGCACGATATGGGCGATCTGCTCGATTCTTTCGCTCACGATGTGCTTGGCTTTCTGGTCAAAAGAATGGTTTCTGTGGACCTTCTGAATGGCAATCTGTGCTTCTTTCTGGATCTGGTCAATGATGTGATCAGGCTCCAATTCATCGAAAAGATACAAAGTATAAGGGATCAGGAGGCAATAGCAGGCGGTGGTGAGAGCCATGGCTGCGACGGCGCCCACTTGCGGGACAAAGGCATCATGGATCGTGTGGGCCACCCAGAGGGAGAAGAGAATGGAAAAACAGAAGAGGGCCAGCATGAGGATATTTCCCTTGCGGGTTACGAAAACATCTATGACCTTTGGTGTATAACGATTTGCCGTGAGTTGAACGGTGAAGAGCACCACTGCCACCAGGATGCCTAGAGTAGCGGCAAGACACTGGGCTGCCGCCGTAAGGGTATAGCGCAATGTGACGGGATCGCCGAGAAGGAGATGGCTCCAGAAAAGGTCCATGGAATGCTGACGCTTGAGATCGGCAAAATAGAACACCGTAAGGCCCGAGAAAAGCGGCACGAGCAGCGCCACGACGAGCACGATCCAAAGAGGAACTTTGTGCCGATGTTTTCTCACGATCAGCCGCCCATCCAATGTCAACCGACATTACACTATTGTTGTTCCGCCCGATCCAATGTTCTGGAGAGTTTATCAGCCTGTTTTGCGCTTACCGAAATTCCCTTGTGAAGGACTGTCCTGAGCCCCCCTTCCGTCAGCGCCGCCAGGCCTGCCGCAGCCATTCCGCCGGGCGAGGTGACCTCATCCCGAAGGACGGCAGGGTGCATGGCGGTTTGTTCCAGGAGATCAAGGCTCCCCCTCATGGTTTGGCAGACCAACTGGAGAGCCACATCCCGGGACAGCCCTTCGGTCACGCCGGCAAGGATCAGTCCTTCGATCATTTCGTAAAAGAAGGCAGGACCACAGCCGCTGATGGCTGTGCCCACATTGAACAAATATTCCTCAAGGAAGACCACTTTTCCGAGAGCCCCGAAGATGCGCTCCGCAATTTCCAGGGCCTTCTTGTGGTTTCCTTTCGCAATCAGCGTCATTCCCTGGCGTACCTTGGTCGGGGTGTTGGGCATGGTGCGCACAACGCCGGTCTCTATGGGAAGGTGCTTTCTGAGCTGTGTTGTCGTGATTCCCGCCGCTACGGAGATGAGGATCTGATCGGGCCTCACTTTCATCTGGATCTCGTCCAGGACGGTGTGGACATCCTGAGGTTTGGTGGCAAGAACCAGTACATCCGATTTTTCGACCAGCTCTTCATTGGAGCTTGCCGCATTGAAGGAAAGCCCCCAGGAAAGCCTTTCCAGCTTCTCGGTTCCCCTGTTGCTGCCCCAGATCTCCGAAGGCTCATAGAGTTTTGCGGCCATAACCCCACGGATCACAGCCTCCCCCATCATTCCGGTACCGATCACTCCAAGAACGTGCCGATCGTCCACTCTGTCCTCCTATTCCCTGACATGTCCATCTCCAGTGATCACATATTTCCAGGTCGTCAGCTCCCGGAGACCTACAGGACCCCGAGCGTGTAGTTTTTGCGTAGAGATTCCCACTTCTCCCCCATACCCGAATTCCCCTCCATCGGTAAATCGAGTGGAGGCGTTTACATACACCGCCGCCGCATCCACCTCTTTCTGGAACTGCCGGGCCCGGGTGACGCTCTCGGTGATGATGGCCTCCGAGTGGCCTGTGCCGTATTCCTGGATATGCCTCACCGCCTCCTCCAGGGACGGCACGACTCGAACAGCAAGGATGAGATCCAGGAACTCTGTGGCCCAGTCCTCTTCCGTCGCCGCTTTGCAAGGGAGGATCTTTCGGGTCTTATCACAGCCCCTGATCTCTACAGCCCTTTTCTCAAGCTCCGGCCCAAGGCGTCGGAGAAGAGGCTCGGCGATCTTTTCGTGAATGAGCAGGGTCTCGGCCGCGTTGCAGACTCCCGGTCGTTGCGTCTTGGCATTCAGGATGATGGGGATGGCTTTTTCAATAGAGGCTTCTTGATCGGCGTAAATGTGGCAATTGCCCACGCCTGTCTCTATCACGGGAATCGAGGATTCTCGAACAACGGTTCGGATCAGGTCTGCGCCTCCCCTGGGAATCACCACATCAATGAAATCTCTTAGCTTCAGGAGATCCGCGATTCCTTTCCTGTCGGCATCTTCCACCAACTGGATGGCTGAAGGCGGCATCCCGTGCTCCTTCAAGGCTTCCTGGAGAATCGCAACAAGGGCGCGATTGGAATTGCGGGCCGATGAGCTTCCCCGCAGGAGGACCGCGTTTCCCGCCTTGAATGCAAGGCTTGATGCCTCAACCGTCACATTGGGTCTTGCCTCATAGATTATGGCGATGACCCCCAGAGGAACCCTGGTTTTTCGGATCTCCAGGCCATTGGGCCGGATCCAGCCCTCCGATTCCCCGAGGGGATCGGGCAATGATGCAACTGTGACCAGGGAATCGGCCATGTCTTGAATTCTCTTTTCCGTCAAGGTCAGGCGATCCAGAAGGGCCCCGGATATGCCCGAGTTTCGGGCTTTCCCACAGTCCTTGGCGTTCTCCGAAAGCAAAAGCGCCGTATTTCCTTGCAGCGACCGGGAAGCAGTAAGGAGGACCTCATTTCGGATCTTTGCGCTCAAGTCGGAAACCACCCGGGCCGCTTCTTTGGCCTTGCGAGCCAGTTGGGCCACCCGGGACAGCGCCTCCCCTTCCGCCTGGGCTCTTGTTCCCCTCCCCTGTCCTCCATTCCTCCCCCTTGAGGGGGGAGGTCAGGTGGGGGTGAATGTTCAACGCTCTCTCCGAGAGGTTTTCGGGTCATTATATTTTGCCCACGCTTTCCCTTATTTTTCTCTGCCGAGGGCCAGGTTGTTCCGATGCACTACTTCATCACCATACGTAAATCCCAGGGTCTGCTCGATTTGAGATGAAGGAAGCCCCTTGATTTTCTCAAGATCTTCCTTGTCATAATTCACAAGTCCTCTTGCGATAGTCTGTCCTTTCGCGGCAGGGTCAGATGGGGGCGGCTGTCCAGTGTGGGACGTTCCTGCCGCCACGCCCACAATTTCCACAAGATCCCCGCGATGAAAACTCCCTGAACACCCTGCCACCCCCACCGCCAGAAGGCTTCTTCCGCCTTCCAGCAAGGCCTTTGCCGCCCCCCTGTCAATCACGATTTTGCCTGATGTCTTCCCCGCAAAAGCAATCCAACGCTTCCTGCTTTCCATGCGCCCTTCTTTCGTCAGAAAGAGCGTCCCCAGATCCTCACCGTCAAGAATGCGCTCTATCACTCGCGGTGTGCGCGAATCGGCGATGACAAGCCTGGCCCCGTAATCTACGGCAATGCGGGCCGCCTGCAGCTTCGTAGCCATGCCCCCCGTCCCCCTCATTCCTCCCCCAGGCAAGATTCTTCCTTGATTTCCCCTCCCCTTATGGGAGGAGCTAGGGGAGGGCAGAGGGGGGAGGTCGTTCTCCATTCCTCCCCCTTGAAGGGGGAGGTCAGGTGGGGGTAGTCGTCCCACGTGGGACGAGTTGCCCGACCACTCGTCAAGGTCCGTGACAACCGAAATTTTTTTCGCCCCCGGAAAAGCGGCGGGATCCTTGTCATAAAGCCCATCCGTGTCAGTCAAATTCAAGATAAGATCCGCGTCAATCAAGGTCCCTACCAGAGCCGCCAGAGTGTCATTGTCTCCAAATCTGATCTCTTCCACACCAACCGTATCATTTTCATTGACAACCGGAAGGACGCCGCGGGAGATAAGCTCTGTGAGGGTATTTCGGGCATTCAGATACCTGGAACGAGAAGCCAGGTCTTCACGGGTAAGAAGGATCTGAGCCACTTTTCGGTGATACAGGCCGAAGAGGCGCTCATATAGATTCATGAGTAAAGGCTGCCCCACAGCCGCAAGGGCCTGTTTCGCCGCCATGGAAGCGCTGCTTTCTTCTCGGAGAAGCCGCCTGCCGAGCCCGATAGCACCCGAGCTGACCAGGACGACAACAAGCCCCCTGTTGATGAGAGCGTCCACCGCTTCAACCAGAGAAACGAGGAGCCTCGTGTCCGCCTCCCCCGAAGCCCGATCCACGACAGTGGAAGTGCCCAGCTTGATCACAACCCGTTGTGCATTCCCGATGTCGCGCATACTCGGCTAATTCTCTCTGGGCTTGAATCTACCTTCTGTCTATGGTATAATTAAGACGTTCTTTGACTTGAGTTATCCCGTCCCACGTGGGACGGTTGTGCACTCTGCTCCCGCGGTAAGGTAAACCTTGATTTCCTCCCCCTTGATGGGGGAGGCAGGGTGGGGGTGAGGGCTCGATGTTGAGGGGGGGGCATCCATATCAGCAAGCATTTCGGTGGGCTTCTGGTGCTCCGATCACAACACGGATTCACCGCCGTGGAGGTCGCTGTCGTAAGCGTCATCTTGCTGGCCCTGGCAGCGACAGCTTTTCCCATTTATAGCGGCTATATGGACGATGCCGCCGTCTCCCAGGCAAAGGCTGATTGTGCCATAATAGCAAATGCCGTGCAAATGTACCACCGCGATACGAATCAGTGGCCTCCCGATCAGCCGTTGGGGAAGGAGGTTCCGGAACTGTTCGCCGCTCCTGGACCGTATCTTGTCAACTTCCCAAAAGGCCCCAAGAAAATGATCCGGACCGAAGGCGCGGACTCCGGCGTCTATAGATATGAGAAACAAACCAAGGGAAGCAATGACCGCGCTCGCGTGACCTGCTATGGGCTGAACAAGACGCTTCAGACTGTCTGGGATGACTATTATGTCCCGGAAGGTAAGGACGACATTATTGAATTCCTCAACAGGGTCCCTTGAGGAGGTCGAATTGTGAGCTCCAATGCTGGACACTCACCCCCACCTAGCCTCCCCCATCAAGGGGGAGGAATCAAAGTCAACCCCCCTCCTCAAGGGAGAGAAATAAGAGTCAGCCTCCCACAACAGGGGGGAGGAAATCACGCAATGGCCACGGGGAAGTGCCACGCGGGACCAGATTGGCAGCGGGGATATACAATTCTTGAGTTAATAATAATTCTGGCCATCATCGGCACGGCTACTGCGGTGACTACACCCCTGGTTCGAAACAGCTTTGGGGCATCTGGAGATCAGCAAATGGAAGCAGGTTTGCTGGTGAGGCGCTCTGCCCTGTTGAGTTATTATTATGATGTCCGCACCTGGCCACCGGATGCCCCTCCCGGCCAGGACCCGGGTTTGAACAAGTGTCCCGATACGGCTCCTCAAGAAGTCAAGACCCTCTGGAAGGGACCCTACCTTGTTCCGGATTGGGGGAAGGCACCGTCCGGCTGGGCACCATATAAATGGAACAATTCAGGCGGCGTTCTCAGCATAAGCACGTACCTTATGGCTAACCCGTCGCTGACCCGAGAGGTTTTTCTGCGGAGGTAAAGCGTGAGGCAGCACATCCCTAAATCAGCCAGTGGTTTCACGATGGCGGAAGTTGCCATTTCTCTTGTTCTCTTTGGCGTCACGATTCTGGCGTCTCTCCAGATTTTTTCTTATTCTATTTCGGGGGACACGATCGCCAGCAAAGAGGCAGTGGCTTTCCAGTTAGCCCAGGGCATCCTGGAGGAGCAGAAAAACAAGCTCTATGCAGACGTGATCAGCGACCCCGCAGGGGAGAGGGTGAATGTGGACATGACGAATTTTTCCGGATTCACCCGAAACATTCAGGTGGTGGAAGATTTGACCGCCGGCATCAAGACGGTGACTGTGGCTACATTTTTTAGGGACAGCGCGGGCAAGGAGAGGCGAATCCTGGTAGTCGGCGTGATTTCACTGTGAATTCCTCCCCCTTGAAGGGAGTGGTCAGTGAATCTGCTCGTATTGGACGAGAGATGATTCCGTTCCTCCCCCTTGAGGGGGGAGGTCAGGTGGGGGTGAGCCACGGTGTGCAAACCTACGGTTATTGCGCGGACACTGCGAAAACGGCCCACGAATGCGGAGGGTCTTCTGTGGCAGGGCCTGCGGAAGAGACAGATCGAGGGTTTCAAGTTTCGACGGC
>JACPDT010000091.1:0-7172 GCA_016183865.1 Armatimonadota bacterium | reverse complement strand
ATGTGGCTCAAATCACAGGGCTTCCAGGTTCTTAGTTTCTGGAACAATGAGGTGTTTGAGAATTTGGCTGGAGTCCTGGAAGTGATTAGAGCTAAACTACTTGCTGCACCCTGCGTAGGAGAGTCACCCCCACCTAGCCTCCCCCCTCAAGGGGGAGGGAATCAAGGGAAAGGGAGATCGGGATCCGGCGGCTTCACGCTTGTTGAAGTGATCACCGCCATCGCATTGATGGCAGTGGTTGCAATATCTGCCGCGGAAGTCTTTCGACAGAGTTTGAAAACCAGGGAAGTGGTGGCAGGTCCCACTTCCTCATACGTGTATGCTTTGCGAGTGATTCAGGATGAGATGTTCACTACTCTGAAAAGCTGCTATCAAGTGGAGTCCGACTCCACAGCGACGACCCTGCATTTTACTAACACTGTGGAGGAGGCCATGAATGGCTTGGGCTGGGGGTACAGCCTCAATGGAGAGAAGTTGCAGAAGTTTCCGTGGCCTGGCGGCATTCCTAAAGTCATCACTGGGGCCGAAAACATATCCGGGATGGAATTCACGTATGACCAGGGAGATTTTGTCACCATTAATTACACTCTTCAAGCCGCAGGAGCACCCTCGCTAAGAAGCCGAATTCAGGTCAAAGTGAGGTAGGGCATGACCGGAAAGCACCCTCCTCTAACCCCTCCTGCGAGGGGTGGGGAAATCAAGAAATGGAATCGTCAGCGTGGAGCCACCCTGCTGACAATCGTGGTCTGCGCGGGGCTCTTTATTTCAACACTTGCCCTTGGCGGGCTCCAACTCTTGTCTTCAGATACCCAGTTATCTGAGAAAGGGAGGGCTTTCTTTGCCGCCTATGATGCTGCAGAGGCGGGTGTGAGGAGATATGTGACAACCATAGGTCAATATGTTTATGGTCCCTACGATCTTTCCGGAAATGATCCGGACAACCCCGCAACTTTGCTCAAGGTTGCTTCCTATCAGGTGACCATGACTTATGATGTGCAAAACAATCTTTACAAGCTGGAATCCGAGGGCCGCGCCCCTGACTGGGGGAGCTACACGGCGGAAAGAATATTGACTGTCACCATCACACCCCAAACGACCTGCATTGTCCTTGGAAGCGCGGGAGAGTATATCAAGGAGGACATCATTCCCGAATTCCAGGAGATTCGCACCGACTCTCTAAACGAGGTCACGGACCTCCTGGACCGGGCCAAGCAGGAAGGCAATCAGGCTGCAAGAGATGCTCTGATTGATCAGGCCATAACATTGCTGAATCAGATGAGAAGCGATCTTCTCGCACAACAGACCCAGATTCAGCAATTATATGATTCCATGAAATCCTTTCTTCCCAGTGAGGTTACTTTCATTCAGGGGAAGCTGGACACCCTTATCAACGCCCTGGCGGCCTATCCTGCCTTGAGTCAGCAACGGCAGGATGTGCAATGGGTGAAAACTCAGATGACAACCATAGCGACCGGGCTTCAGGCGCCCTCTCCGGACTGGACCCAGCTCGATCAACAGGCCAAGGCGGCGGAAGACAAGATGAAACAGGTGAAAGACGCTTTGGACGCCTATCCTGATCTTAAGTCTCAGGCAAGCTTCATCAAGGACCAGATCAAGGGCCTTCGGACAGGATTTCAAATCATGCCCCTCATCGAAAGCATCCTGGCTCAGATATCGAGTGAGATGACCTCGGTCCAATCCGCCATAGACCGCGTCACAACCCTGAAAACAACAAAGTATGACAACCAGTTCAAGAAAACCGTAGATGACATCAAGAAGGACTTGAACGACCTGAAAAAAGACCTCGGAGACACGACAGGTGACCTCCGGAACCTCGCAAAAAAAATGAGCAAGATGTTCAAAAAGGTCCCTGGCGCCAACTGCGCCTTCCTGAGCGGTGTGACCTATTCCGTGTCATCCTGGCAGGACTCTTTTGTGCCTTATCATACCCAACCATAACCTGATCAGTGGGATCAAGAGCCACCCCCACCCAGCCTCCCCCCTCAAGGGGGATGAGTAGTGGGACTTGCGACGAACGCGCTCATTTCGAATGGGGCCATGACGCCCTTCGATGGCCTGGACAAGGCACTTGGCACGCTCGGTAGAAAGGTGCGAATACTGAAGCTGAACTCCCCGCCACTGACGCTTTACACGGTCGTTCTCTATCGCGGAGATTGTTGATTGGGAATATTGGAAGAAGCCTTGGAGGGCCGCCCGTTAATTGATCCTTGAGGCATTTGGCGGTAAGAGGCTTTTCAGAAAAAACGAACAATCACAGTTATGACCAGCCATCCTCTCTCTTCCACGGCTATTGCTTCAACTTGTTTGGTTGCGAATTCCTTGCCACGCCATTCTCCGCCGAATTGGAAATTGCGTCGAAAGCCGGCTCGACCGAACTTGGCAGAGAATTTCTCACCTTCCTGCACTGTCGCGATGACTTCCTCCTCAGTGGCGCCTCGTTCGGCGAGGCGATCCCTGCAATGGGGATGCAACCGAATGTCACCACTCATTAAATAGCCCATTTGAGCTCAGAAGTTTGTCCGAGCGCCTCATTGACGACAACCAGGTTCCCTCGGTCTTCGCTCATGAGCTGGGAATTTGCGTTCAGAAACTCAATCCCATACACTGTTCCATCAGGGGCGATATCCACATTCAGTTCATCGCTAACACGGACAGTCTCTACTTTCGCATTCTTGCAATGCAGTTGAAGGTATGCGATGTTGTACCTTGGATCATAAGTCAGTTTCATGGCATTCTCTCCTTTCTCGCCAAGCGTGACGGTCGGCTTCGGGGGGGGGGGGGGGGATGAAAACGCTTTGGGTTTAAGTCCATGAGTCGGGGGATTCCCAGGCTCTCCGCTCCTCCAACTCCTTGTATCGTCCCACTTTCCCACTTGACAATATTCCCACTATATGTTATGTTTTGAGTAGGAAGGAGGCTGCAAAGATGAAAACTACAAGAGCTTCAAAGGGAAAGAAAGAGCTGTTAGAGATAAGAGAGAAATTCATGCATGTAGACACACGGCCCCTTGACTCAAAGCACAGGATTACCTTGGGCGGCCGGCTCCAGAAGCTCCTGACGAGCAAGTTGAAAATTGACTCTTATCAAGTTTTTGTGGGAAAAGAAGGAGATATATTGCTTAGACCGGCAGTTTCAATTCCGAGCAATGAAGCCTGGGTTTATCGCAATCCTGAAGTTATCGGCAAGATACGCAACGGATTACAAGAAGCAGGCAATGGCAAGGTAGAGAAGGTGGATAATCTCGAGGATTTCTTAGATAACTTATGAGTTTCTCTCTAAGTTTTACTCCTGGTGCAAAACAAGCATTAAAAGAGCTTAAGGGTTCCGCTAATACGCGAAAGCGCTTTAATGCAGTATCCAGGGCGCTAAGATTTCTTGCGGAGAATCCCCGTCATCCAAGCCTGCAAACCCATCAGTATTTTTCATTATCGGGGCCAAAGGGTGAAAAGGTCTTTGAGGCTTACGCGGAGCAAGGTACGCCTGCAGCATACAGGATTTTCTTCTATTACGGCTGCGCACACGGTGAAATAGTGATTTTCGCAATTACTCCGCATCCCTAAAGTTTGAGAGTCGTCGTTTCACTCTCCCTCCTGAAAAGGCGACGAAAGAAACAGCCAAACCCTGGAGTCTACCGGAAAATCGGTCTTGGGTCGAATTTCCCATTGACAAAAGGGGGGAAATGCCTTAGAATGATCATGCGCATTCGCAGTTCTTTTTTTCCGCGCATCCCGCAGTCCTGGAGCTAACTCCTATATGCCCGTCTTTACGTATCAGGCGAAGAACAACCAGGGTGAGCTTGTCAGAGGGATCATCGAAGCCGGGAGTTACTCGGAGGCAGAGAGGGAGCTTGTCCGGAATCGGGATCTGACCTGGGTAGTTTCCATCAAAAAGGGTGATGCTGCAGGGAAAGGGGGAGTGCTCTCCGAGGCCAGGAAAGAGGTCCTGGCCGACCGCCGGAAGCTTTCTCTTGTTGATTATGTCCTTCTCTGCCAGAAGATGGGGGTATTGCTCAATGCCGGTATCCCGATACTGGCATCCATTGACACGATGCTGGAGACGATCAACAAGAAGCAGCTCTACTCTTGTCTGTCCCAGATCTCCGAGAAGATTCAGGAAGGAAGGACGATCTCCGAGGGTTTCGGCCTGTTTCCGAAGGTCTTCTCCAACTTCTTTGTGAACATGGTCAAAGTGGGGGAGACGAGCGGCGCCCTGGATTCGGTTTTCAAGCAGATGGCCGACTATTACGCCGAAATCAACGGAGTAGTCGAGAAGGTTCGTTCGGCGATTACCTATCCGGCGTTCATTTTCGGCATCACGACAGCACTATTTCTTTTTACGACATTTTTTGTGCTGCCGAAGTTCGAGGACCTGTACAATTCTCTGAGAGTGCCTTTGCCCTTTCAGACCCGGTTTCTCCTGGGCACAGGACATTTCATCAGGTCCTATTTTCTGGTCATTGTCGGCGCAATCGCAGGCCTGATTGTGGGGGTGGGCCTCTGGAGGCGGTCTCCCCAGGGTAAAGCATGGTTGGATCGAACGATTCTCAAGGTTCCGGTTTTCGGGCCATTGATGCACGAGTTTTACTCGCTTCTTTTTGTCAGGGCCTTCGGGATCATGTTGAATACGGGCGTTCATGTGTTTTCGGCCCTTGAGATATGCGCCCAGGTCGTGAATAACGCGATTTACGAGAAGGCCATACTCAAGGCCAATGACAGAATTCGAAGCGGGGTGACCATGGGACAGGCCTTCAAGGAGATGGAGATTCTGCATCCCATCGCAAAGCAGATGATCTCCATCGGAGAGAAGAGCGGCGCCGTCGGCCCCCTTCTGGAAAAGGCCGCAGGATTCTTTGAGATGGACATTCGGAACATGGCTACTCGCATTACGGCGGCAGTGGAGCCGACCATGCTGGTGATCATGGGAGTCGGAGTAGGGTTTCTTGTATTTTCGCTCTATATCCCGATTTTTACGATGGCAAGACATATGGCGAAGTAAGGTAAAGGAAAGGGGAGAAGGGTATGACAAGAAAGAGGAGATCCAACAGGGGCTTTACGCTGGTCGAGCTTATGATCGTGGTGGTGATTTTGCTGATTCTGTCAGCCATCGCGATTCCGATCTATTTGAACTATGTGGATGATGCGAGGAGATCGCAGGCTGCGGCGGATATGAAGATCGTAGCAGGGTCCCTGTCCAAAATGTACACAGATGTGGGAGCGGCGCCGATTAAGACGGGAGGAACGACTCCATGTGGGGACCCTGTCTTATCTTTTAAGCCTTCAAACCAAGCGGAATTCGACACATACTTCCCCGCAGGGTCCTCGCTGGCCGACTGGAAAGGGCCTTACCTCAACACGTGGCCCGAAGGTCCAAAGGGCTGGAAAAGGGTGGATGAGGACCGGTACCAGCGGGGCATACGAGTACTTTAGAAGAGTTTCGGGCGCCCAGCTTGCCGTCGGATTCCATTGCTACGGCGCCGACAACACGGTTGATGCGAATGTCGACTCAGAAGCCGAATATCTCACGGGGAACCAGCCGTCAGATACCTCAAAGAATGGCGGCGAAGTCGTCATCTACATCTTGCGCAGGTAACCCATAATTTCCGCAGAGCTCACCACCACCTGACCTCCCCCCTCAAGGGGGAGGGATAAGAACCCCCGGGGAATAGGTGGTGGATTTAGGGCGCCCACATCTTCTTGACTGAGGGGTCATTTGATGATCTCCGATTTGCTGTCTTCACTCTCAAAGGACAGAACTTCCGTCGGCATCGAGTTGAGCAAGGCTTCCCTTCGGGTGGCCCAGGTCCGAAGAGGCCGATCGGGATATGTTCTGGAGCGGCTTCTGGAGGAAGGGCTTCCTGAAGGTCTTGTGGACGACAATGGCGTCAAAGACGCTGCTGGAGTCGCCTCTTTTTGCGGTGAGTATCTCAGGGAAAAGAAAATCACCGTCCAGGAAGTCGTCCTGGGCGTTCCTGAGCGGGCGGTCGTCATACGAATGGCTGCACTCCCTTCCGACTTGAAGGACAGTGAGCTGAAAAAAGGACTCGCCTATACCTTCAAACGGGAGTTGCCGGTTGATCCCTCGGAGCTTTCCATCAATTACCGGATGACCGAGGAGCAGCTTGATGAGGGAAAATCGCGGCAACTGGTTGTCGCGGCATTGGGAAAGCAGGTGGGGCAGGAGCTCAAGGATGCATTCAAGGTACGGGGGCTTCGTATCTCCGCCATCGAGTTTCCTTCATTGGCTCTGAGTCGCCTGACATCGTTCTTTAGCCCCGATCCGGATCATCTTCGAGTGATCCTCAATCTGGGGGCTTCGTTCACCGACCTGACCCTCGTAGATCGAGGAATCTCCTGTTATGCCACTAATTTCAATGTAGGAGCAGGGGACTTCGCCCAGATGCTTTCAAGCGCATCCGGCGCCGGCTCGGGCGGAGAGGACGAGTTTCTAATGGCTATTGAACCGATCCTGAACCGGGTTAACATCGAGATTTACCGAGCCATCAAGTACCTCCAAACGGTCCGAAAAAGGACCAAGGAGGTGGATATTCTACTCGCAGGGGGGTGGCCCCAGTTGCCGAACTTTGAGATGCTTCTCAAAGGGTTCCGGAAAAAACTCAATGTCCCCCTTTCCCTTCCCAATTTGGGGGACATGAGGCTTATCAAAGGGAGCGACCTTGAAGGCGTGGATTTCCCATCCCTTTCCCCCATCATGGCGGCTGCCGTGGGCCTTGCCTTGCGGCCCTTTGATTTGAGGGGAATCGCCATGGATCTTTCCGCAAACTCAGCAGGCGGGCGTGGGGTTCTCTCTGTTCCCTTGAAGCCTGCCCTGGCAGGGGCTCTGGTTTTCTTCCTCCTCCTTGGCGGGGTAGGCTTAGCAAGCAGCAAGGTCTTTCATAAGAGGCATGTTGTTGCAGAGGCTCCTGCGCCATTGATCACGAGTGTTCCGACTCCGGCTGTGCCCTCGACCCAGGCAACGAGCTCTTCCCAGAGCTCCAAGGGCTTCAAAGAGCCCCATTCGACCTTTTCAGAGATTTTGGATGATCTTTCAAGAATCTCCAAGGAGAGATTGGTCTTTGATGAGATCACCCTGGACAATACGGGTGAGGTGAAACTCACCGGCTCCGCCCTTCGTCAGACCCATGTTTTCATGTT
>JACPDT010000105.1 GCA_016183865.1 Armatimonadota bacterium | reverse complement strand
TTTTTTGAAACTCTGTGGTCCGGACGAACTCCTGGGAAGAAAATCCTGAAACTGCGAGTCCTCAAAGAAGGCGGCCAGCCCATCGGCTTCTTTGATGCGCTCCTGCGCAACTTGATTCGCTTTGTGGATTTTCTGCCCTTTTACTACTGTGCGGGCATTCTTGTGATGATATTCAGCCCGAGAAACAAGCGACTCGGAGACTGGGTAGCAGGTACGATTGTAGTCAGAGAGGCGCAGGCCGCGCCCTCCCCCCTCCCATTGCGAGAGCCCGTGGGAGACGCGGAATTCGTTCCGATTAATGAGCAGGAATATCAGGTAATCAGGAGATTTCTCTCCCGCCGGAATGAAATCCAGCCTCAAGACCGCACGGAGATTTGCACCCGCATCGCCGCCCCGATACTTTCACGGGCAGGGATCGAAGGACAGGACGACGACCTGGAGAGCTTCCTGGAGACGATAGCCGGACAGTATCGGGAAACTCACAAGTCTCTTTAGCGGCTAACCCAATTTTCGTTTTTGCAGCCTGGCCCGGAGCTCCCGAACCTCCTTCTCCAATTCCTGCACAACACGCAGATGCTCGGCCTCAATCTCTTCCCTCAGTCGCTCCATTTTCTCTCTGAGATCTATGATCACTTCAACCCCTGCCAGGTTCACACCCAGTTTCGAAGTGAGACGGTGGATCAGCTCAACATGACTGACATCCCGCTCGGAATAAAGGCGCACATTTCCGCCCGTTCTCGATGGCTTCAACAAGCCCTGACGCTCATAATACCGAATCGTCTGGGGATGAAGCTTCACCCTCTTTGAGACGACGCTGATAACAAAACAAGGTTCGCTTTCAGGGTCCAACCTCATGACGACATCTTCACCCCCGAATCCATCACGAAACTCCGGCCCACAGAGTCTTTCTCGGGTTTTCCGGACGCACCCTGGCCAGCTCCGAATATAGCTCACTTTCCCGAGGAGTGATTCCTGTGGGGACCCAAATCTTCACTTTCACAAAAAGATCCCCCCCCTTTCCACCCTGCAGTGGGGGAAGGCCTTGTCCGGAGAGCCTGAATACCCTGTCATTCCCGGTCTCCGGTGGAATCTTCATGGTGATCTTGTCTTTGAAAGAGGGGATCTCCACCGTGGACCCGAGCACCGCTTCCGAGATGGTGACAGGGATTTCGCAGTAAAGGTCGCGTCCCTTTAGTTCAAAGATAGGATGCTTCCTGATCCGAATCAGAAGATAAAAATCGCCTCGCTGTCCTCCAGGTCCTGTTTTTCCTTCCCCTGGAATTCGGATCCTGGAGCCCTCCGCAACGCCCGGAGGGATTTTGACTTCGATTCTTCGGGACCTTGAAATCACTCCTCTTCCCGCACAGGCGGGGCAACCGCGTCGTTTTCCCCTGCATTCAGGGCAGGGAGCTTCAGATTGAATCTCCAGGGCTTTCTTCGCGCCCTGGAATGCCTCTTCCAGTGAAATCTCAACAGGCTCCTCGATACCGAGCCCCCCATCTTCCGCAGGACCGCCCCAACCCTCAAAGGGAGCGGTGCCAGGCTCCTCTCCAAAGAGCGTTTCAAAGAACTCACTGAACCCTCGGGTCCCTCCCGGGCTCCGGGACGTGGAATACCAGCGCCCTCCCGCGGCGCCGGGGCGACCTTTCTCTCTGCCGCCGAAACCATGGAGAATGTCGAAAGGAAAATCGAAATCAACACCCTGACCGGCGCCGAAGCCCGCAAATTCTCCCGCATTCTTCCAGTTGGCGCCGAAATGATCGTATTTTTCCCGCTTCTTTGGATCGCTCAAGACTTCATAAGCCTCGTTGATCTCCTTGAATCGGGCTTCCGCCGACTTGTCTCCAGGGTTTACATCCGGATGAAACTTTCTGGCGAGCTTGCGATAGGCGTGCTTGATGTCCCGTTCAGACACTCCCCGCTCCACTCCCAGGATCTTGTAGTAGTCCTTGAATTCCACGGAAGCTCCCCTTTCCCGCCATGTTGCTCTCATTATTATTATAAATGTTTAGCCAGGTATTGTCAACCTTTTCATGGTTCCCCGACAAGGACAAAGGCGCCCCAGAATAAGGGGTGAGCGGCGCCGTACTTTCTCCTTCTTGCTTCAATCATGGTGAGGGAAGCATTTCTGAGGGCCGGAGCCTTCCCGTCCCCATTCTTTATCCCAGTGCAGAAGCTCACCATCAGCTCCCTGGTTTGCTCGTCAGGTACGCTCCACAGGCTCATCACTACGCTTCTGGCCCCGGCCAGTTGAAAGGCGCGGCGGAGTCCGAAGACCCCTTCTCCTCTTCTGAGATCACCCATACCGGTCTCACAAGCACTCAAAACCACCAGATCGGTCCCCTGTAGCTGCATGCCGGAAACCTCCAGGGCGGTGAGGATTCCATCATCCGCTCCGTCGGGAGCTTTCTCCCGCCCGATTCGATTGGCGCCGGCAAGGACAAGCCCTGAGCGGAGCATGGGATTCTCAATCCCCTGTGAGGCCGCGGAACCCTTTTTTGCGGGGGGCTCGACCTTGTTTGCGGGCCTTGTTTCCTCAAGGAAGAATCCATGGGTCGCAAAATGCAAATACTCCGGAGATCTCAATTGCTTTACCGTTTCTTCCAGGGCCTCTTTGTCCATATAGAGCGTCAGCTTTCCTCGCCGGCTCAGGATCTCCTTGAGAGCTTCCCCTTCGGCGCGCGTGCCCGACAGACGCCCCCACCCCGAGAGATTCAAGTCTTTGGATCTCTCGGCGCCGGGCAGGGTTGCAGGTTTCTCCTGACCGGGAAGCGTTCCGAGTCGCGCTGCACGCTGTGCGTGAGTTGAGTCAAAATCGGGATCGGCCACAATGACCGTTTCGCCGCTGTTCCTTCCCCTGTCGTCTAGACGCAAGAGGTCCCGTCCTGTGGAGAGGTAGACGATCCGGTAGTTTTCCGTCAGATATCGTCCCTTCCCATCCTGAAGTACGCCGAAAGGAACCAGGTTGAGCTCGGCATCAGGCGCCACGAATACCACCTTCCGTCCGCTGATCGCCTGTTTCAGGGGTGCGAGAATCAGATTATAGAGGCTCTTTCCTTTTTCCGCCAGGCGAAGCTCGGCGGCCTGTTCATTCAATGTCCCCATCTGCAAGGCTTTCGCCCCCCGGCGCATCTCTTTCCGGAATTCCCTGACCCCTTGCTCTATTACGGATGCATCTCCGAGGTCAATGAGGGAAAAGGGGGGAGGCAGGAGGGAGGAGGGGAAAAGCACATAGGCCAGATATCGGTTTTCGGACCACTTCGCCTCCCCTGTCCGGGCATCGAACCGGAACACGGGAATCGTCGCATATTCTATCAAAACAGCATCTTGAGGGATTTTCCCGCAAACATCACTTGCTGTCGCTCTTTGCGCAAGTTGATCCTGCCGGTAGACTCCGCTCAGGCGGGTCAGCTCTTTCTCCAGAGCCTCCTTTTCCGCTCTCATGGCATCCAGTCGCCGCTGATACGTCTCCACGCCTGCGCTCCCGGGGCCGGCCAGGGTCAGAGTCGCCAGTGTTGTGCAGACTTGCTGGAGCCTGGCATAGGCGCCGCGGACTTCCAGACTGTCTGAGGCAATAAGTGATTGCCTCTCTCTTGATAATGCGTCCAGTACCAGTCCCTTGCGCCTGAGCAACGCATTCAGGCCGGCAAGAACCGTTTCCGAATTTTCCCGGGACTCTTGAAGCACGAAGCTCATGAGCCCGTAAAAGGCCCCCTGGATCCTGTCAAGGAACGCGAGCTTGTCTTTTTCGGACGCCATGGAGAAGACATCTTCTATGACCGAGTCATAGATCTTTGACGCCCGAACCATCAGGGGAAACGCTGCTTTCCCTCTTCCCATGGCAACAAGAAGGATCGCCAGATTGTTGAGGCTGGCGGCCGTGTCCGGGTGCCCGAGGCCGAGCGTTTTTTCCCTGATAGATAGTGCCTGTCTGCACAAGGGCTCGGCATCCCCATATTTTCCCCGGGCGCGATGGAATTCCGCAAGATTGTTGAGGCTTACGGCCACGTCAGGATGTTCCGGGCCCAGCTTCTTCTCCCTTATCGCAAGTGCCCGTTTGTATAAGGGTTCGGCTTCCGCATACCTGGCCGTACTTTCATAGAGCATGGCCAGATTATTCACGGTCACCGCTACATCCGGATGTTCCGGGCCGAGCAACTTTTCCCTGATATGGAGTGCTTGCTTGTACAAAGGTTCGGCTTCCGCATATTTGCCCTGGCTGTCGCAAAGCATAGCCAGGTTGCTGAGACTTTCGGCGGTATCGGGGTGCCCCGAGCCGAGCGTTTCCTTCCTGATGGCCAATGCCCGTCTGCACAGCCCCTCGGCATCCGAATACCTGCCGGCTTTTTCAAAAAGGGATGCCAGATTGTTCAGAATTAAGGCCACATCGGGATCATTGGGGCCCAGCTTCTCCTCTCTGATGGCCAGCGCGTGTCGGTACAAGGGCTCAGCCACGGCATATCTGCCCTGACTGTCGTAGAGGGCCGCAAGATTATTGAGGGCGGACGCGACCTGCAGGTGCTCCGAGCCCAAGGCCTGCTTGAGAATTGCCAGTGCTCGTTCATACAAGGGCTCAGCCTCGGCATATCTGCCCCGATTGTAATAAAGGAGGGCAAGATTGTTCAGGCTTGTGGCCAGGTCGGTATTGCCGGCGCCGGGGGATCTTTCGCTGATTTCGAGGGCACGCTTATACAGCGGCTCCGCTTCGGCATATTTGCCCAGAATGCGGTAAAGCTCCGCAAGATTATTGAGGGAAGTGGCGGTATTCGGATGATCGGGACCAAAGGTACTTTCCGCCGTCTTGAGGGCCTTCTCCGCCGCCGTGACGGCTTCAGAATATTTTCCTTGCCGGAAAAGTGTCACTGCCTGCCGGTTCAGGTCTTCCCAGTCGGATCCATCCGCAGACAGCACGCCGCTTGGGGAGAGAAGAAGCAGGCAAAAGACGAAAGGGAGAACCCAATCCAGGTGTTTCCTGCCTTGATGAGATTCAGGGCCAAGCCCCGGTAAACCCGATTGGACGGAGAGAACCTTCGCTGCCGGCTGCTCTGCTGTGCCTATGATCCGAGGATTTCCTTGATGCGCTGCACAAGAAGGCTGGGTTTGAAAGGCTTCGTCATGTGCTCATCGGCGCCCGATTGAATGGCCAGAGTCTTGTCCCGCTCCTGGCCTCTTGCTGTCAACATGATGATGTAAAGATCCTTTGTTGCAGGATCGGTCTTGATCTTCTGAGACAACTCCTGGCCGCTCATGTGAGGCATCACCATGTCCAGGAGAAGGAGATCGGGTTTTTCGGTATTGAGCTTCTCCAGGGCTTCGAGCCCGTCGTTGGCTGTACAGACCTGGTAACCTTCCAATTCCAGGATAAAGCGGAGGGATTTCAATACATAGGGCTCGTCATCCACGACCAGAATTTTCTTTGAAGGCAAGAGCAGCCTCCTTTCCTTGACAGAGATTGATTCGAGGATTCATTTCAAAATTCCTTGCGAAGTGATTACCGCGCGTAATACAAAATGTATAATCCCACAAGGATCAGGAGCGCTCCTGCCGACTTGTTGATAACAGAGCCCGCGGCGCTGAGATGCTTCAAGCTTTTGAGAATTCCTGTAAAGGTGCCTGCAAGAAGGACCGGCAGGCAATAACCCAATCCGTAAAGAAACAGGAGCAGCCCGCCCCAGAGGGGATGAGCGTGTGTGCTGGAGATGTGGGCCAGCAATACTACAAGGATGGGAGTGCCGCAGGGGGAGGCAATGAGCCCAAAGGAGACCCCGAGCAGGAAGGCGCCGAGCACCCCCCTTTGCCTGGGGAAGATTTTCGATGTGGTGGGGAGGGGGACATGGAGCACTTCCAGCAATTGAAGGCCCATGAGAACACAGATGCAAGCGATAATGTACGACCAGATTCTGCCTGTAATGCCGAGCTGGCCGAAAACTCCTCCGAAATAGACACTGATGATGCCCAGGATGGCAAAATCGAGGGAGACTCCGGCCGTGAAAGCAAGAGAAAGAAGAAACCCCCGGGCTCTGGTCAGATCCGACTGCCCCCCGATAAATCCCACCAGTAAGGGGATCAGGGCGAGGATGCATGGTCCTATGCTCGATACCAGGCCACCTGTGATCACCAGCAAAACAGAAAAAGGAGAAATGTGGGAAAGGGAATCGCCGATGATCCGGGTGATCTGCTCCATCATTTCCTGGCAGTCGCTCTTTCCAGTGAATCTTCAAGACGTTTCTTGTCCTGCGCTCCCACGAGCTGTTCTGTCATGCGGCCCTCGGGGTCGAAGAAAAGTACATTTGGAATCGCTCTTACGCCGTACTTTTCCACAAGAGGAGTATTTCCGGCATCGTCCACATTCAGGAACGCGAAAAACACCTTCCCTTTGTATCGGCTCTCAAGCTCCGTAAGGGTAGGCTTCATCTTGGTACAGGCGGTGCACCAATCCGCATAGAACTCCAGGACTACAGGCTTCCCCACCGGCTGGGAGGCAGCCAGGGCTTTCAGGACATCCTGGATATTCTCCGCCGCGACCTTCGGAGAGGGCTTGTGATGCCGACCGAAAGAGACGATCAGGGCGGCGGCAATGAGCACTGCCGCAATGATCGCTATCTTGGGAAACTTCATATGCTTCCTGCACCTCCCATGTAGATTTTTCCTTGATTTGCCTCCCCACGCGGGAGGGACTAGGGTAGGGCGGGTGAGCTTCCATTCTGGAGCGGTTCTAGAAAAATCTCCATAATTCCGCCACAGACCAGTCCGTTCTCTGCGGCCTTCTCGGAAGTCAGGCGAAAGGAATGGACCCTGGCCTTGCCGCTTCTGAGAACCCGCCGGGCCTCCGCATAGATCTCGGCCTCAACGCAACCACCGCCGATGGTTCCGAAAAGAGTTCCCCTCTCGTCCACCAGCATCTTGGCCCCTACCTTTTGCGGCGTGGACCCGGTCGTCTTGATTACGGTTGCGAGAGCCGCTCTTCTTTTTTCCTTCAAGATTCGCGCTATTTTTTCGTACATATCTATTTTAGTCCATTTCCCCTCCACCCCCGCCTGACCTCCCCCCTCAAGGGGGAGGAACAAAGGAAGGGCCGGTACGCAGGACAATCCCCCTGATTTTTCGTATTACTACTTCCACATCCTCTACATCATTCTCCTTGCCGGGAGAGATTCGGATCGTCGCTTCAGCTTCTTTTCGTGTCAAGCCCATCGACAGAAGCACATGTGAGGGCTCCAGGGCGCCGGAAACGCACGCTGCTCCGGCAGACGCAGCGATGCCTTCCTGGTCAAGGCAGATGAGCACTTCCTCTGCGGGCACCCCCGGAAGGGTCACACTGATGATTCCCTGCAGAAAGAGACTCGGATGACCATTGACACGAGCCCGAGGAACCGATTCCCTCAGAAGCTGAATGAATCGTGTTCTCAGCATGTGTAGACGCCTATCCCCGTCCTCAAGTTCCAACATGGACAGCTCAAGGGCACGGGCCATGCCCAGGATACCTGCCAGATTTTCCGTGCCCGGGCGGCGCCCTTCTTCCTGGTTCCCTCCATGGATCAAAGGGAAGCACGGGGTACCTCGCCGAACGTACAGAGCCCCTACGCCCTTCGGTCCCCCGAACTTGTGGGAAGAAAGAGACAACAAATCAACTCCAAGGGTGTCCACAAGAACAGGAATGCGGCCAACGGTCTGAACGGCATCGGAATGAAGGGGGACCCCGAAGGAACGGGCAATTTCACCGATCTCCGACACAGGCTCCAATGTCCCCACTTCATTCTGGCCGTGCATCACCGACGCGAGAATCGTCTGTGGCGTCAGGGCCTCTCGAAACGCCTCGATGACGATTCTGCCGTAGGAATCCACGGGGACCAGAGAGATCGAAAAACCTTCCCTTTCCAGAGAGCGGCAGGCATCCAGCACCGAATGGTGCTCAACCGCGGTGGCGACGAGGTGAGTCCCTTTTTCGCTCAAAGCCCTGGCGACCCCCTTGATCGCCATATTGTTGGCTTCCGTGCCCCCGGAAGTGAAGAAAAGCTCATCCGGGTGACACCCCAGGAGACCGGCGATTTTCTCTCGGGCCTCTTCGAGAGCCCTTCGACTCTCCTGGCCGAACCGGTGCAAGCTGGACGGGTTGCCTATGAACCTCTGATAAGCTTCGCTTATCAGCTCAATTACTTCCGGTCTGACTGGAGTTGTGGATGCGTGGTCAAGAAAGATTCTCTTATTAACCATGTTGTATTTATGCTTCCCTTCTTCTGTCCTCCTTCTCTCTCCTTTTCGCACTTGGAGAAACAAGGCATCACTCAACGGAAGCCGGAAAAATGACGGTAAATCGGCTCCCCTTGTCGGACTCCGAATCCACCCATATCCGCCCTTCGTGAAGCTCCACAAGCTTCTTTGTGACCGCGAGGCCAAGCCCTGTCCCTTCCTGGCCGCTGCCGCCCACCTGGCTGAAGGCATCGAAAATACGCTTCTGATCCTCCCTTCGAATGCCGATGCCTGTGTCGCTGACGGTCAACTGGAAGATGCCATCTTCTACACAAGCCCGAACCGATACCTCGCCGCCGGCAGGGGTGTATTTGATCGCATTGGCAAGCAGGTTGATGAGGATCTGCCGGAATTTTCCCGCATCTGCACATATCGCGGGACATTTCCAGCAATCGAAAGACAGGACTATGTTTTTTCGTCCGGCAATCGGCGTCACGAGATCCACGACCCCTTCCAGAACATCACTCACAGAGAACAACTGCCGATCGAGAGTCATCTTTCCTGCTTCCAGCTTCGCGAGATCCAACAGATCATTTATGATCTCGAGAAGATGAGTGGCGCCCCGGACAATGTTGCCGAGAAACTCGTTCATCTCCTCATCCGTGAGCCCGAGGGACCATTTCTCCCTCAGGAGGTCCGAAAAACCGATGATTGCGTGCAAGGGAGTTCGGAGCTCGTGACTGGCGCTGGAGAAAAACTCCGTTCTGGACCGGATGGCCTGCTCCAATTCCTCATTGCGAAACTTCAAGGCCGCCTGAGCCTCCAAAAGCGCCTCCGTTCGCTCTGCCACAGTTCCTTCCAGTTGCTCGGAAAGCTTCCTGAATTTCTCACTCAGAATCCGCACCTGCTCATAGAGGAGCGAATTTGAGAGGGCCAAGGCGATTTCCGACCGTAGGCGCGAAAGAATCCATATCTCCTGCCTTGAAAAGTTCTTTCCCCCTGCCCTCTTGCCGACAGCCACCACTCCCACGAGCTGTTGCCCGTAAACGAGGGGCACGAGAATACGGACACCGTGGAGGGCAAGCTCTTTGATGATTTCGTCCCTGTCCATGATCATGGTGGAAGCTGCGCGGCGAAGGAATTGAGCAGGGGAATCGGGCAGGGATTCGCGCAGATTCTCAGAGGGACGGGAGAGATCCAGAACCTGATCCCCTTTTGCCAGAAGGCGCACTCCGGGGAGGAGAAGCACCTGCCACAGGGCTTCTCCACGACCCTGGATCACAGGGGGATTCTCGCTCAGAATTGCGACAGCCGCCTCTCTTGTATCCACAAGCTCCGACACGGTCCTCATGATGTGATCCAGAAGCTCCGGAAGAGTCCGCAGACTTGCCAGACCCGCCGCAAAGGTTTCCACAATCTCCTGTTTTCTGTATTCTCTCCTGAGAAACAGACGGTCAAGAAGCGGTTGGATGCGTGAGAAGTAGAGAAACAAGATCAGGTACAGTATGACGGCCTCAAAGAGAAGGAGCATGGGGCCTGATTTGACATAGGTGCGCTCCACACTCTCCAGAATCAAGTACAATGGCAGTATCACGATGGAGGCGGTCAGAACCCTGAAGATGGAGCGGTGAATGGCGGTATCAAGCTCAAGGAGCCGGTACTCCCCCATGGCATAAGTAATGATCAATACAAAGAGGAGAATCCCCGCCAGGCCGCCCGGATAGACATCAAACCCGTAGCTGGGCAGAAAGTCTATGGAGCCTGTGTAAGCCAGGGCAAGGGCGAGAAGGAAATAGCGGGTCTGATTGGCTTCCTGGTATGAAGCGGCCGTCTTGAGCCTGCGGAAGAGGAGGAGAAAAGAGACCCCCATAAGGCTGAAAAAGAAGAAAAGAAAAATGAAGCTGAGAGGGCCGTACAGGATGTAGTAGCCCCAGAACCGCTGCTTCACAGTCAGGAAGGCAGGTCCGCCGAGAAGGGCCAGGACATAACAGCACAGCGCTCCCAGGTAGGCGAGTCGAATCCGCGATACGTGGTTTTCCCACAATCCGCAGAAGGTGCATGTGAAGGCATAAACGCCCGGCGGGATCAGGGCGACCCCAAAAAAGGCGACATACTGTGCGGGGAGAGCCACACTTTCACGGGCGGAGAGGTAGACGAGTCCCATGCCGTTCAGCCACACCGATGCCCAGAAGCACATCCAGAAGAAAAGGCGGTGTGTCCGCTCCCCGGGCTTTTGCAGCGCGGGGAGGAGTCCCAGGACCAGGATGCAGACTCCAGCAAAAAATACCGGTATCGCGTGAAAATTCCAGGCAAAAGAGTACTGCGGCAAAACTCTACGCTTTCATGAACGATTTGTCAAACAACTGGTATTCCTCGATCAAAGGCTCGATGACTTCCGATGAGTACCTGTCGGCAAGATCTTTCGGCTTTCTTGTGAAAAGGTCTTCCCTGTACTGCACCAGGCTTCTCCAGATCTGCTCTTTTTCTTTCGCTTCCCCCCGGGCCCGCCCCAACATGGTCAGAACCTCCTTGTAAATCAGCTCTCTCAAGTCCTTGTTGAATCGGGACAAGAGGGATTCCGCCACTTTCTCCTCTTCCCCCACCCGTCCTACCGGTCTGCTCTTGGAGAGCCCTGTCCGCTCATCCACATAGCGGTAGATGAGGAACCTGGGGTCATCCTCGTCCTTTACGATGACTCCCAACGCGATCCCCAAAAGACAGGCGACCCGGGCTTTTCTCTGCTCCTCGAGGGGCGGAAGGCCGATTTCGAGGAGATAGTCCTCCTCGTTCTTCCGAAGATGAAGGGGATTGAGATTGTCTGATCGCATATAGCGGTCATAGGCCGCTTCGTATGCATCTATCTCATTGATGCGCCTGAGCGGAAACGCCCCCTCCTCGATGGTGAAAAGAATTTCATGTTTTCCCCGAATGGGCTGTACACCTTTCAGTTGAGCCACTCCATCCCCACATTTCGACAAAAGGGGCAAAAGGGAAGCATAGTCAGGCAAGGTGGGCTCCTGCCCTCCAAAAATTCCGATAAGGGAGACCCTGCTGTTGGGAAGAACTGAGAAATCGGGTATCTGCTTGAAGGTAAGAAACACTTCCGAGCTGTTGAAAACATTGCGCAGGGCCAGGAGCGCCTGATCTTCGCCGGGGTAACGGTCCAGAAACTTCCTCGCAACGGAGATCTCGTTCAATGGGCTGAAAAAGGGACGGCTCTTTTCCACCAGAAGGGAGATAATGTCCTTGTTGCGATACGAATCGGATCCAAGCTCATATGGAGTGGATGCGGAAAGGGAGGAGAGAGTCCCCTCCGCGACAAGGGAAGGAGTATTCTTGTTGCTCTTGCGGTCGGCATCCGCCACGAACTGATTATAGTAAGCCTCTACTTCCCCGGGCTCATACAGAAGCTCTCCATTCAGATTCAGCCCCTGAGTATCGAAGGTGAGAACCTTTTCAGCCTCGGACAAGGTCCTTTTGAGCTGAGCCAGCTTGTTGGTGAACTGATCCAGATTCCTGATTCGGTCTCGAAGAAAATCGAGGACTTCGTTCGCAAAGCCCACAGAGATCTCGAGAATTTTTTTGTCAATCCTTCGCTTATAGTAGTTGTCACAGGCAGGCTGCACCTTGCCCTGAAGGTGCTCCAGGATGCCCTTCTTCTTGTCAAAGAGTCCGCCCTTCTGATCCTTGATTTTGGAAAGGGCGGCTTTTCGGGCCGATTCAAGGGTCGGCTCCAGTTTCGAGACTTCATCGAATTTGGCCCGGAGATAGCTCTGATAATGATTCATTTCGGTTTCAAGAAAACCGAGAAAGGTCCGGGCAAATCCCGGGGATGGACATCCACCTGTGGGCGCACTCCCTCCCACAAGGCGCGAAACCTCCTGCGAGATTTTTTCTTTGGCTTCCCTTAGCTTTCGCTCCCGATTTTGCGCAATCGCCCTGGGTATCTCCCCCCATCGGGAGGGGTCCTTGTCCGAATCGGAAAGACGGGAAAGGAAGGCTTCGTCCCTCCTTTCCAGGGTCGGCTGAATTTTTTCCCCTTCCGCGCTTTTCGCCGTTTTCTCCCAGATCGCCAGCTCCTATTCCCTGACTTTGTCCGTGTCCGGCGAAACGGACAGCCACCAGTCCACTGCCGCTCCCGCCAGGCGATGAGCGCAGGCGGAAATGACGCGATCTCTGGGAAAGCAGATACTGGCCAGACCCATGCTCATGTAGTTCAGAGGCGCCCCCAGCTTATCCGTACTGGCCGCCTGGGCCCCTGTGTTGTCCTTGAGAGAAGCCTTGTACTGGCCGAATTCGTGGGCAAATTCCAGAAAGATATCATGCCCCGCCATCTCAAAGAGATCGTTCGGTCTGGAGAAGGTCACCTTGGAATTGCGGTTATTGATCAGATAACAGTAATCGAAAGGAGGCGGTTGAAGGACCGTGACCTTCGGATCCCCTTCCCATCGTACTTCGAAGTCGTGAAACATGGAATAGTGATTGAGCTCCCGGAGTGCCGCATAGCCTGTGGCGTGGGTCAGGTCGGTTCCGAAGATTCCGGGCATCACCAGATATGCAAGCCTTGTGTGCTCCTGTCCTACGAGCTCCTGTTTCACCATGAAGGCCAGATCCAGAAACATTCCGCTGCCGGTTCCCCCGCAGAGGGAAGAGACCGTAAATACATTGACCCCTTTTTCAACCTGGACTCCGTGGGTCTTGGCCATGTACTTGATGTTCCCCAGATCGGAGACGCGATTTACAAGATCATTAAAGGCTTTCCGAATCCTGGGGTAGTTCAGAAAAAAGGCGAGACGGCCCAGGGCCCGGATCCCCTTTGCCCCGAACTGAACATCTCCGAGCTCGAGGATGCGCGGGTCAATCCATTCGTGAATATGGGGATAGCTCCTGATCTCCGACTTGAGCTTGTGTGTGCCTGTGACGGTTGCGTGGATTTCCTCGCTGGGAGAAAAGGCGATTTTCTGCTGAAGGAGGTCATCCACCTCCCCGAGGATCAGCTTCTCCTGGTCCGTGTCAATGGTGAGGAATCCCACGATGGGGAGTCGGTCCAGGCTGTCATAAGTCTCAATGATGCGTTTGCGTACCTCCGTAAGAATTCGCTTGCCCGTGCCGCCCAGACCGATCAGTACACTGGCGCGAAGCGGCCTCACCTGGGCCCTTGCCTCTTGTGCCGAGTCTTTCAATTCAAGCCCTCCCTCTTCCCTTAGTGGGTCGAGACACAAATTTCATCACGCCTTGGCGCGTCGCATCCATCGCCAAATCATTGACGTTATTTATGTCTCAACCCACCTAGAACTTAAAATCCCCGCCCATGGTGGAGTCTTCATCAGACGAAATAACGGGCTGCGCCTCCGGGAAGTCCTCCCCCTTGAGAAACTGGAGAGAATAGTTTGTGCCGTTCACGGTGAGAGTAATGTACTGGTCATAGGCCAGAACCTGAGACTTCCTGTCCCCGAGGACTCCGGGGCGCTCCGGCAAAAGCACAAAACGACCTCCCTGTCTCTGAATCCGGGCCACCACTTCGCCTGTTCCCGCTACGGGAAAATCTCCTCCTTCACCGACCGTGATCTCCTGTCCATTTCTCAAATGAAAGACAAGGAGCCTTTCATCGTGTTTCAGGGCAATGCTCAATGGCTTGAGATTTGCGGCAATGAGGCTCCAGGCAACGAGAAGGAGGAGCAAGAAAGCAAAAGCCATTGTGGCAAAAAAGAATCTGGATGGATTCACTTGCGTCTCAACCGGAATGGAGATAAGGACAGGGGAAAGAGGCTCCGTAAGAATCACGGTTCTGGGCTCATCGAGATCCCCGGCCCCTCCCGGCCCCTCCCTTCCCTTGATAGTCTTTTTGACCACCATCGTTCCCTTCACCTCAAGATTCAGGGTGGTTTCGTACTTTTGGGAACTCAGGCGGAACCACGGCGAAGGAACCTTGACTGTGCAGGCCAGGGTTCTGGTCTCCCCCGGGGGAAAGGCATTCCATTCCCTGGGCGAAAGGTCAAGAACCTGCGAGTCCGAGGGGACGATCCTGAGCTTGTCCAGAACGGTTCTCTGGAAATGAGAGGTAAAGCGGAGAGTGAGTTTTCGCTCATTTTCCCTTTTTCCGGGCTCAAGCCCCCCTTCGGGGGCAAGAGTGATGTGGGAAGCCAACCAGTTCTTGTAAGGCGCCAACAGCGATTTCTCCAGATTCTCAAGGGAGGCCATGGCAAAAGAGCGATCTCCCTTTTGGGCCATAGTTTCCTTGAGGTCTTCCACAAATTTCGAGAGGGCCGCTCTCATGTGGGTAGTTGGATTCTCGTGCCCCCCTTTTTCGAGGATGGGAGACTTTTCAGAAAAGGTCATTCCCACCCCTGAGACAAAAATCCGTCCCAGAAAGGCCTTGTCCCCCATCAACCGCCCATATTCCCTGGATTCGGGGCTCTCGGGATTCAGGAAAGGACTGTCCTTCGGGGTATCCTCTTTCCCATCAGAGATGAAAATGATCTTCTGAACCCGAATGGGCGCCCCTTTGACCAGTCGAGCCGCATTCAGCTCATTCAGAGTCTTGAGGGAAAGGTAGTAGGCATACTTGATATCCGTTCCCCAGCCGGAGATGGTGCGGGAGGGCAAAGCATCCTTGAAAGCCTGGCGGTTGGTTTCAAGAAGCTCATCCGGAGTCCCGGCGATCACGGGCTTTGCCGCAAAGGGAATCACGATCAAACGATCTCCCGGGCGGCAGTAGTGGTCAATGATCCAGGCTCCCTTTTCCTTGAGGACAGGGAGAGTTCCCCCCATGCTTCCCGAAACATCCACGGCAATGATGATGTCGTAAGCGGCGTTTTCGACGGCCACTATCTCCAGAACGTTCTTCACCTGCGACGAAGTCTCTGCACCCACAACGCCCACGAGAAGAAAGCACAGGAGAACAATAAGAAGAGCAGGGTGGCGCATAGTGAAGGTAGAGTTCTTTTCGAGGGGCCTGTCTTCCTGCGGACTGCCACCCCTACCTCGATCCACCAGGCATGGAGGGCAATGGCATAAAGTTTCTTGTGATTCGCCACCCAGGGCCTGGGGGTGACGCCGGAGGCTGGGCGCCCTAAGGCGCGGAGCAAACCGGGTCCCCATGTTTGTCCCATCCCTGATTTCCCCTCCCCCCGTGGGAGGGGCTAGGGGAGGGCGGGGGATGGGAGTTTGCGAGCACTGTGGGCTGCCGCAGGTGGCAGGACCCGCAGGCCCGTCAAATCACGAAAAAGCTAGTACCATTGGGCGTGGAGGGACGCGCTCCGCCGCGTCCGGCAGATATTTTTTACCTGTGAAATCCGTAAACTCTGCCTTTGCAGACTGCGAAAAGGTATCCATCGGACAGGACGGGGGCGGCCCGGATCTCGCTTTCAAGGCGGGTCTTCCAGAGCTCGGTTCCCTCGAAATCGCGAATGGTGATGTAGCCCCCGCAGGAGGCTGTGACGATTCTTTGATTGGCGGCCAGAAGAGGGGATGCCGTGATGGCGTCAAGAACAGGGAGCCCGGGATTTCTCTCGCGCCAGAGGATCCCTCCTGTTTGCAGGTCCAGGGCATAAAGATACTCCGCCCCTGTGCCCAGAAAAAGCCGCCCAAAACCCACGGCCGGCGACGATTCCACGGTTCCTTCAACTTCCACGGCATCCATCCAGCGGTCCTCCCCTGTCTTGAGGGCCAGGGAATACACTTTTCCCGATCTGTCGGCAATATACACCCGTCCTTTGAAGCAAACAGGCCCGCCCCTGAATCGGGCCCTTGCGGCCCTGCGGCGGGGGAAACGCCACAGAAGCTTTCCGGTCTCCAGGGCGAGGGAGAAGACATATTTTCCTTCTGACGCGACCAGAACCTGGCCGGCAGAAAAAGCAGGGGCGCCGGTCAGTGTTCCCACACTTCCCTTTTCAGGAAACTCCCAGAGAAGGGTTCCCGACTTGCCTTCGAGTCCAATGACTCTCCCATCCCCGGTTGCGAGGACCAGAGTGCCCCTGCAAAGCAATGGCGATGCATGGAGCGGCGCAAGGGCGCCTTCCCCGGGAAAGGCCCACCTAAGGACGCCTGTCTCAGGG
Organism: Armatimonadota bacterium; assembly: GCA_016183865.1. GTDB lineage: Bacteria > Vulcanimicrobiota > JACPDT01 > JACPDT01 > JACPDT01 > JACPDT01. Next base: position 2,981 of record JACPDT010000105.1, on the reverse strand, counting down.
GCCAGCGCATAAAGCCTGCCGTCCGTGGAGGGAACAAGAACCGCGCCGGTGGCTACAAGAGGGCTTGCCGTAACGGCGCCTTTCGTGGGCCGATTCCACCGAGGCTTGCCTGTTCTTTTGTTCAGGGCATATACGCTCCTGTCGGCACTTCCAATGTAAAGAGTTTCCCCCCAGACGACTGGAGAGCTGCATATCTCGCCCACCCCTGTCCCGCCGTCGGGAAAGACCCACACCTTGCGCAGCGGAAACACGACAGGCTCGAGAGATGAGCTCAACCGTGCCGGATTTCCTTTCTCCATCGGCCAGGCACCGGCTTCCCACAGCTCCAGACCGCAGAAAGGGCAGAAAAGAGCATTGGGTCCAGCTCTTGAAAGATCGTTGAAACAATGAGGACAGACGGCAGGGGACGGCAAGAGCGTCCCGGTCCTGGTGCAAAAGCGGCTGCCCGTCTTATGGGTCTGGCCGCAATGGGGACAAATCGGCAAAGGGCCTCCTACTTCTGGAGCGCGTAGGAGATGCCCACACAGGGCATTCCCTTGAATACTACTTTGATCTCTTCCCCGGTCGCCTTTCTCACAAGAACGGAGGGCTGCCCCACGAGAAAATCCAGGTGGTTCTTCGAGGGATTCTTTCCTCCGGGAAAGGAGAGATTGTTTCCGAAGGCCACGTGGATTGTGCCGTAAATCTTCTCCAGCTCCAGGAAAGACTGGCCGATCCTTGCCTTGCGGTTAAGGCCGACGGCGAATTCAGCGATTACGGATGCCCACCGATCCATCTCCAGGGCCTGTCTGACCCGATGCTCCAGGGCCTTGTCCTGACACTCGATGCGGGTAACCTCTCCGTTTACCACCGTCAAGGTGACCGGAGAGGGGATGCTGCGCTCCCCCCCGATGCCCATGTCGCAAACCAGGCATCCATTGCCTTGAGATTCTATGGGAGCAACCGTAACTTCTCCCACAGGCAGATTAATCCACTTGAATCGTCCCCAATCGAAGAAAACATCTGTAAAGAAAGGCCTGTTCGAAACGGACAAGGTGAGATCCGTGCCGGAAGGAGAGGTGACACGAATTTCTTTGGCATCTTGAAGTACAGCCAGATACTGTCTCCCAAGGGACTGAAGCTCCTCATACTCCTTCGAAGCAAGAGACAGAGCCCCCTGGATCAGCATGTCCATATTGATTCCGGGACAGTGCCCCAGGCGTACACGCCTGCGCCTTTCCATGCGCGTAAGCTGCAGTCGAAAAGGAGCCTCTTCAGCCCTTTCCCGCAGGAAATTCAAGACAATATCCGAACGCACCTCTCCGAGATTTTCTCTGAGCTCAGGGGTGATTTCCTCGCGACTCTTTTCCTCCTGAAGAAGAGGGATAGTACGCACCCAGAGTCCGAGCCCGAGCGCCGCTCGGGTGAAGATCTCACCGATCTCACGAACCTCCTCATCACAAACGATGAGAACATGCTCCCTGGGGGTGGCTTCAAGGACGCACGACAAGGCATTGCGTGCTGCTTCGACCGGATCCATGCACAACCTCCCTTGTTATGACCTTACTCAGATTTCGAGCATTCGAAACCGATTCTCCTGCAGGAAAGGGGTTACTTGTAGGCAAAAGATTTGAATAGAGCGTCATCACTGCCGAAGGACGAACACAAGGAAATGGCGGAAATCACCTTCGAGACGACGGAAATCAATGAGCCTGTTCAGGGGTTTTACGGGAATCCTGACGGATACTACGCCGTCTCCACAAATGGGCGAATCATCAATATCGTTCGCTCCGCAAGCATCCAGCCGGAAATCCGAAACCACGAGGACTACGTCACATACCTCTGGGTGGAGGCGCAAGAGGGATTCTTTGTCTTCTCCCAGCGGGTGCTCAATCAGAGATGTGAGGAATGGATGGTGAGGCGCAGAATTACGCCATCCGACAAGGCTGAGTTCTTCGCAAGCCACAAGGATGAGCTTATTCGTTCACTGACTTCCGAAGTCACTTCCTAAGTCGCCGGGCCGCAACTGGATCTCCATCTGGACGACATCCCTGTCCCCTGGATTCTTCGCGGCCAGTTTCTTGAAGACAATCCAGGCCTCATTAAAATTGCCGGATCTGTAGAACATGAGACCCTGATTGTACAAAGCCTCCCTGCAGTCAGGATCAAGTATGAGGGCCTTCCCGAACTCCTTGATTGCATGGCCCCAGGAGGCGGGAAGAGTGGACTGAGCATAAGTCGTGGCAAGGCTGAAGTGGTATTCCACGGTCTTCAGATCGGACTGCGCGGGTTGCTTCTTGAACAAATTCCCCAGCTTGTCCAGGATGGACGGACCTGGACGACCCGTCGTCCCTTTGGAGGAAGCGCCGGTCTTCAACTGCCTCCACTGTAGCTCAGGCTTCGCATCATAAGCCTTTCTGGCGGAAGGGTCGGAAACGACCTGGTAGGCTTCGTTGATCTGTCGCATTCTCTCGGCGGCGGCCATCGGGGCATCCGGATTCTGGTCCGGATGATGGAGCTTGGCGAGGTTTCGAAAAGCCCGTTTGATTTCATCCAGCGAGGAAAGGGGGGAAACACCCAGGGTTGCATACGGGTCTTTCGGCACAGGCGCCTCCTTTTTTCCTCAAAAGAGCATGTAATAGTAACAGCGCAAGACCCCGTCCTTGAATTTTCGATCCTTTGGCTCTGCCTGGACCAGCCCGAAAACCACGATCTTGCACTGGTGCTTCTTGACGAGACTAGACTGGAGCGCCTCCATCTTCCTGATTGAAGGGGCGGTCAGCAAGTACTCGCCGTCGGCGGTGCGAACCTTGGCCAGAGCGAAAGACGGAGAATCGGGAACATATTGATAGACTACCACTTCTCCTGAGAAGATCCTGTATCCTTTGAAATAGGCTGTTGACCCCAGGAAAAACAACCCATACCCAATCAGGAAAACGACCAGAATGATGATGTAAGGGTTGCATTTTCGCATGTGTCACTGTCCACGTCTCTTGGCTATC
>JACPDT010000104.1 GCA_016183865.1 Armatimonadota bacterium | reverse complement strand
ATCACGGATGCCGGATATCAAGGGAACCGAGGCGGCATCAATCTCAAGGGTGACATTGCTTGCCTGGGCCATCTCCAGGGCATGACCCAACAGCCCGAATCCGGTGATATCGGTGCAGGCTCGTACCTGCCAATCCGCCATCAGCACGGCTGCCGCCTTGTTCAAAGAAGCCATTATCTCGGTCACTCTTCCGATCAGATCGTCAGTAGCAAGCTGCTGCTTGATTGCCGTGGTGGCAATGCCCGTCCCGATGGGCTTGGTGAGAATCAGGAGATCGCCGGGAGAAGCCCCCGCATTGGTGACAAGGCGATGTTTCTCCACCACGCCGGTCACTGCCAGACCGTATTTGGGCTCTTTGTCGGTTACCGTATGGCCTCCCAGCAGAGCTGCCCCGGCTTCCGTCACCTTGTCCGATCCCCCTCTCAGAATCTCGGTCAAAACGGAGATTCCCAGATCCTTTATGGGAAATGCCACGATGTTCAGGGCGGTCACCGGCGTGCCTCCCATGGCGTAAACATCACTCAGGGAGTTGGCGGCTGCGACCTGTCCATATCCATAAGGGTCATCCAGGACAGGTGGAAAAAAATCCACGGTCTGAACGATGAGCAAATCGGGAGTCAGTTGAAAGACGCCCGCATCGTCACCCGGATGAAGCCCCACAACCACACGGGGATCCGGTGCGAAGGGCAGAGATTCCAATACGCGAGACAGGTCTGCCAGACCCATTTTGGACGCTCAGCCCGCACAACTGGCCAATGTAGTGAGGCGAATCTTCTTGCCCAACTGCCTGGTCACCCCCTATAAAAAGAGCCCTCCCGTGGAGGGCTCGAGATATGAGATACTCCTTAGAGGGTTATTTTCCTTCCAATTTCTTCCAATAATCCAGTATCTCTTTTTCCCTTGTCTTGTGATCGTATTTCAAGAACCCTGCTATTTTCGGCTGATCCTGAGGGGTTACGGGACAGCCGGGCTTTCTCATCATTTTCTTGGTGTACCTGTCCCAATCTTCTCCCTGAAACTTGGACCAGATGGGTCTTGCGATCGTATGGCACTTCTTGCACTTCGCCATGAAAAGATTGTAACCCTCCGTATGCTCCTTCGGGTATTTGGAAACATCAATTGTCGTCGGCCCCTTATCCTGGGGGAACTTCTTTGCTGCTGCCAGCGACGGGAGGATAAGAGCGGTTGCCACAAAAGACACCACCAAAACCAGAAACATGACTTTCTTCACGCGCAAGCTCCTCTCTATAAATGGCCTGAGATTCCTCTCATCTCAGGAGTGAGTCGCTGAATTCGCCAAAATATTCTCCGATTCCCGGTGCTCTTCGGGTGCACAAAAGCGATTCGGGTGTTTCCGGCGCCCTCCCTCGGAACCCGATCGATCAGGTCGTAACCAAGTGCGCAGAGCCGCTCCAGGGTGGCCTCCAGGTCCCCGACCTCAAAACAGAGATGGTGGAGCCCTTCCGCTTTCTTCTCAAGAAAACGGGCAATCGGGCTGTCAGGGGAAGTGGGCTCAAGAATCTCGAGTGTAGTTCCTCCGAACCGGATCCCTGCGAGACGCACTTTTTGTGAAGGCACTTCCTCCCAATGGATTTCCGTAACTCCCAGCCCGCTCTCATAGAATTCAAGAGCCTTTCGGGCGTCCCGGGCTGCAATCCCGATATGATGGAGCTTCGCTTTCCTCATCTGTGCCCCCCCCAAACCGTGCGCAACGCGCCGCAAATCTCGCCGAGAGTGGCCAGGTTCTCCACCGCGGAAAGAAGGTCAGGGAGCAGGTTCCGGTTCTCCCCTGCAGTTTTCCTTATGCTTCCAAGGGAGTCCAGGACAGCCCTTTCCTTTCGCCCTGCTCTCAAGATCCTGAGTTTCTCCTTCTGCTCCTGCTCGAGTTCGAGATTCACGCTGCTTCTGGGAAGGGAGGATCTATCGAGAACCTGGTGGCAGTTAACTCCCACGATCTTTTCCTCACCGTTTTCCACCTTTTGCTGAAATTCAAAAGCACTGCTCTGGATCTCCTGCTGCATAAACCCCTTCTCTACAGCAGCCAGAGTCCCGCCCATATCCTCGATTTTCCGCAAATATGCGCGCACATCTTCTTCAATCCTGTCCGTGAGAGCTTCCACGAAATGAGATCCCCCGAGAGGATCTACAGTATCGGCTGTCCCTGTTTCCGATGCGAGAATCTGCTGGGTCCGGAGTGCGATAAGGGAGCTTTCCTCGGTGGGCAGACACAAAGCCTCATCATAGGAATTCGTGTGAAGACTCTGAGTGCCGCCGAGCACGGCTGCAAGAGCTTGAAACGAAACTCTCGCAATGTTGTTCAAGGGCTGCTGGGCAGTCAGGGAACAGCCGGCTGTCTGGGTGTGAAAGCGGCAGGTCTGGGAGCGCGGGTCACGCGCTCCGAACTCGTCTCGCATGATATGGGCCCATATCCGTCTCGCGGCCCGAAATTTGGCGATCTCCTCAAAAAAGTAGTTGTGACAGCAGAAGAAAAAAGAGAGCCTGGAAGCGAAGGAATCAACGGATACGCCCCGATTCAAAACCTCCCTCACATAGGCCTTCGCATTGGCCAGGGTGAAGGCCAACTCCTGGACGGCCGTAGCCCCTGCTTCCCTCATGTGATAACCGCTGATGCTGATGGGGTTCCACCTGGGGAGATTCTCCGTCACATACTGGATCAGATCCGCTGCGAGTCTCATACTTGGGCCAACGGGAAATATATAGGTGCCTCTGGCTATGTATTCTTTCAAGATGTCGTTCTGAACGGTTCCTGAGAGAGCCCCGGGCGGTACGCCCCGCCTGCGGGCCACAGCGACCAGCATGGCCAGTAGAATCGCCGCTGTTGCATTGATGGTCATGGAGATGCTCACACGATCGAGGGGGATCCCTTCCAGAAGCACCTCCAGGTCCTGGAGAGAATCAACGGCAACACCCACTCTCCCGATCTCTCCGCATGCCGCAGGGTCGTCGGAGTCGTACCCCATCTGCGTGGGGAGGTCGAAGGCCACGGAAAGACCCGTCTGCCCCCGATCCAGAAGCAGCTTGAAACGGCCGTTCGTTTCCTTCGCCGTCCCAAACCCTGCATACTGGCGCATCGTCCAAAGTTTGCCCCTGTACATGTTGGGCTGAACTCCGCGGGTAAAGGGAAATTCTCCGGGGAAGCCGACTTTCTCCAGGTATTCGGAAGTGGTCCCCTCCCTGGGGCCATACACCCGTTCCACCCGGACCCCCGAAGGTGTTGTAAACACGTTCTTTCGCTCTTTCTTTGCGGTTTTCGGCATTTTCGTCTGCTCCTAATAATAAGCCTCGCCTATGGCCCTTAGTAATTGGGCGCTTGCAACGTGGACATCATAGGTTGCCTGTACCGAGCTTATACTCGCCTGGGTAAACAAAAGTCGCGCATCCATGACCTCCATGATGGGGGCTATTCCCGCCTCATATCTCACCTCGGCGACCCGAAGATTCTCCCTGGCCTGCGTAAGACTGACGGCAGCGGAAGCTACGCGCTCTTTCGCATCCTTGACGGCCAGATATGCTTTTTGTACCTCAAGAGCCACTTGTTTTTGGGCCTGGGCCAGTTGGACCTCAGCCTGGGCGACCTGAGCTTCGGCCTGCCGCATCTTGGCGGCCGCCGCCCCGCCGTCGTAAAAAGGGAAGCTACTCTGCAGCGTCACCGCCAGATCGCGAAGTGAGCTCAAATATTGAGACTGTTGCAACTGATCGCTCCAGGACCCCAGCAGCGAAACGGATGGAAGCCTGCCCGACCTGGCGGAGCGAAGCAGAGCTTTCGCACCGGCGATGAGAGACTCCATTTGACGGATCCTGGGCCTGAAATGGAGGGCCCTGATGACAAGAGCCGCCGGCTCGCCCAGCACGTGGGGAAAGGGATACTCGCTCTGCTCCACGAGATCCAGCGGTTCAGTGGGAGGAGTTCCCATGGAGTATCGAAGCTGAGAATCGGCAAGGATACGGGCATTATGGGCTCTGATCAAGTTCTCTCTCGCCTGGGCCAACTGCGCTTCGGCCCTCAGGACATCCGCCTTCGGGACAGAACCGGCTTCAAAGAACTTCCTGGCCCGATCCAACTGAGCCTCATTGAGCCGGCAAGCCTCCTGTGCCACTTCATCGAGACGCCGGGAGCGAAGGGAGGCGAAGAAGCCGGTGGTCACATCCAGCGCCACATCCATCCTGAGCTCTCCATACTCTTCCTCCGTGCGGCGCAGGTTCGCAAGGGCCTGGTCTTTCCCTGCCTCAATTTTTCCCCCCGAATAAAGAGGATAGGTCAGGTTGAGCCCGAGGGATGAACTGTCGTAGGGTGCTATGGAATACTCGTTCGGCCTTCCGGGGACTGCGTATATGGACGGCTCCCGAATGTCCGCCGTATACACCTGTGAATGCTCATAAGTGATGGTTCCTTTCGGCCTGGCCGAAGCCCTCGCCTCATCCACTTGAGCCCTGGCTTCGGCGGTTTTCTGAACGGCATTTCCAAGACTGGGGTTCTCTTTGAGGGCCAGAGCTATGCACTGGGAGAGGGTCATCTTCACAAGAGGAACCTGAGGCGGGGTCGGTTGCGCCTCTGAGTATTCGACACAAAAGAAGAGAGACATCACGAGGATGCCTATTGTACGCACCTTGATACAAACACCCGCTAATTCGTGCAAATTCGTGTTCATTCGTGGGCAATCCTGGAACCCTGCTCCGTGTTCTCTGTGTCTATGTAGTGATGAATTTCGGCCCTACCCCTTCCGCAGGTAGATCTCTTTGGCGATGTCGGGCTCCAGGGCCAACTGCATTTCCTCCACCTGAATGACGAAAATGGGGGAAGTCTGGTGAACCTTTATGGTGAGTCCAGGCACTATACCCACAGACATGAGCTTATGCAGATAAGGATGGTTGGTCGTCAGGATATAGACGACCTTCCCCTCCTGACCAGCCTCCATCTTGTGGAGGGGAGTGACCAGGCTCTCAACAAGATCAGTGGCTCTTGTACAGCACTTGCCTGGGGGAATAGGGGCGCCATGAGGGCATTCCTTTGGATGACCCAGAAGGGTGCATATGCTCTCCTCCACCCCTTTGGAAAGAATGTGCTCCAGCTCGCAGGCCGTCGTATCCAGCTCATCGTTTCCCAGCTCCAGCACATCCACAAGGAGGCGCTCGGCAAGGCGGTTTCGTCGGGTTATGTCCCTTGCGTCCTCTTCCCCTCTCTCCGTTAGACGGAAATCACCGTTTAAGAGTTGGAGATAACCCTCCTCAACCAACTGGCGGCACCCCTGAGGCCCCGCCAGGGCCTCAATCTCCTGTCTGACCGCGGCTTCACTCCGCTCCCCCTTTTCCTGGAGCTCCCAAATAATACTCAGAGCTTCTTCTTTGAGGTGACGGTTCACCGGCAATCTCCCATTTCCAGCATTGGAGCAGTCATTCTACGGGGTTCAGGCGGTATTCCTGCAGGGGAAAAGTAAAGGGAGGATGTCGCCATCCTCCTTTCCTATCCTAAGCCTCTTTCATACCTTTGGCGCTTATCTTATTTTACTCCATCGCGGAGCGCCTTTCCGGGCCGGAATGCAGGAACTTTCCGGGCTTTGATTTGAAGCTTCGCACCGGTTCTGGGGTTACGGCCGGACCGGGCAGCGCGATGCCGCACCTCGAAGCTCCCGAAGGGGATGAGTTGAACCTTATCGCCCTTCTTTAAGGTCTCTTGCACTGTGTCCAGAAAGCTGTTCATGATCTTTTCGGTGTCTTTTTTGGTGAGCTTGGTCTTCTTGGCGAGTGTTTCGATCAGTCCGGACTTAGTCAGAACCTTACTTTTAGCCTTTACAGCGGTTGCCATTCGTTGTCACTCCTTTCTTTGTGGGATTGTGTTTTTTTCACACGGGGGACTTTTCCTCATTCCTTCGAGGAATTCCTTCTTTTTCTAAAAAAAAATTTTATTTTTTTTAGATTTGTCCGAACGTCGCGGGTTTTGGAAGCGAACTTTTGTTCTCGTAATGGCGTGTTGGCGGGTTTTTTTACAGGAAGACGCGGAGAAGAATCAAAAAAAATGAGACGCCCACAAAGCTCTCCGAAGGTAGGCCCGCCTGCTACTCCCTGGTTGTTTCCTTCCTGGGACTCCTCTGACTCCCGAACTCCGTTCGGTTGGGCCGTATCCCACTAGCCAACTTGCAGCATGACCGTTTTCGGTTCGCCCCGTGCGCGTCTACAGGTCTGATGATAACACATGTCCGCGCTTTTGGCAAGTGGAGAACTTGTGGAAAACCCTTGGATGACGTGTGGAAAACATACCCGGCTCTTGCAGGAAACGAACAAAATTGTACAAAAAATTTTTCGCAAAGAGATCTCAAGGGTTCAGGGGTTTCAAGCCATAGTGATGCACTGCTTGAAGCACATTCCTGAAACCTTGCAGGAACTCCGGGCGAAGCTCTCTTTTCTCACTTTCCGGAAGAAAAGCCACATTCAGACCATGCGCGTCCACTTGAAGCAGCTCCGAAAGAGAGAGACCTGAGCGTGCCATTTTCGCATACTCATCGTTCAAGGTCGTAAGGAAGATCTGAGAATCATCCGTATTGAGCGTGACGGGAATTCCCAAATTGAGGTAGTGCTTCAAGGGATAACTTCCAAGGCTCGGAACAGCGCCGGTCTGGAGATTGCTGGTGGGGCACAATTCGAGGGGGATCTTTCTCTCGGCAAGGATGGCCTCAAGGCTGGGATCTTCCTGACTTCGCACGCCGTGGCCTATGCGCTCGGCTCCGCAGAGCTCGATGGCCTTTCGGACACTCTCAGGCCCGGCCGCTTCTCCCGCGTGAATCGTGACATGAACTCCATTCTCCCTGGCGAATTTGAACACATCCGCAAAGAGCTCGGGGGGGTAGTTGATCTCATCGGCGGCAAGATCCATGCCGACGACGCCCTCATCCTCATACTTGATGGCCGCCCGGGCGACCCTCCATGCGGCTTCCACAGGGTAGCTCCGGTTTATGCTGACAATGAGCCGGGTCTTCACCCCCAGATCTTCCTCGGCTTTCCTTGCCCCTGCCAGAGCGGATTCGATGAACTCCTCGACAGTGACGTATTTCTCCTTTTGCTTCAGGGGATTGAATCGGAGCTCCAGGTATTTGACATTCTGCCTGGCTGCGTCCTCGACGGTCTCGTAAGTGACTCGGGAGATGTCTTCTTTCTTGTCAAAAACAAAGGCATAGGTGCGTATCTTCTGAAGAAATACGAGAAGATCGTCACCAGGCTGCATGCTCGTAGCTTTCGCAACTTCCTCGACTGTGCTCTCCGGAATGGGAATTCCGTCTCTTTTCGCGATTTCAAGAACGGTTGAAGGGCGGACAGCCCCTTCGAGATGGTTGTGAAGCTCCGCTTTCGGGAGGAGACTGATGAGATCCTTGAGCTTCTTGTCGTCGTGGACGATGGCCTGAAAGGCCCTCTCCTCCTCCGGAGTCACCACAAAATAGCTTTCCTGGGCCTCAAGGGGAGGAGAAAGCTCGCGCTCAAAAACAGGGGTCCTGTACTGTGAACCCGCGGGTATCAATTCCACGCTGTTCATATCCTCCTCATGATCCCTTTTCGCCCATCATAGCGCAAAAAACGAGAGGAGTCAAGAAAAAGATTGTTACCTTTTCGAAGGGGGCGGTGATTTTCGACTGGGGATTATTGTTTTTTGATTTAGGGGCCCGCTCTTTGTCGGTGGGGCGGTGAGAGATTTCACGGATTCAAGGAAATAGGCCGGAACCACTGCAACTCCGGATTCGGATGAATTCCTGGCATATCGGCTCCCTCGCATTTTCTCCTTGCCCAGGAGGAGCCCCACAGATTCCTTCCCTTTCGTGTAGAGGAGAATCCTGATCTCCGGATTGTCCAGACCGTATGGCTTCAAGAATTTGGGCGAATCTTCGACAAACTCGGAAACCGTCATGTCCTTGAGGTCCCGAAGAAGACTGTTCATGAGGGAAATGTCCGCTTTTCCTTTCCGAGGCGACTCCATCTTCCATTCCCCTTCTTTCACCTTGACAAGAAGGGTCGTGCCGCCCTTCAGGGTGATCTCCACCCGCTCGATCTGTTCAGGCACAAAAGAGAGCATCTTGCGATCCCTGAAGTCATTCGGCCCTTTCTTGAAACGCTCCATCATGTAGCTCTCGACTCCATAGACAGCCTTCTCATTCTCCTTCATGACATAAGTGATGGTCCCTGTGGGCGCGCCTTTTCCGACAAGAATCGTCTCCTCTTTGGAAGAGTCCCTTATTTTCACGGACATGGAAGGGGAATCCAGGCCGAAAGGCGCCAATTCTTTGGCTTCTTTCTCAATTTCCTTCGAGGATTCGAGCTTTGATACTTCCTGGACATAGCTGTCTATCTGCTCAGTATCCAGACGGAGACCGGGAGATCCCTCTATCACCCACCCTGTGGGCTTCCGAAGAAGATGGAGATCTCTGTCCCCCGAATGCACTCGGATTTCCACGATCTTGTCCTTCGGAATCGTCACAAGGGCCATACCCTTGGCGCCCTCTTTGGGGCCCTTGTCGGTGAGGGCCACAACCCCAAGAATGACGGCGATCACGAGGAAAGCCAGGGTCAAAAGGAACTTCCTCACAGGGAGCGCCTCTTCCACCAGACCCAGCCGCCGAAGGCCACGCATACTCCCGGAACCAAAACCACGGTGATGAGAAAAATAAATGACATGGAGGCCGTAGGGATCAGCAGACGATCGAATTCCTTACCTTTGGGGCGTATGGAGATTTTCTCCTTTTCTTCCGCGAGCCAGTTCACCGAGTTCACGGTAAAATCAAGGTTGGCCACGAGCCTTGCCGCCATGTTGGAAGCGAAACCGGCGCTTCCGATGACGACCAGCTTACTCTTGCCCTCACCCTCTTTGCCGGGCTGACCCTTGAGGCTCACGGCAATGGCTATGGGAACGGGACCCTGGATATCTTTCCCCCGATCGAACTTGAGGGGTTTCTGCTTCAGATTGCTTTCCGCCCAGCTATCCGGTCCCGCCGATGATGCAACCAGCTCTTGATATGTGTATTCCGACCTTTCCGGTTTTGCGATCTCCACACTTCGGGCCGTCAACAGGATGAGACCGAGGTTCTCGGTCTTGAGCTGTTCCGTGATCTTGTGAAAACGGAAGTCGGGCACAAAGAAGAATGGATTGTTCTGAACGGAATGGCGAACATCGAGCACGATGTTGGATCCCATGACAATGCCGTACTTCTTCGTAAGATCGGGAAGGTTCCCTTTTGCGAGAGCGTCACTCAGGAAGAGTGCTTTCCCCTCACCCTTCAGGTATGTCTCAATAGCTTTCATTTCGTCATCCAGCAATGGCTTTTGGGGATCAGCCACAATCAAGACCGCGCAATCGGGGGGAACTTTCTTTTCTGTGATCAAATTCAGTATCTTTACGAGGTAATTATCTTTTTCCAGGTACTCCTTGAGGCTGCCGTAGCCCTTCGGCCCCCCGGAATCGGAGGGATTTCGCTCGCCGTGTCCGGTGAGGAAATAAACGGTCTTCTGACCCGGGCTCGTCACATTGAGGATCGCATTGGT
>JACPDT010000103.1 GCA_016183865.1 Armatimonadota bacterium | reverse complement strand
AAAGCAGGGAGAGGGATTTTCAGGTATCTGCGCACAGATCTATCAGCCCTTCCGCATTTTGTCTGGCAATCTCCCACGTGGGACTTGAACCGTGAGATTCTTTTGTTCTACTTCAACTTCCCCTAAAGTAATACCAGCCCCAGTTCTTCCCTTCCCATAAGAATCGTCAGGGAGTCCGGCCCGCAATTCATCAGAAGATCCACGATGGACATATAAGGCACAAAGGGCTCGAACCGCTGCGGGTAGACGGGATGATGGTAGTCCTGGTATAACAGACGTATCCCGGCCTTTTGAAAAGACTCTTCATCCAGATACCGTCTGCCGAGTGCCCCGGAGATATAAGTCGTGGCGCCGACCTTCCGGCTGAGATCCAGAACAAGGTCGCTCTTCTGCTTGTCTGAATGAAGCTCCGAAGCGAGACGGATTCGGGTCTTGATCCCAAGCTGGTCCAGACACCATCGGGTAAATGCCAGATTCATCGGGGACAGGAGCTCCCAGTGAGTCTCGTAAAGGGCAAGGAGAGAGTGCCCGTATTGGTCCCAGAATGGCGCCCCTCTGTAACTGGTTTCGAGTGCGTTCCTGTGCTTTTTGGCCCAGGGGGTGGCGTTTGCGATTCTGGTCTCGCTGATGGGCGGATTGCCCCCCCCAGGTGGCCGAATGTGAGGGGAAGAGACAGGCACAGTCAGCCACATCCATCCCTGAGGGGTGCGAATCTTGTTCCGGTTGATGAAACTGTCCTTTCCTCTGGCAAACTGGACTGTGTCCAGGATGATGTGAAGATCGCTCAAAGCGATTCTGTGAAAATAGCCGAGCCAGGGAAGGAAAGAAGGCTGATGGATACTGACGATCATTCAAGTGACCCCCGACACAAATCCTATCACGCTGTCATTGACCAAGAACCTCGCTCCCGACCTGCGCCACCGATCTTGCCTCCTCTTCCGAGAGAGCGGGATAAATGGGAAGGGAGAGGGTATGGTGGAATACATCTTCGGCGACAGGACAGAGGTCCGCGCTTCCACGGGTGTGAAGGGGCCGGAATACCGGCCTCACGACGTCCAGTCCCCTTCTCTCAAAATCGGTGAGATAATCCTGGACCGGTTTTGGAGTGCGGACCGCATAGCGATAAAAGATATGTTCCCGATCGGGAATGGGCAGGGGCAAACACAGGGGGAGATGGGACAAAGCCTGCTCATAGAGCCCGGCGAGTCTCTTTCTTGCGGCGATAAACCCCCCGAGTTTCTTAAGCTGCACCCTCCCTATGGCTGCGGCCATGTCCGTCATCTTGCAGTTGTAATGGACTACTGAATCCTCCTTGTGATCATATTCCCTGAGATTCCTGACCTTTTCCGCAAGGTCCCCGGATCGGGTGAAAATCATTCCCCCCTCCCCCGTTGTGAGCATCTTGGTCGCATAGAAGGATGCAACAGATAGAAGCCCGAACCCGCCCAGGGGCTTCCCCTCATAGTGGGCGCCAAAAGCCATGGCGCAATCCTCGATAAGGGGAATTCCGAAATCGCAAATCTCTCTTATGTCAGCGGCCATTCCAAACATGTGAGGAAGAAGAAGAGCTTTGGTGCATTTCGTGATCTTCCGGGGGAGGTCATCAGGGTCCAGGTTGAAATCCTCTTTGCGGATATCAGCAAAACGGGGCTCTGCACCTGTCTGTCTTACGGCATACAAGAGTGCTGCGCACACGTAAGACGGAAGAATCACCTCATCTCCGGAACCTGCCCCCAGAGCCAGCAGCGCAAGATGAAGGGCCGCCGTGCCGCTTGAGACGGCGATTGCGTGGGGAACGCCGACGAATGCGGCGGTCTCCCTCTCAAAGGCGGCTACTTCCGAGCCTGATGCCAGTTGACCGGACCGGATGACGGAATCCGCTGCCTGCACCTCCCGATCATCGAGGGACGGCCTGGAATGAGAAATCATGGCAAGTGCTTCCTCACCTCAGGACCTGCTCTGTGAATCTTGCGGATCGTCTCACAGATGAGATCGGCCGTTTCTACAGGCATGTGGGTGACCATGGGAAGACACAGGACCTTCTCGCACACCTCCCGGGTCGCCTCCAGTGGGAGAGTCTCGAAGCTGCCAAGATAAGCCTTTTGTGTATGCACTGCAGGGGAGAAGTACGGCCGAGTGGGAATCCCTTCTGCCTCCAGGGCGGCCATGAGCAAGTTTCTGGAGATGCCGAATTTCTCCTGATTCACGAGTATGCCGAAATCCTTGTAGGAGCTTCGGGCCCCGGGCTCAATTTCCTGAAAAGTAATACCCGGGAGGGAGGAGAGGCCCTGTTTATAGCGACAGGCGATGCGATTCCTGGTGGCGCCGTAGTCCTCTATCCGCTCCAATCCAAGAATTCCCAGAGCGCAGGCCCCTTCCCAGAGCCTTGCATTGAGACCGGGAGCGATGCAATCATAGTCTCCGGGGTTCCCGTATTCCCGGAGGATCCGAATTTTTTCCGCCAGATCGGGGTTCCCTGTGGCGATGAGTCCCCCCTCCCCTGTGACGAGAAGTTTGGTAGGGCTTGTGCTGAAGACCTCCACCGTTCCCCATGGGCCCATCGGTTTCCCACAATAAAGAGACCCGAATCCATGGGCAGCATCCACGATCAACGGAATATCAAGCTCCTCGCACAATGAGGCAAGGGGAGAGAGGGGCGGAGGATTCCCGAAAATGTTCACTGCGAGAACAGCGCAGGTCCGCTCCGAGATGAGGCCCCGGACGGAATCGAGATCAAGAGTGAGCCTGCCCGGATGGATGTCGCAGAAAACGGGTGTCAGCCCGCACCAGAGGAGAATATGGACACTTGCAGGAAAGGTAAAACTGGGAACAATCACTTCCCCTGACAGGGAAAGAGCCTTTACGGCCAGGAGAAGCCCCAGCGTGCAACTGGAGACGGCTATGGCATCACAGGCGCCCAGATAGGAGGCTGCCTTGCTTTCATAGCCGTCGCGCAGGTTTCCTTTTGTCATGACCCCGGTCTGATAGATCCCCTCAAGATAGGGCAGCCAGACCGACAGGGGGGGGAGAGTGGGCTGATTGAAGGGGATAGGTGGAGAGAATGCGGGAGTCCCGCCCAGAATGGCCGCAGGACGATTCATACTTTTGTGGGGACCCGGGCGCGCCAGTAGTTGAGAATCTCTTTCAGAGTGTCTCTGAAAGGAATCTTCGGCGTCCAGCCGGTTTTCTCCCGAAAGAGCGTGGAATCCCCCACAAGGACCGGAACATCGGATGGCCTCATCCTGCTGGAGTCCTGCTCCACTGTGACCTTGATCCCGGATTCCTGAAGATAAACATCAAGAACTTCCGAGATGGCCAGTGCCTTCCCTGAGCAGAGGTTGTAAACAGAGCCCGGGTCGCCCTTCTCCAGGGCGAGCCAGTAACCGCGCACAATGTCGCGGACATCCGTATAGTCCCGTTTTGCCTCCAGGTTCCCCACCTTGATCACAGGAGGACGGAGCCCTTTTTCAATTTCCGCCACTTGTTTGGCAAAATTCGATTCCACAAAAACGTCTCCCCGACGGGGTCCGCTGTGGTTAAAGGCGCGGGTCCTTATGATGGGAAGGCCGTAGCTTCGAAAGTACTGAAATCCCATCAGATCCTGGGTCACCTTGCTGACTGCATAAGGGCTCAGGGGGCGCAGAGGATTCGTCTCTTTGATGGGGAGCTCGTGAGGATACGTGAGACCGTACTCTTCGCTCGAGCCCGCAATCTGGATTCGCGGCTCGATTCTCAATTGGCGGGCGGCTTCAAAGAGGTTCAGTTGACTCAGAATGTTGTTGGCCAGCGTGTCGGCAGGAGCATGCCAGGATGTTACCACAAAGCTCTGTGCGGCAAGGTGAAAAATGTAGTCAGGCTGGACCTCGGAAAGGGTGTTTCGAACTGATGACAGGTCTTTGAGGTCACATTCGACGAGTTGGACGCGATCTCTCAGGTGATCAATGTTCTCTGTGCGGCTTCTCCATCTGACCGTTCCGAAGACCTGGATGGAGGCGCCGTCCCCCTCGGGACGGCCGGACTCGAGCAGAAACTCGGCAAGGTAGCTGCCCACAAAGCCGGTGATTCCGGTAATGAGGGCCCTCATTGCTTGTTTTTCCTCTGGCTCTTTCGCAGGAGCCGGTCCAGGTCCTCAAGTTTGGTAGTATCGGTTTGAATGGCGGCGATGTTCTCCGCCTGAATCTCGTCGAAGATCTCCTGGCGATGGACGGGAATCTCCTTGGGCGCCGAGATCCCAAGACGCACCTGATCCCCGGAGATCTCAACAATCGTGATCTTGATCTTGTCGCCAATGACAATGGCTTCATTCAGCTTCCGCGCCAGTATCAGCATTTTGCCCTTCCTGCAAGGTTTCGAGAAGATCCCTTCAACGAAAGGGCGAAATATCCTTTAGGAAGCTATGGCTTCTTCTTTGTCGGGAACTTCTATCAGCAGGGGCTGCCTGATCGAATATTCCTTGTTCAGGAGAATCACCTGTTTGCCCTGTCTGGTCTCCGGATTGATGAAAAGGGGCGCCAGAAGGTTGACGGTGATGGTTTCAGAGCGAACCACTACCAGAACAAATACGATGGCCTCATCCGTTTTTTCGAGGCCAAGGCTCTTGCAGTCGGACAGACTGATTTCCGGATGATAATCGGCGAAAAAAGTCCAGGGATCGGCAACAGCAAAAGCCAGATCCGGGTCGTTCACCGCCTGAAGCCATGAGAAAGGCCCTTGATTGGAGAGCTTGATGATTGTAAACTGCCTTTCCGCAAAACCGGGAATCCCCTCAGGAAAATTGAGAATCTTCTCCTCATCCACTTCCACTTCACCAAATCGGGTTGTGTTGATAATCACGTTCTTCCTCCTATCGCAGAAAATCCAATAATGTGGGCTGTACAGTCTTCGCCCCCACGTTGAGGGCAGCCTGATACAGTGTTTGCCGCATTGTGTAATCGGAAACGCTTTTGGGCATGTCCGCATCCTCGACCTGCTGGAGACGCTCCACCAACGAGAGCTTGTCGGCCTCCAACTGTGTTTTCACCTGTGTCAAACTCGATACCTGGCCCCCTTCGTTCGCATAGTAATTTCGGAGATTGTCTATTGCAGAGTCAAGCTGAGCCAGGGGAGAGCCCAGGAATGTAAATTGGGTGAAATTGCCTGTCACATCCTGAATGTGAACATTGGTCACAGGCGGGACCAGGGTCGTGTTGGGGACCAGAGTTATTTTCTGCGTACCCGCGTTGAAGGATGCCGTGACACCTGCGCCGCTTGCGTTAATATTGGTGATGACGGTGTCCAGTGTCTGGCCATCGGTCCAGTTCACGGTCACCCCATTGATCGTGAAGGCGCCGTTCACTGAAGGAGGTATGGCGTGATCCCCCTGAGTCCGATTCAGTGATAAAAGCTGGGTAGGGTCAATGAGATGAGTATCTGTTGGCACGGGGCTGTTGTTCATTCCCCTGACACTGACTCTGTTTCCGGTCTGGAGCTGGTCTCTTATGTTGATCAGGGCCTGAAATACATTCAGGTTCGGATCAGCGCCACCCATGAAAACCTTGTCACCCGTTGCGTTGATGGCAACGGTTCGGCCTGCCCCGATCTCTCGTCTGATCTCGGCGCTGTCTCCATTATACGCGACGGATGCTACAGGACTTCCAGGGAATGTGAAGGGTTTCACCTGTGTCTTCTGCCCTCCAAAAATGTACTGACCCTCGTGCTGGGTGTTGGCCGTACCTACCAGAGCTTCGAGCAACTGATTCAACTCGGTCACGAGAGCGGGATGATCCTTTACCGGCAGTTGTTCGCTGAGTCCGCGCATCCCCAACTGCCTCCCCCTCTGGAGTATATCGGAAGCGGTTCGGAGGGCGTTATCGGTTGTGGACAGCCAGGAAACGGATGTTTCCACATTGTTCAGAAACATGTCATTCTCGTTCATGAGACTGCGGATGGAGAGGGCCCGGGCGAAGTCTACGGGCTGATCGGAAGGAGTGTTGATTTTCTTCCCTGAAAGGATCTCCCGCTGGCTTGCTGAGAACCGCTCAAACTGGAGCAGCATCCCATTCAAGGCTTGCTGTTGCATGGTCATCTGCGTGACTCTCACAATACCCTCTCCTTACAGTCCGACTCTTCCCAATCCGCCCACGATCCGGTTAATCATATCGTCAACGGCCGTAACCATCCTGGCTGCCGCGGAAAATGCCTGCTGAGAAGCGGTAAGGCGGATCATTTCCTCGTCCAGATTCACCCCTGAGAAACTCTCGATCTGCCGCTGCAGTTGCTCGATCACAAGCTTCTGGCGGTCCACCGTAGTATTCACTCTGGAGCTTTCCTCCCCGACGAACTCGGTAGTATTCCTGTAAAATTGATCCATGGTTAGTGTGCCAAGTGAAGCCACCGTTGAAGAGCGGAGAGAGGACAGAGTCAAAGCATTGGTGTTGTCACCCGTGCCGCCAGGTGTGGATGCGGCGGGCATGAAGGCGAATGCGACGAAATTGCTGAGTCCCACATCTGCTACGGTGATGGTGGGCAATGTACCCACATTCGTATTCCGGGTGAGGAAGATTCGCTGGGTAGCCGGATCGAACCGTGCCGTTACCTGGGAACCGGCGGTTGTGTTGATTGTATTGATAAGATCATTCATGGTCTGGGTGGCGGGGTTCCAGGCATAGCTTACCCCATTTATGGTGAAATTGCCGCCAACCGGCTGTACGAGAAGGTCCGTATCTGTCCATGCCTGGTTCAAATTCTTGAATGGGTCAATGGTGCGGTACTGGTTGTTCATGTTCTGGGTGCTGTCAATGTGAGCCACGGATGTGGCAATGCTTCGGACATCGGTGATAGTCACAGAGATATCGGAAAGACCGGTCCCTATGAAGAAGGGCCAGTTCGTGGTTCCGTTCAAATCATATCCCAGCACGTGTCTCTGGTTGGTTTCATTCATTATGGCCTGAGTCAACTGATTCATCTGATAGTAGACGGTGCCCGATGTGGTGGTATTTCCCAGCTTGCTGTCCCTTACGGTGAAAAGACCTTTGAGCTCCCCTCCCCGCAGATCGAAAGGCATGGTGGAATCATTGGCCCATCTTACTTTTATGCGATTCGTCGTAGCATCCGTGTAGGATTGAAGCAAATTGGTCTGCTCGTCACTGACCAGGAATACCCCGCCTACATAGACATAAGAAGATCCATTCGCCTGTTTCGCGTAGCTCACGTTCAGCTTCCTTGACAGATCACTCAGCAGACGGTCCCTCTTGTCCATCAAGTCATTCGGATTGTCCCCCAGCGTAAAGGCATGCCGGATCCGTCCATTCAATGTGGCGATCTCTCTTGCCGCATCATTGATCTCGGTAACCTTGTCCCCTATGGCCTGGTCCATTTGGGCCAGAAGCTGGTCCGCCTTCCTGGCGAAGCTGTTCAGGTTTTTTGCCAGATCCTGGGCCTTAATGAGAAGGTTGTTTCTGTGAACAATGCTGTCCGGCTGAGTGGATAACTGTTGCCAGGCATCCCAGTAGCCGTTGATCAAGCTCGAAACACCCTGCCCGCCGGGCTCATTGAACATGGCTTCGATTTGTGTCAGGAATGTCTGGCTCGCCTCTGCCTCCCCCATCACCTGATTCTCCGCACGGGCTGCGGTCTCCATATTGTCGAGCCTGAACCGTTTGACCGAATCCACGATGACCCCTGTTCCCATCTGGCCCGGGGTGGCAGGACGCATGAGGGAAGGCTCGGCAAAAGGGGTGGTGGCGCCCAGATTCGCCACCTGCCGGGAATACCCCGGTGTATTGGCATTGGTGATATTATGCTGGGCGACCTCCATGAGGCGCCGCTGGGCCTGCATAGCCCGTGAAGCAACCTCTAAGCCAAAGAAAACAGGGAGCATTCTACAAAAGCCTCCTCAGGCGCGGTGATTTACTGCCAGGACATTCCCGGCTCGTGGGAAGGATGACCGCCTTCGTCCGGCGGAGCTGTAAGTCTTATCGCGGTTCGCGCCGCCTTCCAGGATTTGAAGAGTCGTCCTCGTCATTTCAGAGCCTTTCTCGATGAGCAGCTCATTCTGCCGATTCAACAAATCCAGTTGAAAGAGGGCGCGTCTCAAACGGAAGGCCAGGTCCTTCCACAAATCCAGCCGGTCAGTGTCGGAGTCAAACCCCTCCAGGGTCTGCCTCTCTTCTTCCAGAGCCAGCTCGTGTTCAAGGTGCTCCGTTTCCGCCTGGAGGATGGAGTTCAGACTCTGATGATCTCCCTGGACAAGGCGCCGCTGCTTCTCCTGGCCGAGTTGCACAAGGCCTTCACAAAGTTGAACCTGGTCAGCCAGCAAGTCGGTCAAAGTCCTGACCGCCATCGGGAGCACCTCCCTTGCTTATTCGGAAACAGTACCGCCTATGGGCGACATCATTCTCTCCGCGATCCATTCCGCGGCCACTTCATACTCGCCCCGGTGGATCCGTTCCGATAATTCCCGAACCTTATCTTCGCGAACCTCGGAAGCGGATCGCATCGCTCTTTTGGCAATCTTGATCTCTTCTGCCTTGGTGGAAAGGGAAAGAGGGGAGGAGCTTTTCGTTTTATCCGACTCGGCGGCTTTCCGCTCTTTCTCTACCTTTGCCCTTTCCGTCCGATACACTTTTAAGACGTTTTCTACTTCTCGATCGGAGATTTTCACGGGACCCACCTCACATCCTGACGTCAGGGAGTTCTACTCCTGACTTCATGATCGGCTATGGCGGGAGAAAATTAAGGGCTTTTGCGCAGTTGTCGGATGACCATTTCCTGCAGTCCGATGCCCCCTCGGAGAGCCATCACCTTGGCCCGCTCCTCATCGAGCATGGAGGTGAACATTTCCTGATCCAGTCCGCCTCCAAAAAGCTTGTTTTTCGGAAGGGTGGAGCGCATTTGCTTGAAGAGGTAGGAAAGAAAAAAAGCCTCCAGGTCTGCCGCGGCTTTTTTCAAGTCTTCGGGAACCTCTCCTCCAGGCTTGACCAAACCCTGATTTTCCCTCCCCTGTGCTGCCCGGATTCCCCCTGGTATGGGAGGGGCTGGGGGAGGGCTCATGGGGGGGGCCAGACGGGAGCTTATGGGGGGGGCTATGATGGAAGCAGGGGGGGCTGTGGGGGGGGCTGTGGGAGCAGGCGCCGTGAGGGAGGGCGCCGCAAGTGAAGGTGCTGCGAGAGGAGGCGCTGCCAGGGAAGGTGCTGTGAGGGGAGGCGCCTGGGAAAGGGTCAGGCGAAGAGAAGTCGCACGCAAGACCGTCCCGAAGGCCATGCCCGGGTTTTCAACCACAGTCATAGGATCTCCAATTCTGCTCTAGGGGCCCCCGCCTGTCTCAGGCCTTGAAGAATCGAAATCAAGTCCCTGGGGGAGACCCCTACAGCATTCAGCGCATCTACCACATCCCTCAGGGAAGCCCCGCCGGGCAGATACAGCAAACGGCGCTCCTCCTCCCTGGGGGTGACCTCCGCCTTTGGAACCGTTTCAGTGGGACCATAGGGATATTTCGGGGCGACAACCTTTGTCTCAGAAGATATGACTACTTTCAGATTTCCGTGGGCTATGGCCACATTTCCGATTTTTACGTCACTTCCCATAATTACGGTCCCGGTTCTTTCATTGATGACCACTCTGGCCACTTCGTCCGGCTCCACGGACAACTGACCGATCTGGGCGATGAAATCCACCGAGCGGCCCGAGAATTGTGGGGGGACGCGAACAGACACTGTAGCCGCATCCCTGGCATCCGCGACAGGCCCAAAGGCCATGTTGACAGCATTGGAAAGGCGGGCTGCGGTGACGAAGTCAGGACTGTTGAGGACAAGAGAGACCGCGCCATCTTCTACAAGGGGACTCGTCATGTCCGCGTGAATCAGGACACCGGAGGGCAGTCTTCCCGCCGCTGCGTGATTCTTCTGAACTCCCTGTCTGGCGCCGCCGGCTGCCCCGGTTTCGACATTGAAGCCGCCGATGGAAAGGGGACCCTGAGCCATGGCGTATGTCTTTCCATCAACGCCCCGGAGTGCGGTCAGGAGCAGAGTCCCCCCCTGAAGGCCTGTGGCGTCTCCCAGGGAAGAAACCGTTGCATCTACCCTGTCTCCCGATTTGGCAAAAGGAGGCAGCTCGGCCGTCACCATGACGGCAGCCGCATTCTGAGTTCGCAGGTTGGCGCTGTTCAGCGAAGAGCCGAAGGCTTTCAGCATGTTGGCTACGGCCTGGTCGGTGATGCCCTTGTTCCGATCGCCTGTTCCGGAAAGACCCACAACCAGCCCGTACCCGATCAATTGATTGGAAGAGGCCCCCTGGATTTTGACCAGGTTCTTGACTCTCACGGGGATGGCCTGAGCAGGAAAGCAGGTGATGACAATAAGCAAGGCGACCATGATTGCGGCGGCACTTCCGCTCTTGACGCTCATAAGAATTGCCCCCTTAGAAAAGAAATCGCAAAATACGAGTCAGGATGCCTGGCGATCTGCCTGCATCCTGGGAATCAACCTTTACATCCGCCACCTTGCTCGATGAAACACTGTTCGTGTTGTCTATGTCTTCCGGCCGAACGATTCCGGAGATTGTGATGGTTCGCTTGTTCTTCTCCAGAGTCAGCTCTTTTTTTCCTTCCACCCTGAAATCTCCATTGGGAAGAATCTCGACGATACGGGTCGTGAGGGTGGCAGTGAATTTTTCGGACTCCGTATTGCTTCGGTTCACATTGGCGCCCGATTTGCCTGCAATGCCCAGAGCCTCCAGGAACTTGAAGATCCCTATTCCCGCAATCTGACTTATGCTGTAATCTTTGGCGATTTTCTTCGAATCGGTCTTCTGATTTGTCATGCTTTCGCTCACCGCAATTGTGACGATATCCCCGATGCGATGAGCCTTCTGATCTGAGAAAAGGTTTATCATCTTGGATTCCGAGTCAAAGAGCGGCTTTGCCCCGACAGGGGCTAACGACAGACACACAGCCAAAACGAGCCAAAAAAATCTTGAGATCTCCATTGTCTGCCTCCTACCTGACCTTGATTTCCACTGTACCCGGGCCTGTCACGATTCCTTCCACTTCCTTGCGGGCTTCCATGTTGTATACGGGAATGCGGTCTCCCCGCCTTCCATCCCGCATGGCCTTGCCTGTCAAGGATACTTCAACCGCCCCCGCCCGGGCGACGAGCGCCACAAGAGTTCCTCTGCGGACATCAAAGGGTGACTGAACCAGGTCATAGGTCAGAATCCTGCCTCCCGGAATGTAGGAACGGGACACCATTCCCGCCAGATCCCTCTGCTGGGAGGGATACTGCTCGACCCTGCCTGTTACCGTTCTCCTTGCGCGCTCCAGGGGCACGTCCTCCATCCTTGTGTCGGGAGGGACTGTTCCCCGTGTGACGAGGACCCATTGATAAATCATGACCTGAAAGGAGACAGGAACGGTCCGCACCTCTTTGCCGTCTACCTTGACGTGGACCGAAACGGCCGCATAACCGGGACGGAAAGAGGCCGGCCCCGGGATCATTTCCACTTTCCCGGGAGGGATGCTGAGGGAAGGGATGGCGCCCGTGGGCACCAGTTCTACTTCACCTTTCCTCCAGGGCCCATTCTGGAGTATGGCGGAAGCAGCCACTTCCCTCAGCCTATCAGTGTGTATGTTACTGCTTTGAGCAGTTCTTGATGTTCCTTGAGCGAAAGATACACCTGCAAAAAGAATCAGCCACAGCGCCGCAGAGGTACAGAAAAGTGTTCCCCAGTGGAGTCCCAGCGTTACACCCTGCCTCATCTTGAATCAAAGCCTCCGTGTCTCTGTGGCCAACGTCAGTTGCTCACTACCGCCTCAAGGCCGCCGCCTGTCCCAGCATCTCGTCCGAAGCCTGGCCAGCTCTTCCACGATCTGCACATTTGAGCTCTCCAGAAATCCCTGGGCAAGGGATCCCATGCCCCCGGTTCCCGGAGTCCCTACTATCGGCGGACCCGAGGCGGCTGTTTCGACGAAAAGATTCTTGCCCTTGCTTTCAAGGCCCCCGGGATTTATGAATCTCGCCAGGGTGATCTGGCCGAGAACCTGAGGCGCTGCCTGTCCCTGAGTCGTGACGGAAACTGTTCCATCCTGACCGATGGATATAGTCACTGCATCCTGGGGAATGGCGAGCTCGGGGGAGACGAAGAAGCCATCCGAAGTGACCAGACGCCCCTGGCTGTCCCGCTTGAATGACCCATCCCGGGTGTAGGCGATGCTCCCGTCAGGCATGGAAATCTGAAAGAAACCCTGCCCTTCTATGACCACATCCAGGGGGTTGTCCGTTTTCTGGAAATCTCCCTGGAGGAAGATCCGCTGCGTTGAGGCAGGTCGCACTCCAAGCCCTACCTGCAGTCCTGTGGGATTTTGGACTCCGGGCGCCACAGGGGCGCCGGCGGCCTTCAAAGTTTGATACAGAATATCCTGGAAATCCACCCGCACTTTCTTGAAACCTACCGTGTTTACATTGGCGAGGTTATTGGAGATGGTGTCAATATTCAGTTGCTGTGCCATCATCCCACTGGCTGCGGAGAACAATGCCCTCATCATGATCGTCCAAACCTCCTTATCGGTTTCTTCCCACATCATTCACGGCTCGCCCTGTCATTTCGTCTTCCGCCGTAACGACGCGCTGGTTGATTTCATAAGCCCGAAAAGCCTCGATGAGGCTGACCATACTGTGTATCATGTCCACATTCGCTCCCTCCACGGCCCCCTGGTGGACGGCAGGAGCAGCGGCCTGCTCGGGAGCTCCGGCGACAAAAAGATTATGACCTTCTTTCCGCAGTGACTTCTTGTCGGGGAAACCTGCTATGCGAAGGGTGGCGATGGGCTGGCCGTCTTGCGTCAACTGGCCGTCCGTCGTGACAGCAAGTTGTCCTTCACCCAACACGATCGGACCGTTCAGACCCAAAACAGGGTAGCCCTCTGACGAGACCAGGCTACGGTCGGATCCGAGACGAAAATGCCCGTCCCTTGTGTATCGCAGCCCTCTCGGTGTTTGAAGGACAAAAAAACCGTCCCCCTGGAGAGCCAGGTCTGTGGGATTGCCGGTGGTTTCCAATGTCCCCTGCTGGAAATCGGTGAAGTTCTCCTCAAAGCGAACGCCCGTTCCCATCGTGCCGATGAAAGGACGAGGATCGAAGGCAGTGGCAGGCGGGGGTCCCGTGGTCTCTTTGTCGTTGATGCGAATAATATTTTGCGTGGGGATGGCTCTGAACATGGAAAGTTCGCGCTTGAATCCGCTTGTCCGGACATTGGCGAGATTGTTGGCGATGGTATCCGTCCGGATCATCTGGACCATCATGCCTGATGCTGCAGTGTAGAGACCGCGAACCATTTTTCACTCCTCCGTGAGTCCCCGGGTCAGGATGCCCGGGATTGGATCGCGGACCAGGTGGGGAAAACAAAGGACTGCCACACCTGGACCGACTGGTCTTCCTAGCGTGTCCATGGAAGCTGATAGCAGCCTTGGGAACATGGACGTGGGCTCGCCTCAATCATTCAGCGACCCGTCGGCCCCTGCGTAGCAGTCCGGCCGAACGCCTTCAACAATTGTGTCCATTATAGCAGGTGACCATGTAAATGTCAATACGCCATTTGAAATTTTTGTGAAAAATGTTGCCTCTTTGTTTCCAAATGTTAACAATTCATTAACATGAGCCCACTTGCCTCCCCCGACAAGGTACGGTATAATATCGGGAGAGTCCCAGAAAAGGCTGAAATTTGGAACCTCTTTGGAACTTGAATGGTGCGCAGAAGAGGTTTATAATGGGAAACATAACAAAGCAAGGGAGGAATCTCCGTGAGCGATCTAGGAAAGATTTCGGCTTATGATCAAAGCAAGCTGCTTGCTGAGCAATCTCTGAACAAGAGGACCACCCAGGCATTGGAAAGCCGTGCAGTCCATTCAGGCGTGATTGGAGAAAAAGGGAAAGAAACAAAAGACAAGGAAGAGAAAAAACTGCGCGATGCCACCCTGGATGAGTTCCTGGCGCCTCAAGAGACTGAGGCGAAAGAGGGTGACCTGAAAACAAGCAAATTCGAGGACGGCCGAACCCAGACAGAATCGCCCAATGGAGTCGTTCGCCAGGATAATCAGGATGGAAGCTTCCTTTTCTCCCTTCCCGATGGTTATGTGATCAACAATCCCTTTGACAAGGAGCCGAAAGCTTTTGATCTGAACACAAATTCAAGGCATCATGTGACGGTCGCGGAGGAAAACGATGGCCAGAAGGTCTTCCAGTTCAAGGATTCGGAGGGCCGGGTGCACAGGGTCAACGGAGAAACCCTGGACTATCGCACCGGAAGTCCAGGCCAGGTGAAATTTGAGGCAGAGCATCATCTCCATACGGCCATGACCCCGAGCGGAGGCCTCAGGACAACGAGCGACAATGGAATCACCCGATACACCGGGCCTGACGGAAACTCCACCATAACCCTTCCTGACGGCAATATCAGCATTTTCGCTCATCCTGATGGAACGGTAAGAGCCGAGGAAAAGATGGGAAAGGGGTCGGAGTTCCCTTCCGTGAAAACCGTTGAGATCGAGGGCGCCGGCGGCGTCTCGAAGGCCTACCAGGTGGTTGATTCCAAGGGCTATGAGCACACGGTGGAGCCGGATACCCTCAAATACGCAAAAGCCGAGTTGGCCCCTACCGCTTATCAGGCATTCCTGAGGCGCGGGGGAGAGCCGGCATGGGCGAAGCCGGAAGACAAGAAAACTTCGGAGACGGAAAAGCCGACGGGTGTGCCGGTCAGTGTCCCGATAACCGAAAAGAAGGAAACGGAAGAACTCAAGAGCACCCAAACTGCACCTGCTTCGGATCTGACCGCAACGCCGAAGAACAGGGCTGAGGCCGAGGCGATATATCAGGCCAGAGATAAGGAGATGGCCGACGCCATGGAGGCTGCATCTCCGGAAAACAAGGCTGGACTGAAAAAGCTTATGACCGAATCGGATCAGTACGCAAAGTCTCATCCCGATTTCGTGGATGGGAACCATGGCTATGTCCCGGACCAAAAGGCGGCTTTTGCCGCAATGGTGATCAGGGATCATAGTGGAGGCAAAATCACGGATCCCAAGCTGCAGCAAGCTGCCGGCAATTACCTTGCAGCGGACCAGCAGTTGAGCCAGTTCCGAATCCAGGAAGCATCCGGCCAATTTGGTCAGGTGGTACAGAAACTGAAGCCTGAAGAGCAACAGGAGCTCCAGAAACAATATGCCGCTCTGGTGGAGCAACAGAAGAAGGACCCGAAGCTCAACGCCGATGCGGCTCTGGTCATGGGCGTTGCCAACATGCCTGAGCAAAAGGACAATCCGGCTCTCAATGATCTCAGAACCGCAGCCCAGGCGGTTGTGGCGACTTCCGCCATTGAGGGAAAACACATGGACGGGATTAATGAGATAGTCAAAGGCGCCCCCGCGCAACCCCCCGGAGAAGTGAAAGCGGAAACACCGGATACCCGAAGCCCTGTCATCATCGAAGCGGAAAAGACCTATCAGGCGAAGGACAAACAGTTGTTTGAGGCAATGCAGGCTGCTTCCCCGCAGGACAAGGCGGTGCTCCAGAGCATTGCCGCCGAGTCGGAGCAGTACGTCAAGTCCCACACGAATTTCGTGGATGGGAACCATGGCTATGTTCTGGATCAGAAGGGCGCCATGGCGGCCATGGTGGTCCGGGATTACCAGGGCAAGAAACTGGGCGATGCAAACGTGTACAAGGGCGCCGTGGAATATTTGCAAGCAGATGAGGCGATGACCAAAGCCCGGGTTCAGGACAATGGAGAGAAATTCGACCAGGCCGTGTCAAAGCTTACCAATGATGAGAAAACGGAGCTCCAAAAACAATATAGATCCCTTGTGGACCTGCAGCAAAAAGATCCGCGGATCAATGCCCAGAAGGGGTTTTATGAAGGGATCGCCCGCATCCCCGATCAGAAGGATAATCCTGCCATTATGGGGGTTCGGGATGCGGCTCAAACCGTGGTTGGGGACAGCGCCGTGGCTGAGGAGCATGCAAAAGGCATATATGAAATCATAAACAAGCCCGCCGCGCCTCAGACTCAGACCCCTGTCGCCGCTCCCACTACGACCCCTGCGACAGCTCCACCGGTCACGGACGGCGCGACTTCCAACCCTGCTCTCCAGCCTTTTGAGGCTGCCAGGAGCCAGAAGGCGCAGGAGATGCTGTCCGCCCTTGAAACAGCGCCTCCGGCGGACAGAGACAAGCTCAGAGGCCTCCTCGTGGAAGCGCAGAACTTCACCGCCCAGTATCCCGTCGTGAACGGGAACTACCCCATGATCTTCGCGGGAATGGTCGTGCGGGAAACAAAAGCCGGCCGACTGAACAATCCGGAAGTGAGCCAAAAGGCGCTGAACTACCTGCAGTCTGATGCCGCCCTGGCGGATGCAAAGCTCAAAGATGCAGGCGCCCGTTTCAATGGTCTTGTTCAGAAGGGGACTCCTGAGGAGCAGGCGACATTCCAGAAGGGCTGGATGACTGTGATGTCCAGGAAGCAATATGTGGATCCCACTAGTGATCCTTCAAGGGAGTTCTTCACAACCGTTGCCCAATACGGGCAGGGAACCCCCTATGGAAGCACGGCCGCCGAATATCTGCTCGCCGACGACCAGGTCAAGGCAAGGAATTACGCCCTTTATCAGGTAATGGGACCCCAGACCGCGCCCCAGGCGCCGGAAAAGAAGAGCTTCTGGCAGAAGGTCAAGGACAAGATGGGGTTCGGCGAGGGGCAGAAGCCGCAGCAGCAGCCGATTCAACCTTCCCAGTTCCCCGGTTACCAGAACTACAACACCCCTACTCAGAGAGGGTCCTTCGATGATCCTTATATGAAGATGTTCCTCGGCATGACGGTCCTGAATTCTTTGACCAGTCTTGGCAGCATGTTCATGTTGAGCAGCATGATGAGGCCCTATCCGATGATGTATGGGATGTATTAGGAAGTAGTCGGCAGTTTCCCCGCCATCAGGGCCTCCCGCCCCACCAGATAAAGAATAAGGGCAAGGATGCAGAATGGGATCACGGATAACAGGTCCGCATGGGGGCCGCTGTAAAAGGGATTGGCCGCTGTGATCGAGCCGACCCAGGCCCTGAAGGCTTTGAGAAAGCCTATATCAATGGCCTCAACAACGGCAATCACGATCCCTGCAATGGCGCCGCCTGCAATGTAGCCGGAAGCCATCAGCACACCGGGGCTCTTGTCTCCCTCGGCGGTCAACTGCGCTTCATTCAGCCTCTTATGAGCCAATTTCCTGCGGATGTTGCGATCCACAAGCCAGCGAATCATTCCGCCGACGAGGATCGGAGTGGACGAGGAAAGCGGCAGGTACACGCCTACGGCAAATGCGAGTGAGGGAATCCCGGACATTTCCAGCACTATCGCTATCGCGACACCCAGGAGCACCAGCCCCCAGGGAAGCTCCCTGTTCAGAATTCCTTTGATGATGTAAGACATGAGTGTGGCCTTTGGGGCATCGAACTTGGTCACCGTGCTGCCGTCAGGTCTCACCTTGTGAACCCCATTGATGCCGGGATCAACGAGATAAACCGCTTTTCCCTGACCATCCACCAGATAGCGGCCCGGAGGTCCCCCTTCATTGTCGGTCTTGTGCCACACCCGGTAACTGTTGCCGTCCTGGGCCGCCTGGGGCCCCTTCAGACGCTCCTGCTTTCCAAGTCGGGATATCTCTGTCCCCATTGGGGGAAAGTTATGCTGCATCCTGTATGCGACTCTTCTCCTGTCATCCACCAGGTACTCGCCGGCCTCAAGACCGAAAGCGGCTCCGGTGCTCTTGAATACCCGAAACGCGCCCGCCCGGGCAGGTCTCATTTCTCCACTGTAAGTCGGAAGGGCGTCAAAGGTTTCGGGTGACAAGAAGATGCTTCTTGTTGCTTTCTCGAAGGTTACTCCGGGAACATAGACAGAATAGGCATCGTT